>NZ_AEDV01000076.1 GCF_000148545.1 Streptococcus mitis SK597 | reverse complement strand
TTAGTTTCTTTAGGTAACCATTTATGAATGAGCTTATTGTGATTCTTATTAGTTTGATACTTAATGAAAATCAAAGAGCAAACTAGGAAGCTAGCCGCAAGCTGTACTTGAGTACGGTAAGGCGACGCTGACGTGGTTTGAAGAGATTTTCTAAGAGTATAAGATAGATAACTCTCTGAAACTACTTTCAGAAACAGCTGTTCTATAAAATACTTTTGAAACTGGAATCTATCCTACTACAAAGTATTGAAAGCGCTTCATAAATAATATATAATGACCTCATAAGAACAAAGAAAAGGAGGAAAGAGGATGCCACAGATTACTAAAGAAGCCTTGATTGAACAAATCAAAGATGGAATCATCGTTTCTTGTCAGGCCCTTCCTCACGAACCGCTTTATACAGAAGCGGGAGGAGTCATTCCCTTGCTGGTCAAAGCGGCTGAGCAAGGTGGAGCAGTCGGTATCCGAGCAAACAGTGTTCGTGATATCAAGGAAATCAAGGAGGTTACAAAACTTCCGATTATCGGGATTATCAAACGAGATTATCCGCCACAAGAACCCTTCATCACGGCTACTATGAAAGAAGTTGATGAATTGGCAGAACTGGACATCGAGGTGATTGCTCTGGATTGTACCAAGCGTGAACGCTACGATGGTTTGGAAATTCAAGAGTTCATTCGTCAGGTTAAGGAGAAATATCCTAACCAGCTTTTGATGGCAGATACTAGTATCTTCGAAGAAGGACTAGCAGCTGTAGAAGCAGGAATTGACTTTGTCGGAACAACCTTGTCAGGATACACATCCTACAGTCCAAAAGTAGACGGTCCAGATTTTGAACTCATCAAAAAACTCTGCGATGCCGGTGTAGATGTCATTGCAGAAGGAAAAATTCATACACCAGAACAAGCCAAACAAATCCTTGAATATGGAGTGCGAGGCATCGTTGTTGGTGGCGCTATTACTAGACCAAAAGAGATTACGGAACGCTTTGTTGCTGGTCTCAAATAACACAATCTGAAAAAAGAGGAGAGTGGTGGATGAGTAGGATGAAATGAAATCGCATACAAGAAATAAAGAACTCATTATCCAAGTTGGATACGCTTATTACATAGGAGAATACAAATGAAATTTAGAAAATTAGCTTGTACAGTACTTGCGAGTGCTGCGGTTCTTGGTCTTGCTGCTTGTGGCAATTCTGGCGGAAGTAAAGATGCTGCCAAATCAGGTGGTGACGGTGCCAAAACAGAAATCACTTGGTGGGCATTCCCAGTATTTACCCAAGAAAAAACTGGTGACGGTGTTGGAACATATGAAAAATCAATCATCGAAGCGTTTGAAAAAGCCAATCCAGATGTAAAAGTGAAATTGGAAACTATTGACTTCAAGTCAGGTCCTGAAAAAATCACAACAGCTATCGAAGCAGGAACAGCTCCAGACGTACTCTTTGATGCACCAGGACGTATCATCCAATATGGTAAAAATGGTAAATTAGCTGACTTAAACGACCTCTTCACAGATGACTTTGTTAAAGATGTCAACAACGAAAACATCGTACAAGCAAGTAAAGCTGGAGACAAGGCTTACATGTATCCAATTAGTTCTGCCCCATTCTACATGGCTATGAACAAGAAAATGTTGGAAGAAGCTGGAGTTGCAAACCTTGTAAAAGAAGGTTGGACAACTGATGATTTTGAAAAAGTTTTGAAAGCGCTTAAAGACAAAGGCTACACACCAGGTTCATTGTTCAGTTCTGGTCAAGGGGGAGACCAAGGAACACGTGCCTTTATCTCAAACCTTTACGGCGGTTCTGTAACAGATAAAGATGTCACAAAATATACAACTGATGATCCTAAATTCGTCAAAGGTCTTGAAAAAGCAGCTAGCTGGATTAAAGACGGTTTGTTGAACAATGGTTCACAATTTGACGGTGGAGCAGATATCCAAAACTTTGCCAACGGTCAAACATCTTACACAATCCTTTGGGCGCCAGCTCAAAACGGTATCCAAGCTAAACTCTTGGAAGCAAGTAAAGTAGAAGTGGTAGAAGTACCATTCCCATCAGATTCAGGCAAACCAGCTCTTGAATACCTTGTAAACGGATTTGCAGTATTCAACAACAAAGACGACAAGAAAGTTGCTGCATCTAAGAAATTTGTTCAATTCATCGCAGATGATAAAGAATGGGGTCCAAAAGACGTTGTTCGTACAGGTGCCTTCCCAGTTCGTACTTCATTTGGTAAACTTTATGAAGACAAACGTATGGAAACAATCAGTGGTTGGACTAAATACTACTCACCATACTACAACACTATCAATGGTTTTGCTGAAATGAGAACACTTTGGTTCCCAATGTTGCAATCTGTATCAAATGGTGACGAAAAACCAGCGGACGCTTTGAAAGCCTTCACTGAAAAAGCGAACGAAACAATTAAAAAAGCCACAAAACAATAAGCACTAAATCAGATTGATCCCTCCCTTTTCCCTGTGCATAGTCTATGTAAGAAAAGGGAGGATTTTGTTTGAAATGTAAGGAACTGTCACGAAATTAAAATGAAGTTCTTACATAAGCGAATCTTAAAAAATTTCATTTTGATTTTAAAACAGTTCAAGAAAGTCAAAAAATTATTCTATTTGAAAGAGAGGTGCCGACTGTGAAAGTCAATAAAATTCGTATGCGGGAAACAGTGATTTCCTATGCTTTCCTAGCACCAGTGTTGTTCTTCTTTGTCATCTTTGTATTGGCTCCTATGGTGATGGGATTCATTACAAGTTTCTTTAATTACTCTATGACAAACTTTGAGTTTGTAGGCTTAAACAACTATATCCGTATGTTTAAAGACCCTGTCTTTATGAAGTCTTTAATCAACACGGTTATCCTGGTTATTGGATCTGTGCCAGTTGTTGTTCTATTCTCGCTCTTTGTAGCATCACAAACCTATCACCAAAATGCTATTGCCAGATCTTTCTACCGTTTCGTCTTCTTCCTTCCTGTTGTAACAGGTAGTGTTGCTGTAACAGTTGTATGGAAATGGATCTATGACCCACTATCAGGGATTCTAAACTTTGTCCTCAAGTCAAGTCATATCATCAGCCAGAACATTTCTTGGCTGGGAGACAAACACTGGGCTTTGATGGCGATTATGATTATCCTTTTGACAACTTCAGTTGGTCAGCCGATTATCCTTTATATCGCTGCTATGGGGAATATTGACAATTCACTGGTTGAAGCGGCGCGTGTTGATGGTGCAACTGAGTTTCAAGTTTTCTGGAAGATTAAATGGCCTAGCCTTCTTCCAACAACCCTTTACATCGCAATCATCACAACAATTAACTCATTCCAGTGTTTTGCTTTGATTCAGCTTTTGACATCTGGTGGTCCAAACTACTCAACAAGTACACTTATGTACTACCTTTACGAAAAAGCCTTCCAATTGACAGAATACGGCTATGCCAACACAATTGGTGTCTTCTTGGCAGTCATGATTGCGATCGTAAGCTTTGTTCAATTTAAAGTACTTGGAAACGACGTAGAATACTAAAGAAAGGAGACAGCTATGCAATCTACAGAAAAAAAACCATTAACAGCCTTCACTGTTATTTCAACAATCATTTTGCTCTTGTTGACTGTGCTGTTCATCTTTCCATTCTACTGGATTTTGACAGGGGCATTCAAATCACAACCTGATACAATCGTTATTCCACCTCAGTGGTTCCCTAAAATGCCAACCATGGAAAACTTCCAACAACTCATGGTGCAGAACCCTGCCTTGCAATGGATGTGGAACTCAGTATTTATCTCATTGGTAACCATGTTCCTAGTCTGTGCAACCTCATCTCTAGCAGGTTATGTATTGGCTAAAAAACGTTTCTATGGTCAACGCATTCTATTTGCAATCTTTATTGCTGCCATGGCTCTTCCGAAACAAGTTGTTCTTGTACCATTGGTACGTATCGTCAACTTCATGGGAATCCATGACACTCTTTGGGCAGTTATCTTGCCTTTGATTGGATGGCCATTTGGGGTTTTCCTCATGAAACAGTTCAGTGAAAATATTCCAACAGAGTTGCTTGAATCAGCTAAAATCGATGGTTGTGGTGAGATTCGTACTTTCTGGAGCGTAGCCTTCCCAATTGTAAAACCAGGGTTTGCAGCTCTTGCAATCTTCACCTTCATCAATACTTGGAATGACTACTTCATGCAGTTGGTAATGTTGACTTCACGTCAAAATTTGACCATCTCACTTGGGGTTGCGACCATGCAGGCTGAAATGGCAACCAACTATGGTTTGATTATGGCAGGAGCTGCTCTTGCAGCCGTGCCAATCGTAACAGTCTTCCTAGTCTTCCAGAAATCCTTCACACAGGGTATTACTATGGGAGCTGTTAAAGGATAATACTCTGCGAAAATCGAATTCAAACTACGTCAGCGTCACCTTGCCATACTTAAGTATTGTCTGCGGTTAGCTTCCTAGTTTGCTCTTCAATTTTCATTGAGTATAGGAAAATTAATCTATCAAAATACAGAAGTATATTTTATAGATTTAGAGAATATAGAGTTATAAGTGTCTACAAAATGTTGGGTATTTTCTTACCTTGGAGATTTTGTTAGACACTTATAAACTTAAGAATGGTTTTAGTTAACTATCAGAAACGAAGGAAAGAGTATGATTTTTGACGATTTGAAAAACATCACCTTTTACAAAGGAATTCATCCCAATCTAGACAAGGCTATCGACTATCTCTACCAACATCGTAAGGATTCTTTCGAACTAGGTAAGTATGATATTGATGGAGATAAAGTCTTTCTAGTTGTTCAGGAAAATGTCCTCAATCAAGCTGAAAATGACCAGTTTGAACATCACAAGAACTATGCAGATTTGCATTTGCTGGTAGAAGGACATGAATATTCGAGTTACGGTTCACGTATCAAAGATGAAGCAGTAGCATTCGACGAAGCGAGTGACATTGGCTTTGTTCATTGTCATGAAAACTACCCACTCTTGTTGGGTTATCACAATTTTGCAATTTTCTTTCCAGGAGAACCACACCAGCCAAATGGCTATGCAGGTATGGAAGACAAGGTTCGCAAATATCTCTTTAAAATTTTGATTGATTAAAAAATCAGGAGGAGCAAACATGGCACAAAAAGGAGTAAGCCTTATCAAGGCAGCATTTGATACAGACAACTTTCTCATGCGTTTTAGCGAGAAAGTCTTGGACATCGTGACAGTCAATCTTCTTTTTGTCGTCTCTTGTTTACCCATCGTGACGATTGGAGTGGCTAAAATCAGCCTCTACGAGACCATGTTCGAAGTTAAGAAGAGCAGACGGGTGCCTGTTTTTAAAATCTATCTAAGAGCTTTTAAGCAAAATCTGAAATTGGGTTTCCAATTAGGTTTGCTTGAGTTGGGTATCGTCTCGTTAAGCCTTCTAGATCTCTATCTCTTCTGGGGTCAGACAGCTATGCCTTTCCAAATGGTGAAAGCTATTTGTCTAGGCGTTCTTATCTTCCTCACTATCGTGATGTTGGCTAGCTATCCCATCGCTGCACGTTATGACCTATCTTGGAAAGAAATTCTTCAAAAAGGATTGATGTTGGCTAGTTTTAATGCTCCTTGGTTTATCTTGATGATTGCAATTATCTTTTTGATTTTGATGATTCTATATCTATCAGCCTTTACCCTTCTATTGGGAGGATCAGCTTTTATTCTCTTTGGTTTTGGACTCCTTGCTTTTTTACAAGTAGGAGTGATGGAAAAGCTATTTGCTAAGTATGAGTAAGGCTTGCAATTATTTCTGAAACTACTTTCAAACGCTCCAAACGCTATTCTATAAGCAAGAAACTAAAATCTAAGTGCCTACAAGATATTGAAAGCCTTTTCGGTAAAGTGTATACTAAAGAAGTAAAGAAAGAATCTGCTTTAGCAGAAAATAAAAATAATAGGAGAAAATCTATGTCAGATTTGAAAAAATACGAAGGTGTCATTCCAGCCTTCTACGCATGTTATGATGATCAAGGAGAAGTAAGTTCAGAACGTACGCGTGCCTTGGTTCAATACTTCATTGATAAAGGTGTTCAAGGTCTTTATGTCAATGGTTCTTCTGGTGAATGTATCTACCAAAGTGTAGAAGACCGCAAGTTGATTTTGGAAGAAGTCATGGCAGTTGCTAAAGGTAAACTGACCATCATTGCTCACGTAGCTTGCAACAATACCAAGGATAGTATGGAACTTGCTCGCCACGCTGAAAGTTTGGGTGTAGATGCCATTGCAACAATTCCACCAATTTACTTCCGCTTGCCAGAATACTCAGTCGCTAAATACTGGAACGATATTAGTTCTGCAGCTCCAAATACAGACTATGTCATCTACAACATTCCTCAATTGGCAGGGGTTGCTTTGACTCCAAGTCTCTACACTGAAATGTTGAAAAATCCTCGTGTTATCGGTGTGAAGAATTCTTCTATGCCAGTTCAAGATATCCAAACCTTTGTGAGCCTTGGTGGGGAAGACCATATCGTCTTTAACGGTCCAGATGAACAGTTCCTAGGTGGTCGCCTCATGGGTGCCAAAGCTGGTATCGGTGGTACATATGGTGCGATGCCAGAACTCTTCTTGAAACTCAATCAGTTGATTGCAGATAAAGATTTGGAAACAGCGCGTGAATTACAGTACGCTATCAATGCAATCATTGGCAAATTGACTGCTGCACATGGAAATATGTACGGTGTGATTAAGGAAGTCTTGAAGATTAATGAAGGGTTGAATATTGGTTCTGTTCGTTCACCATTGACACCAGTGACTGAAGACGATCGTCCAGTTGTAGAAGCAGCTGCAACCTTGATTCGTGAAACCAAGGAGCGCTTCCTCTAATCCATAAGGAGGTATTTATGACACACTACGTTGCAATTGATATCGGTGGAACCAACATCAAATATGGTTTGATCGACCAAGAAGGTCAACTTGTTGAATCGCATGAAATGCCAACAGAGGCGCATAAGGGTGGACCTCATATCTTACAAAAAACCAAAGATATCGTAGCCAGCTATTTAGAAAAAGGCCCAGTAGCAGGTGTTGCCATTTCTTCTGCAGGGATGGTAGATCCTGACAAGGGTGAGATTTTCTATGCTGGGCCTCAGATTCCCAACTATGCAGGAACTCAGTTCAAGAAGGAAATCGAGACTAGCTTTAATATTCCTTGTGAAATTGAAAATGATGTCAACTGTGCAGGTCTGGCTGAGGCAGTATCTGGTTCAGGAAAGGGAGCGAGTGTGACACTTTGCTTGACCATTGGAACAGGTATCGGTGGTTGTTTGATTATGGATGGGAAAGTCTTCCATGGATTTAGCAATTCAGCCTGTGAAGTTGGTTATATGCATATGCAGGATGGAGCGTTCCAAGATTTGGCTTCTACAACAGCCTTGGTGGAGTATGTAGCAGCAGGTCATAGAGATCCAGTTGACCAGTGGAATGGCCGACGCATCTTTAAGGAAGCCACTGAAGGAAACAAGATTTGCATGGCTGGTATTGACCGAATGGTAGATTACCTTGGGAAAGGTCTGGCTAATATTTGCTATGTTGCCAATCCAGAAGTGGTTATTCTCGGTGGCGGTATCATGGGACAAGAGGCTATCCTCAAACCCAAGATCCGTACAGCCTTGAAAGATGCCTTGGTGCCAAGCCTAGATGAAAAAACAAGATTAGAATTTGCTCATCATCAGAATACAGCAGGGATGTTGGGTGCCTACTATCATTTTAAAACAAAACAATCCTAGTTTGGCTGAGCCAAACTAGGATTTTCTAATCAAGTTCCCTTGACTTTCTTTATAATCGTGAGATAATAAGTAAAATATATAAAGGAGTTATATAAAATGGCTATAGCGAATTCAAATAAAATTGTGACCTTTCAAGCTAATAGAGAATTGGTAAATGATGCCATGGAAGTGTTAAAAGAACAAAATCTCTCTCTTTCATCGGCACTTAGATTATTTTTAAAGAATGTTGCCGTAACAAATGAAGTAGATTTACTGAGTGAAGAGGAATTAGAGAAGGAGTATTTGTTTAGACAATTACAAGCAAAAGTTCAAGAAAGTTATGCCAAGATTGAGGCTGGAAATTACTTGACAGATGAGGATGTCGTGACACGCTATGGATTATAAAAGATATAGGATTTTGTATTCTCCTAGAGTGATTGATAGTCTGGATAAAATATATCAGTATATAGTAGAGGAAATCGGTTCTGTAGAGGCTGCGAGACGAAAAGTGGCGAGTATCAGAAAAGATATTAATCGGCTAGAAATTTTCCCCCAAGCTGGATTTGATACCGATGAAAAATTTGGTAAGAAATTAGATCCTCACTACCAAACGCGAGGATTGACCTTGAGTAAGGATTACATCGTATTATATACAATTGTTGAGGATACCGTCAGACTTGCTTATTTACTCCCTTCAAAAAGTGATTACATGAAATTATTCAAGACTAAGTCAAGATATGACTAATTCACAATCTTGAAGAGGTATAGTAGATTGAATCAAGAATAGTACGCCACGACTGCTAAAATATTTCTATACATTAATTTGACTTTCCTAATCGATTTGTTCACATCTTATTTCAATCTGCTATATGTTTGGTGATGAATAAAAATCCTAGTTTGGTTTAACCAAACTAGGATTTTCTGACACGTTTTTGTCTACGATAGCCGTTGAGTTTCTTATTTTCCCAGTAGCTATTAAAGATTTTCTCCTTACTTTCACGATTGATTTCCAAAAAGTAGGCATAAATCAAATCGATAAAGAAGAGCATAGGAAGTTGAGCGGATATTCGTTGGATATAGGAAGGTTGGCTGTGGGTGGCTACAAGAACAGTCTCTGTATAGGCTTGACTATCTTTATTGGGAACACTTGAAAAGAGTACAGTCTTTGCCCCCATCTCCTTGGCATCTAATAGACTATCTAAAATAGAGGGAGTTGTGCCAGAAAGTGAGAAACCAAGTACGAGACAATTTTCGTCCATAATACTGGTTGTCCAGGCAAATCCGTCTTGATCGGTCGAAGCTTCGCAGACCACACCCAGACGCATGAAGCGCAATTTCATTTCACGAGCAACAAGGCCAGAACTGCCTGTTCCGAAGAAGTAGACACGCTCAGCATCTTCGATTAGCTGGGCAATTCGTTCTAGTTGGACTTCGTCAATCAAGTCTTGTGTTTGTTCCCTCATATTGCTATAACTTCTGAGGACTCGTTTGGTCAGTGGACTGTGCTTGAAGACTTGGTTGGCTTGATTTTCTGCCTCATGTTGGTATTGGAAAATAAATTCTCTATAGCCAGTAAAACCACACTTTTTAGCAAAGCGGGTCAGAGCAGCCTGAGAGATATGTAATTTTTGAGTGACCTGTTGAGAAGATAAATCATCTGTAATCGTTTCTGCTTGTAAAAAATAGCGAGCGATTTCTTGCTCTAGGTCTGTCATTTCTTCAAAATGTGAATCAATGACAGTTGCGATATCTGGTTTGTCCATAGGGAAGGCTCCTTTAAATGAGTCGTGTTGGAAAAAGACTAGATTATTGAACTTTTACATTCATTATAACATATAATATAGAGATGGATAAATAAAAACGTATCTTACTGTAAAAACGAAAAAAAGCTTCTTTCTTTTCCATAATTTTCTGCTCAAATTGTGGTACAATTAAGAGTAAGATTTTAAGTTAGAAATGAGACTGATTTGTATGAGAAAATTTAACAGCCATTCGATTCCGATTCGGCTTAATTTATTATTTTCAATCGTCATTTTACTCTTTATGACCATTATTGGTCGTTTGTTGTATATGCAGGTTTTGAACAAGGATTTTTACGAAAAAAAGCTAGCCTCAGCTAGTCAGACCAAGGTCACAACCAGTTCTGCCCGTGGGGAAATTTATGATGCTAGTGGAAAACCTTTGGTAGAAAATACGTTAAAGCAGGTTGTTTCCTTTACGCGTAGCAATAAAATGACGGCTACAGACTTAAAAGAAACAGCTAAAAAGTTACTGACTTATGTGAGCATCAGTTCGCCAAACTTGACAGAACGCCAGCTGGCTGATTACTATTTGGCTGATCCTGAAATCTATAAAAAAACAGTGGAAGCTCTCCCAAGTGAGAAACGCTTGGATTCAGATGGCAATCGCCTATCCGAATCAGAACTGTATAACAATGCGGTCGATAGTGTCCCAACAAGTCAACTAAACTATACAGAGGATGAAAAGAAAGAAATCTATCTTTTTAGTCAGTTAAATGCTGTTGGAAACTTTGCGACAGGAACCATTGTGACAGATGGTCTGACAGATACCCAGATTGCTCTGATTGCCTCTGCTTCGAAACAATTACCCGGCGTCAGTATCTCAACTTCGTGGGATCGAAAAGTTCTAGAGACTTCCCTTTCTTCTATAGTAGGTAGTGTATCCAGTGAAAAAGCTGGTCTCCCAGCGGAAGAAGCAGATGCTTATCTTAAAAAAGGTTATTCTCTAAATGACCGTGTTGGGACCTCTTATCTAGAAAAGCAATACGAGGAAACCTTGCAAGGTAAACGCTCAGTGAAGGAAATTCATCTAGATAAGTACGGTAATATGGAAAGTGTCGAAAATATCGAAGATGGTACCAAAGGGAATAATATTAAACTGACCATTGATTTGGCCTTCCAAGATAGCGTGGATGCCTTGCTGAAAAGTTATTTCAATTCAGAGTTGGGGAATGGTGGAGCTAAGTATTCTGAAGGTGTGTATGCAGTCGCCCTTAACCCAAAAACAGGTGCTGTGTTATCCATGTCAGGGATCAAACATGACTTGAAAACGGGAGAGTTGACGCCTGATTCCTTGGGAACGGTAACCAATGTCTTTGTTCCAGGTTCGGTTGTCAAGGCGGCGACCATCAGCTCAGGTTGGGAAAATGGAGTCTTGTCGGGAAATCAGACCTTGACAGACCAGTCCATTGTCTTCCAAGGTTCAGCTCCCATCAATTCTTGGTATACTCAGGCTTACGGTTCATTCCCTATCACAGCAGTCCAAGCTCTGGAGTATTCATCTAATGCCTATATGATCCAAACAGCCCTAGGTCTTATGGGGCAAACCTATCAACCCAATATGTTTGTCGGCACCAGCAATCTAGAGTCTGCTATGGGGAAATTGCGTTCAACCTTTGGTGAATATGGTTTGGGTTCTGCGACTGGGATTGACCTACCAGATGAATCTACTGGATTTGTTCCCAAAGACTATAGCTTTGCTAATTACATTACTAATGCCTTTGGGCAGTTTGATAACTATACGCCCATGCAGTTGGCTCAGTATGTAGCAACTATTGCAAATGATGGTGTTCGTGTGGCTCCTCGTATTGTTGAAGGCATTTATGGCAATAATGATAAGGGAGGACTGGGTGACTTGATTCAGCAACTGCAACCGACAGAGATGAATAAGGTCAATATATCCGACTCCGATATGAGCATCTTGCACCAAGGTTTTTATCAGGTTGCCCATGGAACTAGTGGGTTGACCACTGGCCGTGCCTTTTCAAATGGGGCCTTGGTATCCATTAGCGGAAAAACGGGTACAGCCGAAAGTTATGTGGCAGATGGACAGCAAGCAACCAATACCAATGCGGTGGCCTATGCCCCATCTGATAATCCCCAAATCGCTGTTGCAGTGGTCTTTCCTCATAATACCAATCTAACAAATGGTGTAGGACCTTCCATTGCACGTGACATTATCAATCTATATCAAAAATACCATCCAATGAACTAGAAAGGAAATTATGCTTTATCCAACACCCATTGCCAAGCTGATTGACAGTTATTCCAAGTTACCAGGTATCGGGATTAAGACGGCTACGCGTCTGGCCTTTTATACGATTGGGATGTCTGATGATGATGTCAATGAATTTGCAAAAAATCTCCTTTCTGCTAAGAGAGAATTGACCTACTGTTCTATTTGTGGACGTTTGACAGACGATGATCCTTGCTCTATCTGTACCGATCCAAGTCGTGACCAGACAACGATTTTGGTGCTAGAGGATAGTCGTGATGTGGCAGCTATGGAGAACATCCAAGAATACCATGGCCTCTATCATGTTCTGCATGGCCTCATTTCTCCTATGAATGGTATCAGTCCAGATGATATCAATCTCAAGAGCCTTATGACTCGTCTGATGGATAGTGAGGTTTCAGAAGTGATTGTAGCCACAAATGCTACAGCAGATGGAGAAGCGACTTCCATGTATCTTTCACGTTTGCTCAAGCCAGCTGGTATCAAGGTTACGCGCCTGGCGCGAGGTCTCGCTGTGGGAGCAGATATCGAGTATGCGGACGAAGTGACCCTCTTACGGGCTATTGAAAATCGAACGGAGTTGTAAGTGTAGACAAATTTACGAACTCCATTCATTTATAAAAAATCAAAGAGGCTGAAAATCGTTCCTATCGGCCTCTTTTTGTATAGTGTGATGGGTAGTATCAGGTTCAAGTTTTAAAAAACCAAGCAAATATGATATACTAAAGAGCGAGTATTCTAGTAGAATTAGGACAAGTAATATGAAACAAACGATTATTCTTTTATATGGTGGACGGAGTGCGGAACGCGAAGTCTCTGTCCTTTCAGCGGAAAGTGTCATGCGTGCGGTCAATTATGATCGTTTCACAGTCAAGACTTTCTTCATCAGCCAGTCAGGTGACTTTATCAAAACGCAGGAATTTAGTCAGACTCCAGGTCAAGAGGATCGTCTTATGACCAATGAAACCATTGATTGGGATAAGCAAGTTGCACCAAGTGCCATCTACGAAGAAGGTGCAGTGGTCTTTCCAGTTCTTCACGGTCCGATGGGAGAAGATGGCTCTGTCCAAGGATTCTTGGAAGTTTTGAAAATGCCTTATGTTGGTTGCAACATCTTGTCATCGAGTCTTGCCATGGACAAAATCACGACTAAGCGTGTGTTAGAATCTGCTGGTATTGCCCAAGTTCCTTATGTGGCTATCGTTGAAGGGGATGATGTGACTGCTAAAATCGCTGAAGTGGAAGAAAAATTGACTTATCCAGTCTTCACTAAGCCGTCAAACATGGGATCTAGTGTCGGTATTTCTAAGTCTGAAAACCAAGAAGAACTCCGTCAGGCTTTGGAACTTGCCTTTC
Organism: Streptococcus mitis SK597; assembly: GCF_000148545.1. Classification (GTDB taxonomy): domain Bacteria; phylum Bacillota; class Bacilli; order Lactobacillales; family Streptococcaceae; genus Streptococcus; species Streptococcus mitis_C. The sequence goes on along the minus strand of NZ_AEDV01000076.1, from coordinate 13,712 downwards.
AATATGACAGCCGTGTCTTGGTAGAGCAAGGAGTGAATGCCCGTGAAATTGAGGTTGGCCTCTTGGGCAACTACGATGTCAAAAGCACCCTGCCAGGAGAAGTTGTCAAGGACGTTGCCTTTTATGACTACGATGCCAAGTATATTGATAACAAGATTACTATGGATATTCCTGCCAAAATCAGTGATGATGTGGTAGCTGTCATGCGTCAAAATGCAGAAACTGCCTTCCGTGCCATTGGTGGGCTCGGTCTCTCTCGTTGCGATTTCTTCTATACAGATAAGGGAGAGATTTTCCTAAACGAGCTCAATACTATGCCAGGTTTTACCCAGTGGTCTATGTATCCATTACTTTGGGACAATATGGGAATCAGCTATCCAGACTTAATCGAGCGATTGGTTGATCTTGCCAAGGAAAGTTTTGACAAGCGCGAAGCGCATTTGCTATAAAAATGAAAGAGAGGGTAGAAGCCAGAACCATCACTGTAAGGTGATTAGAGTTCTTGGACTTCAACCCTTTTTAAAGGAGTAGAAATGAAATTAACAATCTATGAAATTGCCCAAGTTGTTGGAGCTAAAAATGATATCAGTATCTTTGAGGACACCCAGTTAGAAAAAGCTGAGTTTGATAGTCGTTTGATTGGAACTGGAGATTTATTTGTGCCACTTAAAGGTGCGCGTGATGGCCATGACTTTATCGAAACAGCCTTTGAAAATGGTGCAGCAGTAACCCTGTCTGAGAAAGAGCTTGCAAATCATCCCTACATTCTAGTAGATGATGTGCTGACTGCCTTTCAAACCCTAGCTGCCTACTATCTTGAAAAAACAGCGGTTGATGTCTTTGCGGTTACGGGTTCAAATGGCAAGACAACGACCAAAGACATGTTGGCGCACTTGCTATCAACAATCTACAAAACCTACAAAACACAAGGCAACTACAATAACGAGATTGGCCTTCCCTACACAGTTCTCCACATGCCTGAAGGGACAGAAAAGTTGGTCTTGGAGATGGGGCAGGATCACTTGGGAGATATTCATCTCTTGTCTGAATTGGCTCATCCAAAAACAGCCATCGTGACCTTGGTTGGAGAAGCCCATTTGGCCTTTTTCAAAGACCGTTCTGATATTGCTAAAGGGAAAATGCAAATTGCAGACGGGATGTCTTCGAATTCCTTGCTCTTGGCACCAGCAGATCCGATTGTAGAGTCCTACTTGCCAGCTGATAAAAAGGTGGTTCGTTTTGGGCAAGGAGCAGAGCTGGAAATCACAGACTTGGTTGAGCGTAAGGACAGTCTGACCTTTAAGGCTAATTTCTTGGAACAAGCCCTTGATTTGCCAGTGACTGGTAAGTACAATGCCACTAATGCTATGATTGCCTCCTATGTTGCCCTACAAGAAGGAGTTTCAGAGGAGCAGATTCGTCAGGCCTTCCAAGATCTTGAATTGACGCGTAATCGTACTGAGTGGAAGAAAGCAGCCAATGGAGCAGATGTTTTGTCTGACGTATACAATGCCAATCCAACTGCTATGAAGTTGATTTTGGAGACATTCTCTGCTATTCCAGCCAATGAAGGTGGCAAGAAAATTGCAGTCTTGGCGGATATGAAGGAACTCGGTGACCAGTCTGTTCAACTCCATAACCAGATGATTTTGAGTCTCTCGCCAGATGTGATTGATACCGTGATTTTCTATGGAGAAGATATCGCAGAATTGGCCCAACTTGCCAGTCAAATGTTCCCAATCGGACACGTTTATTACTTCAAGAAAACAGAAGACCAAGACCAATTTGAAGACCTAGTTAAGCAGGTCAAAGAAAGCCTTGGGGCTCATGACCAAATCCTGCTCAAAGGCTCTAACTCTATGAATCTAGCCAAGTTGGTAGAAAGTTTAGAAAATGAAGACAAGTGATTTTGTCAAGTATTTGCAAAGAATGATTGCCATTACAGATACTGGATTAACCTTTACAAAAGATCCGTTTGACCGTGAGCGCTACGAAGACTTGCGAGGCCTTTTATCTGAAATGTTGAATCAAGCATCAGACCTTGATGCCGAAGAAGTGGCAGAAGTCTTGAAGCCAACTTCTGCTTATGCGACTCCGTTAATGGACGTCCGTGCTTGGATTGTTGAGGACGAAAAGATTTGTCTGGTTAGGGGACAAGGAGAGGATAGTTGGGCTTTGCCAGGTGGCTTTGGCGAGGTTGGCTATTCTCCAACAGAAAATATTCTCAAGGAAATTGAAGAAGAAACCGGTTTTAAAGCCAAAGTTGAAAGACTGCTAGCTGTTTTTGATACCAATCGTTTCCAACTACAGAGCAAACAGTATACAAAGTTTGTTTTTGGATGTAAGCTTCTTGATGGACAATTCCAAGAAAATCAAGAAATTGCTGACCTTCAATTTTTTGCCATTGACCAACTGCCGAACTTATCTGAAAAACGCATTACCAAGGAGCAAATAGAGCTTCTTTGGCAGGTTTATCAAGGTCAGAGGGAGCAATATCTTGACTAAGAAGATGATTATCGTATTTCTAAATTCATTTTTCTTAAGTAGCATGGTATAATAAAATGCAGGAAAATTTTGAATCATGAGGAAGACTAGATGAATTTATGGGATATTTTCTTTACGACCCAAGCAACAGAGCCACCCAAGTTTGATCTTTTTTGGTATATTAGTATATTTACACTCTTGGGTTTGACCTTTTATACAGCCTATCGTTATCGTGAGAAGAAGGTTTACCAACGATTTTTCCAGATTTTACAGGCAGTTCAGTTAATCCTACTTTATGGTTGGTATGGGATCAATCATATGCCACTGTCAGAAAGTTTACCTTTCTACCATTGCCGTATGGCTATGTTTGTGGTACTCTTGCTTCCTGGTCAGTCTAAATATAGGCAGTATTTTGCATTGTTGGGAACATTTGGGACATTAGCAGCCTTTGTTTATCCAGTGCCAGATGCCTATCCTTTCCCCCATATTGCCATTTTGTCCTTTATCTTTGGGCATTTAGCACTTTTGGGGAACTCTCTAGTTTATCTATTGAGACACTATAATGCGCGATTGCTGGATGTGAAGGGAATTTTTCTCATGACCTTTGCATTAAATGCCTTGATTTTTGTGGTCAATTTGGTAACAGGTGGTGATTATGGATTTTTGACAAAACCGCCATTGGTTGGAGACCACGGCTTAGTAGCTAATTATTTAATCGTTTCTCTGGCCTTGTCAGCGGCGATTACGTTGACAAAGAAAATCTTGGAACTATTTTTAGAACAAGAAACAGAAAAAATGATTGCAAAGAAAGCTTAGAAATGAGCTTTCTTTTTTGGCAATAGACAGATTGTTGATAAAGTTTACAGTGAATGAATTTCTGAACAGAAAAAACAAAAAAATTGGCTAGTAAATTTAAGGAAAAAACTGAGCACGATGAGATTTTTTGTGTTATAATATTCTGTGAATAGCTATGCCTACGTTTAGCTATTGAATATTACGAAGTTAGAAACTTGGAAGATAGAGAGGATGCGATGTAATGGCTAGAGAAGGCTTTTTTACAGGTCTAGATATTGGAACAAGCTCTGTCAAGGTGCTTGTAGCCGAGCAGAGAAATGGTGAATTAAATGTAATTGGCGTGAGTAATGCCAAAAGTAAAGGTGTAAAGGATGGAATTATAGTTGATATTGATGCAGCAGCAACTGCCATCAAATCAGCTATTTCCCAAGCAGAAGAAAAAGCAGGCATCTCAATTAAATCAGTGAATGTTGGTTTACCAGCTAATCTCTTACAGGTAGAACCAACTCAAGGGATGATTCCAGTAACATCTGATACCAAGGAAATTACGGATCAAGATGTCGAAAATGTTGTCAAATCAGCTTTGACAAAGAGTATGACACCTGACCGTGAAGTCATTACCTTTATTCCTGAAGAATTTATTGTGGATGGTTTCCAAGGGATTCGTGACCCACGTGGCATGATGGGGGTTCGCCTTGAAATGCGTGGCTTGCTTTATACAGGCCCTCGTACTATCTTGCACAATTTGCGTAAGACGGTTGAGCGTGCAGGTGTTCAGGTTGAAAATATTATTATTTCACCACTAGCAATGGTTCAATCAGTTTTGAACGAAGGTGAACGTGAATTTGGTGCGACAGTGATTGATATGGGGGCAGGCCAGACGACTGTTGCTACAATCCGTAACCAAGAACTCCAGTTTACCAATATTCTCCAAGAAGGCGGAGATTATGTAACTAAGGATATCTCTAAAGTCTTGAAAACTTCTCAGAAGTTGGCTGAAGGATTGAAATTAAACTATGGAGAGGCTTACCCTCCTCTTGCAAGTAAAGAAACATTCCAAGTAGAAGTTATTGGGGAAGTAGAACCTGTTGAAGTAACAGAAAATTACTTGTCAGAGATTATTTCTGCACGAATTAAGCATATTTTTGAACAAATCAAACAAGACTTAGACAGAAGACATTTATTGGATCTTCCTGGTGGAATTGTTTTGATCGGTGGAAATGCTATTTTACCGGGTATGGTAGAATTGGCTCAAGAAGTCTTTGGCGTTCGTGTCAAACTCTATGTTCCAAACCAAGTTGGTATTCGCAATCCGGCCTTTGCGCATGTGATTAGTTTATCAGAATTTGCTGGACAATTGACAGAAGTCAATCTTTTGGCTCAAAGAGCAGTCAAGGGTGATGAAGGATTATTTCAACAACCGCTTAGTTTTGGGGGAATGATTCAGAAAACAGCTCAGTTTGTACAATCAACGCCTGTTCAACCAGCTCCTGCTCCAGAAGTAGAGCCGGTGGCGCCTACAGAACCAATGGCAGATTTCCAACAAGCTTCACAAAATAAACCGAAATTAGCAGATCGTTTCCGTGGCTTGATCGGAAGCATGTTTGACGAATAAAGGGGAAAAATAAATTATGACATTTTCATTTGATACAGCTGCTGCTCAAGGTGCAGTGATTAAGGTAATTGGTGTCGGTGGAGGCGGTGGCAATGCCATCAACCGTATGGTCGACGAAGGTGTTACAGGCGTAGAATTTATCGCAGCAAACACAGATGTACAAGCATTGAGTAGTACAAAAGCTGAGACTGTTATTCAGTTGGGACCTAAATTGACTCGCGGTTTGGGTGCAGGAGGTCAACCTGAGGTTGGTCGTAAAGCTGCTGAAGAAAGCGAAGAAACACTGACGGAAGCTATCAGTGGCGCGGATATGGTCTTCATCACTGCTGGTATGGGAGGAGGCTCTGGAACTGGAGCTGCCCCTGTTATTGCTCGTATTGCAAAAGATTTGGGTGCTCTTACAGTTGGTGTTGTAACACGTCCGTTTGGTTTTGAAGGAAGCAAGCGTGGACAATTTGCTGTAGAAGGAATCAATCAACTTCGTGAGCATGTAGATACTCTATTGATTATTTCAAACAACAACTTGCTTGAAATTGTTGATAAGAAAACACCGCTCTTGGAGGCTCTTAGCGAGGCAGATAACGTACTTCGCCAAGGTGTTCAAGGAATTACTGACTTGATTACAAATCCTGGTTTGATTAATCTTGACTTTGCCGATGTGAAAACAGTTATGGCAAATAAAGGGAACGCTCTAATGGGTATTGGTATCGGTAGTGGAGAAGAACGTGTGGTAGAAGCAGCTCGTAAGGCAATCTACTCACCACTTCTTGAAACAACTATTGACGGTGCCGAGGATGTCATCGTCAACGTTACTGGTGGTCTTGATTTAACCTTGATTGAAGCAGAAGAGGCTTCACAAATTGTGAACCAGGCAGCAGGTCAAGGAGTGAACATCTGGCTCGGAACATCTATTGATGAAAGTATGCGTGATGAAATTCGTGTAACAGTTGTTGCAACAGGTGTTCGTCAAGACCGCGTAGAGAAGGTTGTGGCTCCACAAGCTAGACCTACTACCAACTACCGTGAGACAGTGAAATCAGCTCATTCACATGGCTTTGATCGTCATTTTGATATGGCAGAAACAGCTGAATTGCCAAAACAAAATCAACGTCGCTCGGAACCAGCTCAAGGCTCTGCTTTTGGTGATTGGGATTTACGTCGTGAGACAATTGTTCGTCCGACTGATTCAGTAGTGTCACCGGTAGAACGTTTTGAAATTCCAAATTCACAAGATGAAGATGAGTTGGATACACCTCCATTTTTCAAAAATCGTTAAGTAAATGAATGTAAAAGAAAATACAGAACTTGTTTTTCGAGAAGTTGCAGAGGCTAGTCTGAGTGCTCATCGAGAGAGTGGTTCAGTTTCTGTCATTGCAGTTACCAAGTATGTAGATGTACCGACAGCGGAAGCCTTGCTTCCGCTAGGTGTTCATCATATCGGTGAAAATCGTGTCAATAAGTTTCTGGAAAAATATGAAGCTTTAAAAAATCGAGATGTGACTTGGCATTTGATTGGTACCTTGCAAAGACGTAAGGTGAAAGATGTCATTCAATACGTTGATTATTTCCATGCCTTGGATTCAGTCAAGCTAGCAGAGGAAATTCAAAAAAGAAGTGACCGAGTCATCAAGTGTTTCATTCAGGTAAATATTTCTAAAGAAGAAAGTAAACACGGATTTTCGAGAGAGGAACTGCTGGAAATCTTGCCAGAGTTAGCCAGACTAGATAAGATTGAATATGTTGGTTTAATGACGATGGCACCTTTTGAGGCTAGCAGTGAGCAGTTGAAAGAAATTTTCAAGGCGACCCAAGATTTGCAAAGAGAAATTCAAGAAAAACAAATTCCAAATATGCCTATGACCGAGTTAAGTATGGGAATGAGTCGTGATTATAAAGAAGCGATTCAATTCGGTTCCACCTTTGTTCGTATAGGTACAGCATTTTTTAAGTAGGAGAGAACCATGTCTTTAAAAGATAGATTCGATAGATTTATAGATTATTTTACGGAGGATGAGGATTTAAGTCTCCCTAATGAAAAACGAGATGAGCCTATTCTAACTCCAGTAAATTCTACACAGGAACCGGCTCTCCCAATCACTCAAACTCCACAGTCGGCAGGTGCAAAAGAGAGCAATATCACCAGACTGCATGCACGTCAACAAGAGTTAGCAAAGCAAAATCAGCATTCTACTGAAAAAGTAACAATTGATGTTCGTTATCCTAGAAAATATGAAGATGCGATAGAGATTGTTGATTTATTAGCAGGAAACGAAAGTATTTTGATTGATTTTCAATATATGACTGAAGTGCAAGCTCGTCGTTGTTTAGATTATCTGGATGGAGCTTGCCATGTTCTAGCTGGAAATTTGAAAAAGGTAGCATCTACTATGTATCTGTTAACACCAGTGAATGTTATTGTCAATGTTGAAGATATCCGTTTACCAGATGAAGAACAAAATGGTGAGTTTGGTTTTGATATGAAGCGAAATAGAGTACGATAATGATTTTTTTAATTCGTATGATTTATAATGCAGTGGATATTTACTCCCTGATTTTGGTAGCCTTTGCTGTCATGTCTTGGTTTCCAGGCGCCTACGAATCAAGTTTGGGTCGTTGGATTGTAGCATTGGTAAAACCAGTGCTTGCTCCTTTGCAACGCCTGCCTTTACAGATAGCGGGTCTTGATTTATCTGTTTGGGTTGCGATTGTTTTGATTCGATTTTTAGGAGAAAACCTAGTCCGTTTTCTGGCGATGATAGGATGAATAAAGGGATTTACCAGCATTTCTCCATAGAAGATCGTCCATTTCTTGACAAGGGAATGGAATGGATAAAGAAGGTAGAAGATAGCTATGCTCCTTTTTTAACTCCTTTTATCAATCCTCATCAGGAGAAGCTATTAAAGATTTTGGCCAAAACCTATGGTCTTGCTTGTAGCAGTAGTGGGGAATTCGTCTTGAGTGAGTATGTTCGAGTTTTATTATACCCAGATTATTTCCAGCCAGAGTTTTCAGATTTTGAAATATCTCTCCAAGAAATTGTGTATTCCAATAAATTTGAACACTTAACGCATGCTAAGATTTTAGGGACAGTCATCAATCAATTAGGGATTGAACGGAAACTTTTTGGAGATATCCTAGTAGATGAAGAACGGGCGCAGATTATGATTAATCAGCAGTTTCTTCTTCTCTTTCAAGATGGATTAAAGAAAATTGGCCGTATACCCGTTTCGCTGGAGGAACGTCCTTTCACCGATAAAATAGATAAGCTAGAACAGTATCGAGAGCTGGATTTATGTGTGTCTAGCTTTAGATTAGATGTTCTTTTATCAAATGTTTTGAAACTATCTAGGAATCAAGCAAACCAGTTGATTGAAAAGAAACTTGTCCAAGTAAATTATCATGTGGTAGACAAATCAGATTATATTGTTCAAGTTGGAGACTTGATTAGTGTAAGAAAATTTGGGCGCTTGAGATTGCTTCAAGATAAGGGACAAACAAAAAAAGAGAAGAAAAAAATAACCGTCCAGTTATTATTAAGTAAGTGAGGAATAGAATGCCAATTACATCATTAGAAATAAAGGACAAAACCTTTGGAACTCGATTCAGAGGTTTTGATCCAGAAGAAGTCGATGAATTTTTAGATATTGTGGTTCGTGATTACGAAGATCTTGTTCGTGCGAATCATGATAAAGATTTGCGTATTAAGAGTTTAGAAGAGCGTTTGTCTTACTTTGACGAAATGAAAGATTCATTGAGCCAGTCTGTATTGATTGCCCAAGATACAGCTGAGCGAGTGAAACAGGCGGCGCATGAACGTTCAAACAATATCATTCATCAAGCAGAGCAGGATGCGCAACGCTTGTTGGAAGAAGCTAAATATAAGGCAAACGAGATTCTTCGTCAAGCAACTGATAATGCTAAGAAAGTTGCTGTTGAAACCGAAGAATTGAAGAACAAGAGTCGTGTCTTCCACCAACGTCTTAAATCTACAATTGAGAGCCAGTTAGCTATTGTTGAATCTTCAGATTGGGAAGATATTCTCCGTCCAACAGCTACTTATCTTCAAACCAGTGATGAAGCCTTTAAAGAAGTGGTTAGCGAAGTGCTTGGAGAACCGATTCCAGCTCCAATTGAAGAAGAACCAATTGATATGACACGTCAGTTCTCTCAAGCAGAAATGGCAGAGTTACAGGCTCGTATTGAGGCAGCCAATAAAGAATTGGCTGAATTTGAAGCTCAGGCTAAACAGGGAGTGGAAAATCCAACTCCTGTAGTGAGTCCTCAAATGGAAGAAGAGCCTGCTCATCCAGTTGGTCCAATGTACGAAGAACCAGAAGTAGCTCCAGTACATCCTTCGGCTCCAACACCAGCTACAGAAACGTTTGATTCAGCACCAGGATTTGAAGCACCGCAAGAATCCGTTACAATTTTATAAGAAATATTCTGAGAACAATATCTTATCCTTATATTTCCAGCGAGCAGGAGATGGTGTGAGTCCTGCATTCCCTAACGATAAGATTATCCTCTCAAAAACTCAAGTCTGAATGGAGTAAGATTTGACGTTCCCCACGTTACGGGATAAGAGGGAGAAAGACTAGATCTTTTTCCGAATAAAGGTGGTACCACGATTTTCGTCCTTTTTGGCAGTCGTGGTTTTTAATTTGTTATTATTTATAAAGGAGATACCATGAAACTCAAAGATACCCTTAACCTTGGGAAAACAGCTTTCCCAATGCGTGCAGGCCTTCCTACCAAAGAGCCAGTTTGGCAAAAGGAATGGGAAGATGCAAAACTTTATCAACGTCGTCAAGAATTGAACCAAGGAAAACCTCATTTCACCTTGCATGATGGCCCTCCATACGCGAACGGAAATATCCACGTTGGACACGCTATGAACAAGATTTCAAAAGATATCATTGTTCGCTCAAAATCTATGTCAGGTTTTTACGCACCATTTATCCCAGGTTGGGATACTCATGGTCTGCCAATCGAGCAAGTTTTGGCAAAACAAGGTGTCAAACGTAAAGAAATGGACTTGGTTGAGTACTTGAAACTTTGCCGTGAATACGCTCTTTCTCAAGTAGATAAACAACGTGAAGACTTTAAACGTTTGGGTGTTTCTGGTGACTGGGAAAATCCATATGTGACTTTGACTCCTGACTATGAAGCAGCTCAAATCCGTGTATTTGGTGAGATGGCTAATAAAGGTTATATCTACCGTGGTGCAAAACCAGTTTACTGGTCTTGGTCATCTGAGTCAGCCCTTGCTGAAGCGGAGATTGAATACCATGATTTGGTCTCAACTTCCCTTTACTATGCCAACAAGGTAAAAGATGGCAAAGGTGTTCTAGATACAGATACTTATATCGTAGTTTGGACAACAACTCCATTTACCATCACAGCTTCTCGTGGTTTGACTGTTGGTGCAGATATTGATTACGTTTTGGTTCAACCTGCTGGTGAAACTCGTAAGTTTGTGGTTGCTGCAGAATTATTGACCAGCTTGTCTGAGAAATTTGGCTGGGTTGATGTTCAAGTTTTGGCAACTTATCGTGGTCAAGAACTCAACCACATCGTAACAGAACATCCATGGGATACAGCTGTAGATGAATTGGTTATTCTTGGTGACCACGTTACAACTGACTCTGGTACTGGTATTGTCCATACAGCCCCTGGTTTTGGTGAGGACGACTACAATGTTGGTATTGCTAATGGTCTTGAAGTCGCAGTGACTGTTGACGAACGTGGTATCATGATGAAGAATGCTGGTCCTGAGTTTGAAGGTCAATTCTATGACAAGGTTGTCCCAACTGTTATCGAAAAACTCGGCAACCTCCTTCTTGCCCAAGAAGAAATCTCTCACTCATATCCATTTGATTGGCGTACTAAGAAACCAATCATCTGGCGTGCAGTACCACAATGGTTTGCCTCTGTTTCAAAATTCCGTCAAGAAATCCTGGATGCTATTGATAAAGTTAAATTCCATACAGAATGGGGGAAAGTACGTCTTTACAATATGATCCGTGACCGTGGCGACTGGGTTATCTCTCGTCAACGTGCTTGGGGTGTTCCACTTCCAATCTTCTATGCAGAAGACGGTACAGCTATCATGACTGCTGAAACGATTGAACACGTGGCTCAACTCTTTGAAGTACATGGTTCAAGCATTTGGTGGGAACGTGATGCCAAAGACCTCTTGCCAGAAGGATTTACTCATCCAGGTTCACCAAATGGTGAGTTCAAGAAAGAAACAGATATCATGGACGTTTGGTTTGACTCAGGTTCATCATGGAATGGGGTTGTAGTAAACCGTCCTGAGTTGACTTACCCAGCAGACCTTTACCTAGAAGGTTCTGACCAATACCGTGGTTGGTTCAACTCATCACTCATCACATCTGTTGCCAACCATGGCGTAGCACCTTACAAGCAAATCTTGTCACAAGGTTTTGCCCTTGATGGTAAAGGTGAGAAGATGTCTAAATCTCTTGGAAATACCATTGCTCCAAGCGATGTTGAAAAACAATTTGGTGCTGAAATCTTGCGTCTCTGGGTAACAAGTGTTGACTCAAGCAACGACGTGCGTATTTCTATGGATATCTTGAGCCAAGTCTCTGAAACTTACCGTAAGATTCGTAACACCCTTCGTTTCTTGATTGCCAATACATCTGACTTTAACCCAGCTCAAGATGCAGTAGCTTACGATGAGCTTCGTTCAGTTGATAAGTACATGACTATTCGCTTTAACCAGCTTGTTAAGACCATTCGTGATGCTTATGCCAACTTTGAATTCTTGACAATCTATAAGGCATTGGTGAACTTTATCAACGTTGACTTGTCAGCCTTCTACCTTGATTTTGCTAAGGACGTTGTTTACATCGAAGGTGCCAAATCACTGGAACGCCGTCAAATGCAGACTGTTTTCTATGACATTCTTGTGAAAATCACCAAACTCTTGACACCAATCCTTCCTCACACTGCGGAAGAAATCTGGTCATATCTTGAGTTTGAAGCTGAAGATTTTGTTCAATTGTCAGAATTACCAGAAGCTCAAACTTTTGCTAATCAAGAGGAAATCTTGGATACATGGGCTGCCTTCATGGACTTCCGTGGACAAGCTCAAAAAGCCTTGGAAGAAGCGCGTAATGCAAAAGTTATCGGTAAATCACTTGAAGCACACTTGATAGTTTATCCAAACGAAGTTGTGAAAACTCTACTTGAAGCAGTAAACAGCAATGTGGCTCAACTCTTGATCGTGTCAGACTTGACCATTGCAGAAGGACCAGCTCCAGAAGCTGCTGTTAGCTTCGAAGATGTAGCCTTTACAGTTGAACGCGCTGCAGGCCAAGTATGTGACCGTTGCCGTCGTATCGACCCAACAACAGCAGAACGCAGCTACCACGCAGTCATCTGTGACCACTGTGCAAGCATCGTAGAAGAAAACTTCGCGGACGCAGTCGCAGAAGGATTTGAAGAGAAATAGTTTCGAGTAGTCTGGAGAATATTCATGAATTGAGTATTTTAACTAGTTATGGTATGATATTTAGTATAAAACATTAAAGGAGATTTATTATGAAGTCAAAAGCTTTAGCACCTTATAGTGGTATTGTTGGTTTAGTAGGTGGAATCTACTTGCTTATTGCCCCACTTCTTTTACTAGCAGCAGTTGTGAGTACAGCTGCTACAGCAACAGCTACACAGAGTCCTGAATTAACTGCATCTACAACAGTTGCAGGAGTTGCAGGAGTTTTACTTCCAACCGTTTTAAAAATTGCTATTTTAGTTTTAGGAATTGTTGCGATTGTATACTATAAGGAAGAAAGTCGTGTTGGTTCGGCTCCTTCTGTCCTATTAATCGTAGGTGGAGCAGTTGGCTTGATTCCAGCCCTTGGTTGGGTAGGAGGAATCCTAGCAATTATCGGTGGTTCACTATTTTTAGGAAGTCTCAAAAAATTCAAAGTTGAAGGATAAAAAATAAGGAAAAGGATTGTCAAACAGTCCTTTCCTTTTTGGTTTTGACTAGCTTTTTTGTGAAAAATTGTGTAAAATAGAATAGATAAACGAGGGAAAACCTCGGAAAATTTAAAGGAGAATCCATCTAATGGTAAAATTGGTTTTTGCTCGCCACGGTGAGTCTGAATGGAACAAAGCTAACCTTTTCACTGGTTGGGCTGATGTTGATTTGTCTGAAAAAGGTACACAACAAGCGATTGACGCTGGTAAATTGATCAAAGAAGCTGGTATTGAATTTGACCAAGCTTACACTTCAGTATTGAAACGTGCGATCAAAACAACTAACTTGGCTCTTGAAGCTTCTGACCAATTGTGGGTTCCAGTTGAAAAATCATGGCGCTTGAACGAACGTCACTACGGTGGTTTGACTGGTAAAAACAAAGCTGAAGCTGCTGAACAATTTGGTGATGAGCAAGTTCACATCTGGCGTCGTTCATACGATGTATTGCCTCCAAACATGGATCGTGATGATGAGCACTCAGCTCACACAGACCGTCGTTATGCTTCACTTGACGACTCAGTTATCCCAGATGCTGAAAACTTGAAAGTGACTTTGGAACGTGCTCTTCCATTCTGGGAAGATAAAATCGCTCCAGCTCTTAAAGATGGTAAAAACGTATTCGTAGGAGCTCACGGTAACTCAATCCGTGCCCTTGTAAAACACATCAAAGGTTTGTCAGATGACGAGATCATGGACGTGGAAATCCCTAACTTCCCACCATTGGTATTCGAATTCGACGAAAAATTGAACGTAGTTTCTGAATACTACCTTGGAAAATAATTTGTAAAAAGAAAGCCTAGGATTGG
>NZ_AEDV01000077.1 GCF_000148545.1 Streptococcus mitis SK597 | reverse complement strand
CCGTGCCACCGATGGGGTTTTTTGCTACCCTCTAAAAGGGTTAAATGCTACTTTACGTCTCTTTATCCATAGCTTGAAAAGCTCAGATAGTACGTTAACAAGTAACGGAGCTAGAAAAAGGGAAAGTAACTCTAGCATACATAACACCTCCCTTCCTTAAAGTGAGGGGCCAAAATATTATATCGTACCAGATTTATATCATCAACATCGCGTCATTCTTGGAATAGATAGACTTAGATACACAAATAACCCTACTAACAAATCTCTAAACAAACCCAGAAATCAACATTTTAAGACAAAGAAAAAAGCCCACTGTTGTAGGCTTTCTGTAAGATATTTCTTAAAATTAAAGCATTTTGTTGTAGAATTCAACGACAAGTGCTTCGTTGATTTCTGGGTTGATTTCGTCGCGCTCTGGCAAGCGAGTCAATGAACCTTCCAATTTTTCAGCGTCGAATGATACGAATGCTGGACGTCCAAGAGTAGCTTCTACTGCTTCAAGGATTGCTGGAACTTTCAATGATTTCTCACGAACTGAGATCACTTGACCTGGAGTTACACGGTATGATGGGATATCAACGCGTTTTCCGTCAACAAGGATGTGACCGTGGTTTACGAATTGACGAGCTTGACGACGAGTAGTCGCAAGACCAAGACGGTAAACAACGTTATCCAAACGACGTTCCAAAAGAAGCATGAAGTTGAAACCTAGGATTCCGCCTTTGATTTTTGTAGCTTGTACGAACAAGTTACGGAATTGTTTTTCACCTACACCGTAAGTGAAACGAAGTTTTTGTTTTTCAGCTAATTGCAAACCGTATTCTGACAATTTAGAACGGTTGTTTGGTCCGTGTTGTCCTGGTACGTAGTTACGACGTGCCAATTCTTTACCTGTACCTGTAAGTGAAAGGCCAAGGCGACGAGCTTGTTTCCAAGATGGTCCTGTATAACGTGACATGTGAATGTCCTCCTGATATAAATAATATTTCGGTGGAAATAGTCACTTAGAAAGCCCTGATTCGTGCAGATGCCCTTCGCCTAAACAGCCAAGGTTACTTATCATAAGACACCTGTTGACGAGCTTCATGCTTTCCTGCTGATATTTCACACAAAATCCATTTTACCATGAATAGATGGTTTTGTAAAGGGGTTTTAAGCTTTATTTTCATTACCAGAGAGGTTGAGAACGAGGGTAAAGGTGCTTCCGAGGCCGTACTGGCTGGTAACTGTGATTTCTCCACCCAATTGATGGGCCAATTCACGCGCAATCGCAAGACCAAGACCATGACCACCTGTCTTCATATTACGCGAAGTTTCTACACGATAAAGGCGTTTGAAAATATTCTCCAAGTCCTCTGGGGCAATTCCCTGCCCCTCATCGGTCACACTGATTGAAAGCTGGTTATTTTCCAGCTTAGCTAGCACTTCCAACTTAGTTCCAGGAGCTGAGTATTTAAAAGCATTATTGACCAGATTCACCAAGATACGAGAAAGTTTAGCATAATCTCCCTCAATCCGAGCAGACTCTGGAATTACCTGCAAGTGGACATCTCGCTCCTCCTGCTCAATCAAGAACTGAAACTCACTCATGCACTCAATCAAGAGCTGATCCAGAAAAATGCTGTCTTTACTAGTTGTCTCTGCCTGATTTCTAGCTGTGTTTAGAGTCAAAAAATTCAACTCTTCAACCAGTTTATTGAGCCTTTCCGTCTGACGCCCAATGGTTGCTAGATAATGCTCCTGTTCTCCTTCCTTAATAACCCCATCCAAAATCCCTTCTACTGTCGCTTGAATCGAAGTAATGGGAGTCTTGATATCATGCGATAGCTGAGCAATCATCAAGCCCTTTTCTCGTTCACTTTCTTCCAAGGAATCAAAGGTCGCCTGCAAATCATGGGACATTTCATTGAAAGCTTGGCCTAATTGCTGAAATTCTACAGGTCCTTGAACCTCCAGATTTGAAGAAAAATCCTTGTCCGCTACTCGCTTGGCATGTTCCTTGAGTTTGCCCAATGAAGTAAAGACAGGCGACAGGAGAAAGAGACTAATCCCAGCACCGACAAGGCTGGCAACGATGGTCATTCCAAGCAAAAAGTATATCTCGCTTTTCGCAATCAGCATTTTTTGAACAGCCCAAAAAACCACGATAATCGTTAGGAGTGTTGAAATGATATACCCCACTAAAATATAACTTTTTAATTTCATTAACTACCTCGTGCTTTCTCAATTTTGTAGCCCAAGCCCCAGACAGTTTTTATAGTAGGCGTTTCTGCGCTAGCATGTTTAGCCAACTCCTGTCGAAGAGCATGAATATGAACATTCAAGGTATTAGTGTCATCCACATAGTCTTCCTGCCAGACCTTTTCATAGAGGTCTGTCTTAGAGAATACTCGCTCTGGATTGCTGGCTAGAAGCCATAGAAGTTCGAAGGATTTGACTGTCAAATCAAGCGCCACATCTCCGACTTGGACCTCATGACTACCGTGATTCATCCGTAAATCCCCGAGACTGACGACCTCTGTCTCACCTCCACGATGAAGGCGCCGCAAGATATTGTGGACACGCAAAACCAGCTCACGAGGGCTAAATGGCTTGGCAATAAAGTCATCTGCCCCTAGGCTCAGGCCATAAATCTTGTCCTGCTCGCTGGTCTTAGCCGTGATAAAGAGAAAAGGCTGATCTGGAGATTGATACTGAACCTCACTAATCAAATCATAACCATCCATCCGAGGCATCATGATATCTGTAATAATCAAATCAATTGGTTTTCGCTGGAAGATTTCTAAGGCCTCTACCCCATCATGGGCCACCAAAACCTGATATCCTGCCTGAACCAGATAGCGTTGATGAATATCTGTGATTTCTACCTCGTCGTCAACGAGTAAAATTGTCTTTCCCATCTGTCTCTCCTTTGAAAAAAACAGTGCTATACCACAATAGTATAACACTATTTTTATTGTTTTACGATGATTTTAATCTGCTACTGAAAGAAAGGCCTGATTGCTGATTGAGTTGGTAAACTAGCCTTAGTCAGCCCACTATCCCTCATTTATTTCCTTAGCTGATTAGTTTTCTTCTTTTTTGTTTTTCAAACCGAGGCCACCTAATAGTCCAGCCAAGGCGAGTCCAAAGAATCCAATAGTAGCCATTGATGTTTGAGCTTCACCAGTATATGGAAGCATGTCTTTTGGCTCTTTCATTTGATCAGCCATCATTGGACTTGACGCCTTGTTATTAGCTGCCATCTTGCCTTCATCAGACATTTTGCTTGAGGCTGCTGGAGCTTGATCTTGTTTCATGCTTGGTGTTGCCATAGGCTGGCTAGCATTCATAGTTTTATCCTGCTCTTTGTTAGGCATCATCTTATCCTGGCTAGCAGCTGGCATTTGAGATTTCATCTCATCTTGATTGGCACTTGGCATTTGAGCGTTCATCTTAGACGCATCTTGATGACTATTCATCATTGAAGACGGCATAGCTGAACCATTAGAAGATGGGACGAAGCCTGATTGCATCGGAGTAAGAGACTGATGTCCATTCAAGTTTACTGTCAAATCCTTAGTCGCTACGAGATTGCTCAAATCGGCCTTGCCGTCTTTCGCACCGTACACTTTGATAGTAGCTTTATAACTTTGAGTGCCATTTTGTTTCAAGAGGTCAAGTAGCTCTTTATCAGATTTGCCTTGGGTGCCTGCCAAGTCCACTTCATAGAAGTAAAGACCTTTGCCCAAGTTTTCTACTGGTGGAAGAGCTGGATTTTTAGCTGAGCCGTTGTCTGACCATGGAGCCTTGTCGGATGCTTTCAAGATAAGGCGAGTTAACATACCGTCACCAGCGAAGAACTCGTATGGAATGACTTGGTTGACACCGGCTGTGAATGGACCTGGGAAGTTAGCCTTATCCAAGTAAGTGGCTGGAACATCTACTGTGTCTTTAGTGTTGTCGGCCACACCTTTTTGAACTTCGGCTGGGGTGGTTGCTGGTTGAGCTTCATTTGCTTCACGGTCTTGTCCAGAAACTGTAGTCGCAGGATTTGTTGCAGGTTTAACCGTATCTTCTGTTTCTTTCTTAGATTCTGGTTTTGCTTGCACTTCTTCTTTTGGCGCTACCACTTGGTCTTTATCAGCTACATTCACTTTTTCTGGAGAGCTTGTAGCATCCAAACTTGCTTTAGGTGTTGAGCCTACCTGTTCTGAAGGAAGAGCTGTATCGACTGCTTCTTTGAGAAGTTCTGCTGGTATGTCGCTCTTTTCACTCACCGAAGCAGCGTCTGGCACGACTTGGGCAGGGGTCGGATTGACTACATCGGCACGCACCGAACTTGGTTGACCAACTAGGACAAAAAAGCCACTGGCTACAACAACTGAGGCAACACCGACACTAAGACGGCGAATAGACCAACGAGTATATCTTTGATTTGGATTGAATTTCATAGGATTCTCCTTAGAGTTTTTCTTTATTTGATGACTCTAGTATAATCTCCTAAAATTAAAAAGGATTAAGAAAAAGTTAAAATTTTTCTTAAATCCCTCTTATAAAATACTTATATTAATTAAATCCATAAACAGACTTGGTGATTTGATAGACAACATTGGAAAGTTTGCGAGCTGGCAAGACCGAATGTTTGGTCAAACGGCTCAACATGGTCTTGCGGATAGCCTGAAAAACCTCTGGATTTTCCTGCTGAATATAGGTCCACAGCTCTCGTTTTTTGGCAAGATGCTCTGCTGTGCCTGCTCGGTTGAGCAGGGCACTGGAAATCACCGTCGTGATTTCAATGTGATTCAACAGATATTCTCTCATTTTTGGATGACTCACTTGGGACAAATCAAGCTGGTCTACCAAGAGTCGATTGACCTTGAGTTGCTGGTCAATGCGCTTAATCATCACTTGCTCATTGACAGACTGGTCCTCACGCCCAATCAAATAACGATAGAAATCGACAGGCAGATAGTACATGGTCTTGACCTGCTGAAGGGGGGTAAAAACAAAGAGATTATCGACATAAAAGGTATGCTCAGGCAGTTGGAACTGGCTAGCACGCAACAAATCTGTCCGATAAATCAGCGAGTGCATCATGATATACTGGCCTTTGGAGAAATTTCCGACCTGATCCCAGCCAAAAATCTGCCAAACAGGCAAGACTGACTCATAACTCATACTCTTCTTACGAGACTGACCTTCCTTTTCATAGACAAAATTGGTCACAAAGGCATCAACTTCCTGCCCCTCACTCTCGAGTTCCTGCAAGGTTTCAAGAATTTTCAGGTAAGCACGAGGATCCACCCAGTCATCACTATCAACCACTTTAAAATAGCGCCCAGAAGCCTCCGCTAAGCCGCGATTGACCGCACCACCATGGCCTTTATTTTCCTGATAGATGGCTCTAACAATGCTAGGATACTTGTTAGCTAAACGCTCAGCTATTTCCTGAGTCTGGTCCTGAGACCCATCATTGATAATCAAAATCTCAACTTGCTCACCACCAATCACTAGCGACTCCACACAGTAATGAAGATAGGCAGCAGCATTATAGCTAGGGATGGCGATAGACAATAACTTCATAATCTACTCCTTTAGGGGACTGATTTTTTCTTATACTCAATGAAAATCAAAGAGCAAACTAGGAAACTAGCCGCAGGTTG
>NZ_AEDV01000078.1 GCF_000148545.1 Streptococcus mitis SK597 | reverse complement strand
TCCACTATCTTTGATCCAACCTGTCGCCATAGAACCTGAGTCTTTTAGGTAATACCAAGAGTGATTATCATATAGCCAATCACTAGCAATCATAGCTCCTGATGATTTAAAGGCATACCAGTTGCCACCTTGATAGAGCCAAGTTTGATTGAACATGATTCCTTTATCATTCATAAAGTACCAAGTTCCCTTGTCCTTAACCCAAGCATTTTGAACTAATTGTCCTTGTTTTTGATAGTACCAGGTTTCACCGTCACTATTTTTTAGATTTAGCCAGCTTTCTGCTTTTACAATCGGATAAAGTTCTCTGAAGACTCCCCCCCCTTTGTAGAAATGACTGATAGTCCCTGGTTTTACAAGTTTAATATTATCATACTCCTCTGCCCAAGCAAAGACTTTTTGACCATTGATAGTCTCTGGTAAGGTAGCAGTGTAGGTCTTAGTTTGATAGTCCCATTTAGTATCAAGGTAGGTGTATTGATCATTTGATTCTTTAATACGATAGTAGCCACTCTTTCCACCATTATATACATCATCTACCACTTTAGTGGACCAGGTTTTTACTTCATTTCCGCTCTTGGCCTCGACCTTGATATCTCCTCTATAGCCATAAGGAACATAGAAATTCAGGTAATGTCCTTCTTCTCCGATATTGGATCTATCCACTTCTTGACTTAGGAAATTGACAGTTTGATCTTGACCATTGAGACTGACCCTCCACTCAATTTTCTCAGTTTTTGGTAAATCCAAGACTTTGATATCTATGCTATGACCATTGTTAAATCGAAGAATTTTGTCATCTTGATACACAACTCCTCCTTTAACACGCCAAACTTCTTTAAGCTCAAAGGCTTGACCTGAATGAGGGAAAGCTAGTAAAGCTAAACCTGCTAGAGACAAACCAAATAGTGTGATTTTTTTTGATACTTTCATTTTCTTAACTCCTTATTTTTGAAATAAAACAAATTGGCTGTTTTCTGGATAAACTGATACATGTTGCTCTTCGTGAATTTTTGATGCATCTTCAAGTACTAGAGGATAAGAGTATTGATACAGTTCCTCTAAAGTGATTTTTCCGTTAGTATTGGTGTCTGCCATAGGCGAAATCATTCTATTTTGAAGTGAATCCCAACCTGTAAATACCGTTTTATCGCTACTAATAGATTTCGTACAGTTTTTTCCTCCATGACAAGTAAAGGTGGTTCACATCGTTCTTGATAGAAGATTTAAATAGTTCTTGCATATTTGCAATAATCTCAGCTTTTGTTTTATCTGGGAAACGAACAACTTTACTAAAGTTTTGGTTACTAAAAACCTTTTACATAGTATTAACATCTTCAATAGGTACTGCTCTTGTTGATGTTTCACCCGTTTTTAGTGTAAGAACCGTCAGAATGTTTATACCACCAACGACACTACCATTGGAGTGACTATAATCCTAGGGAGAGATAGATTCTTGAGCAGAAACTGGACTATTTACTGCTAGTGTTGACGCTAAGCTCAGTAAAGCAACTGATGGCAATAAAATTTTTTTCATAATCATATTGTCCTTTCTGTTTTATTTTTGTATAATCATAATCATATCACAAATAAAAAAAACAGGTTTAATTTTTTGCAGAAATGGAAGAGGGATAGTATGGAAAATTTTGGAGCAGTTTTAAAGGATATCCGTATTTCAAAAAATTTTCGTCTTAAAGATTTGGCTTGTGATAAGATTAGTGAGTCAACTATTTCTCGTTTCGAAAATGGGATTACAAAATTATCTATTGATCATTTTTACATGTTGTTAAATCGCCTGGGGATCTCATTTTCGGAATTTGAAGAATTAGTCCATTGCTATTATTCCAAAAAAGAATGCTTTTTTGAAGAACTAGAACATGCTGTAAACTCTTCAGATATCATTTTGTTACAAGAACTAATAAAGAAAATAGAGCTAAAACAAAAGCAGGAAAAAAGTTTATGCAATTGTCACATAAAATCGATTGCTGAACAACAGATTAATCGCCTTGCAAACCTTCCTTACAATACATCTAAATGTAATGAGTTAATCAAGTATTTGCTTTCTGTAGATAATTGGATGGAGTATGAACTGAAAATTTTCTATAATTCGGTGTTTTTTATGAACACTAAAACCATAAGCTTACTATATAGAGTGGTAATCAAGAAAACACGACATTTTTTAAAAACAGATATGGGAACACATAGAGTAATTCCTTTATATTTATTTAATTTAGAATTATTATTAAAAAATAATTTGTTAGATAGCGCTCAATTTTTTATAGATGATTTAGAAAATTTACTGACTAGACAAGGATATTATTTTGAAAAGACTTATTTACTTTTTTTAAAAGGTATTTATCTCATAAAAACGAATCAGGTAGAGTTAGGTAAAAAAGAATGTTCCAAAGCTATGAAAATATGTAAGGAATATAATGATAGTGTCACAATAGAGAAATTAAACAAGACCTTTAAATCAGATTTAAAAGGATTTGTTTTTTAAATAAAGTTAGACAGAAAATGAGATAAAAGAAAAAGGATAGCCTCTCTGTGATGAGATGTTATCCTTTTTGATTGTTATGAAACTATTGCAAATTAACCTTATTTTTCAAGATATAGTAGGTTCCGAGGTAAAAGATAGCTATGAATATGAGTTCTTCAACAATGCCTACGCTTGCTCCCATATAGAAATTATCATTAAATCCTGCAAGTGAATTAATATAGAAGTTAGTACTGGTATTGAAGAAGACTTCAATAAATCCAATGACGATTTGGATACCAATGTAGGCTGCAACAGCGAGTGCTGTACGGTATTCGTTGAAAAGTTGTCCGATGGAAATGGCCAAGTAAATGCAGAGGATAAATGAAATTGTACTAAGCAGGAAGGATAAGACAGTAAGACCAAAGCCGGTAAAATGTTCTCCAACAAATGATAGAAGAATAGAAAGTTGAACTTCATCAAAATTTGTTGACAGTAAGATAATATAGATACATAGGAGTAAGACAGCAGTGCTAATCAACGACCAGATAAAAGCGCCGATTAGTTTGGCTGTGATAATATGGTGTTCAGAAACTGGCAAGGTTAAAGTCAGATAGCCTTGTCGGTCATAGACACTACCTTTGAAGCGTTTAATGATTAAG
The DNA here is from genome assembly GCF_000148545.1 of Streptococcus mitis SK597. GTDB lineage: Bacteria > Bacillota > Bacilli > Lactobacillales > Streptococcaceae > Streptococcus > Streptococcus mitis_C. The sequence goes on along the minus strand of NZ_AEDV01000078.1, from coordinate 25,759 downwards.
AAAATGGTTGAAATCCCCAGTGTAATCATCAACCCCCCAAAGACAGTTGCTAGAAAAATGAGTAGGACAGGTTGGCTTTCTTTGACAGGCAGATTGTTATAGGTCTGCGCTTGTATCCCGATAAGGGCAGAAAGGACTAGCACAGCAGCGTAGAGGGCTAAATACCACTTGTTAACATTTTTAAATTCGTAGCGAACTAAATTCCAAAACATAATAATCTCCTTTGCTTAGGCCTTAAATTCCTGACGGAAGAGCTGGTCAATGGATTCACCAGACTCATAGCGAATATCATCTACATTTCCTTGACGGACGACTTTTCCGTCCTTAAGGAAGACAATTTCATCCAAGATTGGCTCGATATCAGAAATCAAGTGGGTAGAAATCAAAACGGTAGAAGTTGGTGAGTAGTTATTGATAATGGTATTGAGGATATACTCACGGGCTGCTGGGTCCACTCCACCAATAGGTTCGTCCAGAACGTAGAGACGAGCATCACGGCTCATAACCAAAATCAGTTGTACCTTTTCCTTGTTCCCTTTTGATAATTTCTTGAGACGACTATTTTCATCAATGCCGAGGTCTGCAAGTAGATGATGGGCGCGTTCAAGATTGAAATCTTTATAGAAGGTCTTGAAGTAGGTTAGGGCTTCTTTGACCTTCATTTGCTCATTGAGATAGGTCGTATCCGGCAAATAAGCTACGATGGCCTTGGTTGCTGGGCTTGGGTCCATGTCGTTGATGAGGACACGTCCTTGATCTGGTTGTAAGAGGCCATTGATTAGTTTAATCAATGTTGTTTTCCCTGAGCCGTTTGGACCGAGAAGACCAACGATTTTTCCAGCTGGGATCTCAAGGGAAACATTTTCAAGGGCTGGTGTTGCTCCATATGATTTGGATACATTTTCAAATGCTAGTAATGACATAGGCTTAAACTCCTTTAATATAATCGCCGACTACGCCTGGTAGTTCTTCTTTTTCATAGCCAAAATGGGTCATGGAGGAAACGAAGTGTTCCAATTCTTCTTCCGATAATTGTTTGCGTGATTGGGCGATCAGTTCCTTATCCTCAGTTACAAATCGTCCAGTTGTTCGCTTGCTGTAGACAAATCCTTCTCGTTCGAGGTCTGACAAGGCTCTTTGGATGGTGTTGGGATTGACACCGGCCTCGCTCGCTAGCTCTCTCACGGTTGGAAGTTGTTGATTGGGTTCCAGTGTATGGGAAACAATCTGAAGCTTGATTTTCTCCATAATCTGTAAATAGATGGGTTTTTTGTTGTCAAATGTCCAGGACATCTTGTTCTCCTTTCTTTTATCTTTTTGTCTTAATTAAATAATACAACAAAACAAAAAACTTGTCAAGCAAAAAGAAGAATTGTTTTGGGAATCGTTTAAAAAATGGTATAATGAAAAGAAAACGATAAGGAGGGAAAGGATGCGTTGTCCAAAATGTGGGGCTACCAAGTCAAGTGTTATCGATAGTCGCCAAGCAGAAGAAGGGAACACTATTCGTAGAAGACGTGAGTGCGACGAATGCCAGCACCGTTTTACAACCTACGAACGAGTAGAAGAAAGAACCTTAGTGGTTGTTAAAAAAGATGGCACACGGGAACAATTCTCCAGAGATAAAATCTTTAATGGAATTATCCGCTCAGCCCAGAAACGTCCTGTGTCAAGTGATGAAATCAACATGGTAGTCAATCGTATCGAACAGAAACTCCGTGGTCGAAATGAAAATGAAATTCAAAGTGAGGACATCGGTTCACTCGTCATGGAGGAGTTGGCTGAGTTAGATGAGATTACCTATGTACGTTTTGCCAGTGTCTATCGTAGTTTTAAGGATGTCAGTGAGCTAGAGAGCTTGCTCCAACAAATCACCCAGTCCTCTAAAAAGAAAAAGGAAAGATAAATGAAGCCAATTGACCGTTTTTCTTATCTAAAGAATAATCGGGTGTCGCAAGATACCTCATCTCTGGTACAGTGCTACCTCCCGATTATCGGTCAGGAGGCACTGAGCCTTTATCTTTATACGATTAGTTTTTGGGATAATGGTAGAAAAGAATATCTTTTTTCAAGTATCCTCAATCATCTCAACTTTGGGATGGATAGACTGATAAAATCATTGAAAATCTTATCTGCTTTTAATCTCTTGACTCTCTATCAAAAGGGGGATACCTATCAGCTAGCCCTCCATGCCCCTCTATCTAGTCAGGATTTCTTGGAACATCCTGTTTATCGCAGACTCTTGGAGAAAAAAATTGGCGATGCCGCTGTGGAGGATTTGAAAGTTGAGAGTGCTGAGGGAGAAGAAATACCTGTCTCACTCAATCAAGTCTTTCCAGACTTGGCAGAACTGGGAAGTCAAGAAGACCTTAGTCTCAAGAAGAAAGTGGCCAACGATTTTGACTTAGACCATTTTCGTCAGCTCATGGCTCGAGATGGGCTTCGCTTTGCGGATGAGCAGTCTGATGTCTTAAACCTCTTTGCCATTGCCGAGGAGAAGAAATGGACTTGGTTTGAGACTTATCAATTGGCTAAGTCAACAGCTGTTTCCCAGGTTATTTCAACCAAACGCATGCGGGAAAAAATCGCTCAAAAACCTGTTTCCTCTGACTTTAGTCCTAAGGAAGCAACCATTATCAAAGAGGCCAAAAGTAAAACTGCATTGCAGTTCTTGGCAGAAATCAAGCAAACACGCAAGGGAACTATTACCCAAACAGAAAGAGAACTCTTGCAACAGATGGCTGGCTTGGGCTTGCTGGACGAAGTTATCAATATCATTCTCTTATTGACCTTTAATAAGGTGGATTCGGCAAATATCAATGAGAAATATGCCATGAAGGTAGCCAATGACTATGCCTATCAAAAGATTCATTCGGCAGAAGAGGCAGTTCTTCGGATCCGTGAGCGAGGGCAGAAGAGTCAGGCTCAAAAAGGCAGTAAACCGAGTCCTGCCAAGTCCAATGTACCCAAGTGGAGCAATCCAGATTATAAGAATGAAACTAGCGAGGAAACTCGTCTGGAACTAGAACGTAAGAAACAAGAACTATTAGCTCGATTAGAAAAAGGAGGAGATTAGATGGAAAGTGTCGGAGACGTACTCAAACGTCAACCCAGCCGTTTTCACTATCAAGATTTGGTCCAGAAAATCATGAAGGACCCTGATGTTGCGGCCTTTATCCAGCAAGAATCCCTCAGCCCAGAGGAATTAAATCGCAGTATCTCCAAGTTTAATCAGTACATCACCGAGCGTGACAAGTTTCTCCGTGGGGATACGGATTATATTGCCAAAGGCTACAAGCCGATTTTGGTTATGAATCATGGTTATGCGGATGTTTCTTACGAAGAAACTCCTGAACTAATCGCGGCGGAAAAAGAAGCGGCTATTAAGAACCGTCTCAAGTTAATCAATCTGCCAGCCAGTCTCAAGCAAGCTAGTTTGGCTCAAGTAGACTTGGATGATTTGGAGCGCTTGCCAGTTTTTGAAAAGTTATTAGCCTTCGTGGAGCAATATCCAGCTATTCGAAAAGGTCTTTACTTATATGGAGACTTTGGTGTGGGTAAAAGTTTTATGGTGGCTGCCTTAGCTCATGATTTATCAGAAAAACGTGGTGTTTCATCCACTCTTCTCCACTATCCTAGCTTTGTCATTGATGTTAAAAATGCTATCGGTGATGGTAATGTCAAGACCTTGGTAGATGAGATTAAACTGTCTGAAGTCCTGATTTTAGATGATATTGGTGCCGAGCAATCAACAGCTTGGGTGCGTGACGAAATCCTGCAGGTCATTCTCCAATATCGGATGCAGGAAGATTTACCGACCTTTTTCACATCCAACTTCGACTTTGAAGATTTGGAGCAGCATTTTGCTAAAGGGAAACATGGAAATGACGAAATCTGGGAAGCTAGACGGGTCATGGAACGCATCCGTTATTTGGCTGAGGAGACTCGTTTAGAAGGAGTGAACCGTCGATGACAGAAACGATTAAATTAATGAAGGCTCACACTTCAGTGCGCAGGTTTAAGGAGCAAGCCCTTCCTCAGGAAGACTTGACTGAAATCTTGACAGCAGCCCAAATGGCCTCGTCTTGGAAAAATTTCCAATCTTACTCTGTGATTGTGGTACGAAGTCAAGAAAAGAAAGATGCTTTATATGAATTGGTGCCTCAAGAAGCCATTCGCCAGTCTGCTGTTTTCCTTCTCTTTGTCGGAGATTTGAACCGTGCAGAAAAGGGAGCTCAGCTTCATACTGATATATTCCAACCCCAAGGTGTGGAAGGTCTCTTGATTAGTTCGGTTGATGCGGCTCTTGCTGGTCAAAATGCCCTGCTGGCAGCTGAAAGTTTGGGCTATGGGGGAGTTATCATTGGCTTGGTCCGTTACAAGTCAGAAGAAGTGGCAGAGCTCTTTAACCTGCCTGACTACACCTATCCTGTCTTTGGGATGGCGCTAGGTGTGCCAAATCAACATCATGATGTGAAACCAAGACTGCCACTGGAGAATGTTGTCTTTGAGGAAGAATACCAAGAACAGTCAACTGATGCAATCGAAGCTTATGACCGTGTACAGGCTGACTATGCTGGGGCGCGTGCGACCACAAGCTGGAGTCAGCGCCTAGCAGAACAGTTTGGTCAAGCAGAACCAAGCTCAACTAGAAAAAATCTTGAACAGAAGAAGTTATTGTAGAAAGTGAGAAATTATGGCCCTACCAACTATTGCCATTGTAGGACGTCCCAATGTTGGGAAATCAACCCTATTTAATCGGATCGCTGGTGAGCGAATCTCCATTGTAGAAGATGTCGAAGGAGTGACACGTGACCGTATTTATGCGACGGGTGAGTGGCTCAATCGTTCCTTTAGCATGATTGATACAGGAGGAATCGATGATGTCGATGCTCCTTTCATGGAACAAATCAAGCACCAGGCAGAAATTGCCATGGAAGAAGCAGATGTTATCGTCTTTGTCGTGTCTGGTAAGGAAGGAATTACCGATGCAGACGAATACGTAGCCCGTAAACTTTATAAGACCCATAAACCAGTTATCCTCGCGGTTAACAAGGTGGACAACCCTGAGATGCGAAATGATATCTATGATTTTTATGCCCTCGGTTTGGGCGAACCATTGCCTATCTCATCTGTCCATGGTATCGGTACAGGGGATGTGCTAGATGCCATCGTAGAAAATCTTCCAAATGAATATGAGGAAGAAAATCCAGATGTCATTAAGTTTAGTTTGATTGGTCGTCCAAACGTTGGAAAGTCAAGTTTGATCAATGCTATCTTGGGAGAAGACCGTGTCATTGCTAGTCCTGTTGCTGGAACAACGCGTGACGCTATTGATACCCACTTTACAGATACAGATGGTCAAGAGTTTACCATGATTGATACAGCTGGGATGCGTAAGTCTGGTAAGGTTTATGAAAATACCGAGAAATACTCCGTTATGCGCGCCATGCGTGCTATTGACCGTTCAGATGTGGTTTTAATGGTTATCAATGCGGAAGAAGGCATCCGTGAATACGACAAGCGTATCGCAGGATTTGCCCATGAAGCTGGTAAAGGGATGATTATCGTGGTCAACAAGTGGGATACGCTTGAAAAAGACAACCACACTATGAAAAACTGGGAAGAAGATATCCGTGAGCAGTTCCAATACTTGCCTTACGCACCGATTATCTTTGTATCCGCTTTGACCAAGCAACGTCTCCACAAACTTCCTGAGATGATCAAGCAAATCAGTGAAAGTCAAAACACACGTATTCCATCAGCTGTCTTGAACGATGTGATTATGGATGCTATTGCCATTAACCCAACACCAACAGACAAAGGGAAACGCCTTAAGATTTTCTATGCGACCCAAGTGGCAACCAAACCACCAACCTTTGTTATCTTTGTCAACGAAGAAGAACTCATGCACTTTTCTTACCTGCGTTTCTTGGAAAATCAAATCCGCAAGGCCTTTGTCTTTGAAGGAACCCCAATCCATCTCATCGCAAGAAAACGTAAATAAAAAAGTAGAATCTGGAATGACATTTCCAGATTTTTTTGATAGAATGAAGTTGAAGAAAACGCTATCAAAAAGGAGGTGTCGATGAAACATTTGTTTAAATTTATAATCTTATTTCCCTGGTTTTACTTTTTCAATTGGATTGAAAAGGATAATAGAGAAAGTAAATTTTTCCCAATTTTTTACTATTTTTACTGGTTTTACATTCCCCTCTATGCTCTTTTTAGCCTTGCTTGGACAGTTATTTCAGTTCTGTTTTTCAATATCGTCTTGAGAAATTTGACAGTTATCAAGTTATGGGGCATTTGGTTTCTTTTTATTCTGCTAGCTATTGGTCTGAATAGGTTAACTTATTTCTGTTTCAAAAAAATGCTTCGCTTGAGACGAGAACTAGGAAAGTCTAAAGGCGGAAGGCATTGATTTATACTCTTCGAAAATCTCTTCAAACCACGTCAACGTCGCCTTGGATTATATATGTAACTGACTTCGTCAGTCTTATCTACAACCTCAAAGCAGTGCTTTGAGCAACCTACGGCTAGTTTCCTAGTTTGCTCTTTGATTTTCATTGAGTATTATATTACTTTCTATTTGTAGGAGGTGGCTTATGAAGATTCCTCTCTTAACTTTGGCAAGGCATAAATTTGTTTATGTCTTGCTTACTTTGCTTTTTCTTACTTTGGTTTATCGTGATGTTTTGATGACTTATTTCTTTTTTGATATTCATGCGCCCGATCTAGCTAAATTCGATGGACAAGCAAATTAAAAATGACTTATTAAAATCAGCATTAGATTTTCGTATTCTCCAGTTCAATCTAGGTTTTTATCAATCATTTATTATTCCAATCATCATTGTTTTGCTAGGTTTTCAATATATTGAGTTGAAAAATAAAGTTTTACGATTGAGTATTGGAAGAGAAGTGAGTTATCAAGGGTTAAAAAGAAAGTTGATTTTGCAAGTTGCAAGTATCCCTTGTTTGATATATTTAGTGACTGTGCTGATAATTGCAATCATAACTTATTTCTTTGGGACTTTTTCGCCTCTGGAATGGAATTCTCTATTTTCTGATGGGAGTAGTTTACAAAGATTCCTAGATGGAGAGATAAAAAGCTATTTGTTCTTTACTTGTGTCCTACTAATCGGTATTTTCATCAATGCAGTCTATTTTTTAAAAATAGTTGATTATTTAGGGAATGTGACTCGTTCGGCAATTGCCTATTTGATGTTTCTATGGCTTGGTTCTATGTTACTCTATAGTGCCTTGCCTTACTATATGGTTCCTATGACGAGTTTGATGCAAGCTAGCTATGGGGATGTAAGTTTGATGAAACTCTTTACTCCTTATATCCTTTATGTTGTCCCTTATATGGTACTTAAAAAATATGAAGATAATGTTTAAGAACTTTAACAATATTTTGCTAAAGAGAAAGATCGTTTTACTACTTCGCATAGTTCTGATGATGATTTTGATAAACTATCTATTGTCAACAGCGGTTCAAAAGCAGGATGCTTTTCTCTTTTTCAAGAGAGAATTGATTTCAATCTTTTCCTATAATGATTATTCTGAAGTGAATTTAGAAATCCCCAAACTCTTGTTAAACCTTTCGCTTTTCATGGTAGGATGGCTCTCTGTCATTTTACTTGAAAGTGATTTGGCAGACCATTACCATCACTTGATTCGCTATCAATCAAGCTCCTTTTTCGATTATACAAGGAAACGATTGGTTGTCATTTCTAAATTTTTTATTCAAGATTTATTTGTCTGGTTTCTTGGTTTACTTCCTCTAGGAATTTATTTTAAAACAGTTGCTCTCTTCTTTTTACTTGCTCAGTTAATGATGTTGTATTTGTTACTGTCTTATCTGATAGCACTTATTAGTGCGGGCGCTGGTTTTTCCTTTTTTCTCTATTTTTTAGCATTTGTGGGACAAGAATGGATGATGGATCATATTGTAACAGTGTATTTAGTACTCTTAAGTTTATTAGTTATGTTGATTCTTAGTCGCTTGGAAGAGAAATTTAAGAAAGGATAAACGATGAGACTTGAAATTATAAATGGACAGAAAATTTATGGGAAAAGACCTATTTTAAATGAGTTGAATCTGGTCTTTCAATCAGGAAATATTTATGGTCTTAAAGGTGATAATGGATCTGGTAAGACAGTTCTTTTAAAGATACTTGCTGGTTATATTAAGCTTGATAAAGGAAAAGTTCTTCAAGATGGGGAAGTCTACGGGATAAAAAATCATTATATTCAGGATGCAGGGGTTTTAATTGAAAAAGTCGAGTTTTTATCTCATTTATCCCTTAGAGAAAATTTGGAATTGTTAAGGTGTTTTTCATCTAAAGTTACGGAAAAAAGAATTGCCGATTGGATCCAATATTATGATTTACAGGAATTTGAAGACGTTGAGTACCGTCATTTATCCTTAGGAACGAAACAAAAAATGGCCTTGATTCAAGCCTTTATTGCCGAACCATCTATACTCTTTCTCGATGAACCTATGAATGCTTTAGATGAGAAGAGTGTGAGGTTAACCAAACAGGTCATTTTATCTTACCTGAAAAAAGAAAATAGTCTGGTTATCCTGACGTCACACATATCGGAAGATATTTCAGACCTTTGCACAGATGTATTAGTTGTCGAAAATGGACACATACAATATTTAAAGGATATACAATCCTAGGAGGTAGCTTATGGCACATCTAAAATCATTTATTACACGCTATTCTAAGGTCTATATTGGTTTAGTTCTGCTGATCTGGCTGGCTTTCTTCTTTGTTCCTTGGGATAAACCAGTTCTGGGAATATCTATCAATCTCTTAATCATACAGAAAGTCTTGCTAGTTTTTGGTATTCTGTCTATTTTGATGGCCTTGCTGTCCAAGAAAGTCAGTCTCTTTGTTTTTGGATTGATCTGCTGTTTTTCTCTTTGGATAAATCTATTTATCCTATTTGCGATTTTGCCGATTTTTGTTGGCAATTAAATCATCATAAAAGTCAGAGAGGTTAGCTTGGAAACTAGCCTCTTTTTCCTTTTCAAAATGGGGATTCTTCCTTGAAAATAATCAGTAATTGTGCTAAAATTAAAAGAACATTCTAAAATATTCGGAATTTAAAGTAAGGAAAAACATGGCTAATATTTTAAAAACAATTATCGAAAATGATAAAGGAGAAATCCGTCGTCTGGAAAAGATGGCTGACAAGGTTTTCAAATACGAAGACCAAATGGCTGCTTTGACTGATGACCAACTAAAAGCAAAAACAGTTGAATTTAAAGAACGTTATCAAAATGGAGAATCACTGGATTCATTGCTTTATGAAGCATTTGCGGTTGTCCGTGAGGGTGCCAAACGTGTCCTAGGCCTCTTCCCATATAAGGTTCAGGTCATGGGGGGAATCGTTCTTCACCATGGTGACGTGCCAGAGATGCGTACAGGGGAAGGAAAAACCTTGACTGCGACTATGCCCGTATACCTCAATGCCCTTTCAGGTAAAGGGGTTCACGTAGTTACGGTCAATGAATATCTGTCAGAACGTGACGCGACTGAAATGGGTGAATTGTACTCATGGCTTGGCTTGTCAGTAGGAATTAACTTGGCTGCCAAATCTCCAATGGAGAAAAAAGAAGCCTATGAGTGTGATATTACTTACTCAACCAACTCAGAAATCGGATTTGACTACCTTCGTGATAACATGGTCGTTCGTGCTGAAAACATGGTACAACGTCCGCTTAACTATGCCTTGGTCGATGAGGTTGACTCAATCTTGATTGATGAGGCCCGTACACCTTTGATCGTATCAGGTGCTAATGCAGTTGAAACCAGTCAGCTCTACCACATGGCAGACCACTATGTAAAATCTTTGGACAAAGACGACTACATCATCGATGTGCAGTCTAAGACTATTGGTTTGTCTGATTCAGGGATTGACAAGGCTGAAAGCTACTTCAAGCTTGAAAACCTCTATGACATCGAAAACGTAGCTCTTACTCACTTTATTGATAACGCCCTTCGTGCCAACTACATCATGCTTCTCGATATTGACTATGTGGTGAGCGAAGAACAAGAAATTTTGATTGTCGACCAATTTACAGGTCGTACCATGGAAGGTCGTCGTTATTCTGATGGATTGCACCAAGCCATTGAAGCTAAAGAAGGTGTGCCAATCCAGGATGAAACCAAGACATCTGCCTCAATCACTTACCAAAACCTTTTCCGTATGTACAAGAAATTGTCTGGTATGACGGGTACAGGTAAGACTGAGGAAGAAGAATTCCGTGAAATTTACAACATTCGTGTTATTCCAATCCCAACCAACCGTCCTGTTCAACGTATTGACCACTCAGACCTTCTTTATGCAAGTATCGAGGCTAAGTTTAAGGCGGTTGTCGAAGACGTTAAGGCTCGTTACCAAAAAGGTCAGCCTGTCTTGGTTGGTACAGTAGCAGTTGAAACCAGTGATTACATTTCTAAGAAATTGGTTGCAGCTGGCGTTCCTCACGAAGTCTTGAATGCTAAGAACCACTATAAAGAAGCCCAAATCATCATGAATGCTGGTCAACGTGGTGCTGTTACCATCGCAACCAACATGGCCGGTCGTGGTACCGACATCAAGCTTGGTGAAGGAGTTCGTGAACTTGGAGGACTTTGTGTTATTGGTACAGAGCGTCATGAAAGCCGTCGTATCGATAACCAGCTTCGTGGACGTTCAGGTCGTCAAGGAGATCCAGGTGAGTCACAATTCTACCTCTCTCTTGAAGATGATTTGATGAAACGTTTTGGTTCTGAACGCTTGAAAGGCATCTTTGAACGCTTGAATATGTCTGAAGAGGCCATTGAGTCTCGTATGTTGACGCGTCAGGTTGAAGCAGCTCAGAAACGTGTCGAAGGAAATAACTACGATACTCGTAAACAAGTCCTTCAATACGATGATGTCATGCGTGAACAACGTGAGATTATCTATGCTCAACGTTATGATGTCATCACTGCAGACCGTGACTTGGCACCTGAAATTCAGGCTATGATCAAACGCACGATTGAACGTGTCGTTGATGGTCATGCGCGTGCCAAACAAGATGAAAAACTAGAGGCAATTTTGAACTTTGCTAAGTACAACTTGCTTCCAGAAGATTCTATTACGATGGAAGACTTGTCAGGCTTGTCTGATAAGGCTATTAAGGAAGAGCTTTTCCAACGTGCCTTGAAGGTTTACGATAGTCAGGTTTCAAAACTACGCGATGAAGAAGCAGTTAAAGAATTCCAAAAAGTCTTGATTCTACGAGTGGTGGATAACAAGTGGACAGATCATATCGATGCCCTTGATCAATTGCGTAACGCGGTTGGACTTCGTGGCTATGCTCAGAACAACCCTGTTGTTGAGTATCAGGCAGAAGGTTTCCGTATGTTTAATGATATGATTGGTTCGATTGAGTTTGATGTGACACGCTTGATGATGAAAGCACAAATTCATGAACAAGAAAGACCACAGGCAGAACGCCATATCAGTACAACAGCGACTCGTAATATTGCTGCCCACCAAGCAAGTATGCCTGAAGATTTGGATTTGAGCCAGATTGGACGGAATGAACTTTGCCCATGTGGTTCTGGTAAGAAGTTTAAAAACTGTCACGGTAAAAGACAATAAAATGAGATAGTTTAGAGGCGGATACCTTGTGAAAAGTAAATTTTTACTTGGTATCCGTTTGATTTATAAGGAGATGAGTTATGGTATTTACAGCAAAAAGTCCTAAAATTAATATTGAAGAAGTTCGTGCCTTATCAAAATTAGAAGGCCAGGCTTTGGAGAGAAAATCTCAGCGCGATCAAGAGCTTGAAGCCATTATACGTGGAGAAGACCAGCGAATTCTCTTGGTAATTGGGCCATGCTCATCTGATAATGAAGAAGCTGTCCTTGAATACGCTAAGCGTTTGGCAGCTTTGCAAGAAGAAGTGGCAGACGGTATCTTTATGGTTATGCGTGTTTATACTGCTAAACCCCGTACCAACGGAGATGGTTATAAGGGATTGATTCACCAGCCTAACGCGACAGAAGCGCCTAGTCTTATCAACGGAATCAAAGCTGTTCGCCATCTTCACTATCGTGTTATCACAGAAACAGGTATGACAACGGCTGATGAAATGCTTTATCCTGAAAATCTTCCGCTTGTGGATGATTTGATTTCTTACATGGCAGTTGGTGCCCGTTCAGTTGAAGACCAGCAACACCGCTTTGTGGCAAGTGGAGCAGATTTTGCGACTGGTTTTAAAAATCCAACATCTGGAAATCTCAATGTTATGTTTAATGGGATTTATGCTGCTCAAAACAAGCAAAGTTTCCTTTTCCTAGGAAAAGAAGTGGAAACAACTGGGAACCCGCTTTCGCATGCCATTCTTCGTGGTGCTCTTAATGAGTATGGAAAAAATATTCCCAACTACTATTATGACAATTTAATTGACACCATTGCCCAGTATGAGAAAATGGGCTTGGAAAATCCTTTTATCATCATTGATACCAATCATGACAATTCTGGTAAGCAGTATATGGAACAAATCCGAATTGTCCGCCAGACCTTGATTAATCGTGCTTGGAATGAAAAAATCAAGCAGTTCGTTCGTGGTTTTATGATTGAGTCTTATCTGGAAGATGGTCGACAAAATGAGCCAGAAGTATTTGGCAAGTCTATCACAGACCCTTGCCTTGGCTGGGAAAATACGGAAGCCCTCGTCAGAGAAATCTACCAAACGCTAGGAGAATAAGATGGCATTTATTGAAAAAGGTCAAGAAATCGATATTGAAGCAATCAAGGCAGAAACTCAATTGTCTGCGGAAGCCTTGCGACTAAAGGAGCGTCGTGATAGAGAATTGGTAGACATCATTTCAGGAGAAGATGACCGGATCCTTTTGGTGATTGGTCCTTGCTCTTCTGATAATGAAGAGGCTGTCTTGGAATACGCTCACCGTTTATCCGCCTTGCAAAAGAAGGTGGCGGACAAGATTTTCATAGTCATGCGTGTTTATACAGCTAAACCTCGTACCAACGGAGACGGCTATAAAGGCTTGGTTCACCAACCAGATACCTCTAAGGCTCCAAGCCTGATTAATGGTTTGCAGGCTGTTCGTCAGTTGCACTACCGCGTGATTACAGAGACTGGTTTGACAACGGCAGACGAGATGCTTTATCCATCAAATCTGGTCTTGGTAGATGATTTGGTCAGCTACCATGCTGTTGGAGCTCGTTCTGTGGAAGACCAAGAGCACCGCTTTGTGGCCTCAGGGATTGATGCACCGGTCGGGATGAAAAATCCAACTTCAGGAAATCTTGGAGTAATGTTTAACGGTATCTATGCCGCTCAAAACAAACAAACCTTCCTCTTCCATGGTCAAGAAGTTGAAACTTCAGGAAATCCCTTGGCCCACGTCATCCTCCGTGGAGCAGTTAATGAATATGGGAAAAATGAGCCTAACTTTTACTATGAAACCCTGCTAAATGCTATTGAGCGCTATGAAGCCATGGGACTTGAAAATCCCTTTATCCTCATTGATACCAACCATGATAACTCAGGAAAGCAATATATGGAACAGATTCGAATTGTCCGCCAGACCTTGCAAAATCGTGATTGGAACGAGAAAATCAAAAAGACGGTTCGAGGATTTATGATTGAATCTTACCTAGCAGATGGTCGTCAAAACCAACCAGAAATCTTTGGTTGTTCCATTACCGACCCTTGTCTAGGTTGGGAAAATACAGAGGCCTTGGTAGAAGAGATTTATGCTACCTTGACAAAATAAGTGAAAAGGATGGAGTTGGGGAATCTCAACTCCTTTTGATGAGAATGATAGTTGGACACGGAATTGACATCGAAGAATTGGCTTCGATAGAAAGTGCAGTTACACGACATGAAGGATTTGCCAAGCGCGTGCTGACAGCCAAGGAAATGGAACGGTTTAACAGTCTTAAAGGGCGCAGGCAAATCGAATATTTGGCTGGTCGCTGGTCGGCTAAGGAGGCCTTTTCCAAGGCTATGGGAACTGGTATTGGAAAACTCGGTTTTCAGGATTTGGAAGTCTTGAATAATGAACGCGGGGCGCCTTATTTTAGTCAGGCACCATTTTCAGGAAAGATTTGGCTGTCTATCAGCCACACCGATCAGTTTGTGACAGCCAGTGTCATTTTGGAGGAAAATCATGAAAGCTAGTCCACATAGACCAACCAAGGCTCTGATTCATCTGGGAGCTATTCGACAAAATATTCAGCAAATGGGGGCTCATATCCCTGAAGGAACGCTCAAATTTGCAGTGGTCAAGGCCAATGCTTATGGTCATGGAGCTGTTGCTGTTGCGACGGCTATTCAAGATGATGTTGATGGCTTTTGCGTTTCCAATATCGATGAAGCCATTGAACTCAGACAAGCTGGACTCAGCAAGCCAATCCTCATTTTAGGAGTTTCTGAACTAGAAGTTGTTTCTCTTGCTAAAGAATATGACATCACCTTGACAGTGGCTGGATTGGAGTGGATCCAAGCACTCTTAGATAAGGAAGCGGACCTAACTGGATTGACAGTCCACCTCAAGATTGATTCAGGAATGGGACGGATTGGTTTTAGAGAGGCTCGTGAGGCTGAGCAGGCTCAAGACTTGCTCCAACAACATGGTGCTCGTGTTGAAGGGATTTTTACCCACTTTGCGACTGCAGATGAAGAGTCAGATGACTACTTTAATGTCCAGTTGGAACGGTTTAAATCTATTTTGGCTAGTATGAAGGAAGTGCCAGAGCTGGTTCATGCTAGCAACTCGGCAACGACTCTTTGGCATGCAGAGACTATTTTCAATGCGGTTCGTATGGGAGACGCCATGTATGGTCTCAATCCAAGTGGAGATGCCTTGGATTTACCCTATGACTTGACACCAGCCTTGTTCTTGGAGTCTGCTCTGGTCCATGTCAAGACAGTTTCAGCTGGAGCTTATATGGGCTACGGAGCAACTTATCAGGCAGATAGCGAGCAAGTCATCGCGACTGTGCCAATCGGCTATGCGGATGGTTGGACACGTGACATGCAGAATTTCTCCGTCTTGGTAGATGGGCAAGCTTGCCCAATCGTCGGCAGGGTTTCGATGGACCAAATCACCATTCGTCTGCCTAAGCCTTACCCACTCGGAACCAAGGTAACTTTGATTGGTTCTAACGGGGGCAAGGAAATTACAGCTACTCAGGTAGCGACCTACCGTGGGACTATTAACTATGAGGTGGTTTGTCTCCTCAGTGACCGTATTCCGAGAGAATATGATTAGAAAAGAAAGGAGTGGAGCATGAATCTACATCAACCCTTGCATGTCTTGCCTGGTGTGGGACCAAAGTCAGCAGAAAAATACGCCAAACTAGGAATTGAAAATTTGCAAGACCTCTTGCTCTACTTTCCTTTCCGTTATGAAGATTTCAAGACCAAGCAAGTATTGGAACTAGAAGACGGTGAAAAGGCGGTTCTTTCTGGTCAAGTCGTGACTCCTGCTAGTGTCCAGTATTATGGTTTCAAGCGCAATCGCCTGCGTTTTAGCCTCAAGCAGGGAGAAGTCGTTTTTGCCGTGAACTTCTTTAACCAACCCTACCTAGCTGATAAGATAGAGTTGGGAGCAACTCTTGCCGTCTTTGGAAAATGGGACCGTGCCAAGACTAGTCTAACTGGGATGAAGGTCCTAGCTCAGGTGGAAGATGACCTCCAACCTGTCTATCGTCTGGCTCAGGGAATCAGTCAGGCCAGTCTGGTCAAGGTCATCAAGACGGCTTTTGATCAGGGACTGGACCTCTTGATTGAGGAAAATCTTCCCCAGTCTTTGCTGGACAAATACAAACTCATGTCCCGTTGTCAGGCCGTTCGTGCCATGCATTTCCCCAAGGATTTGGCAGAATACAAGCAGGCTCTTCGCCGTATCAAGTTTGAGGAACTTTTTTATTTCCAAATGCAGTTGCAGACGCTCAAGTCTGAAAATAGAGTTCAGGGAAGCGGTCTGGTTCTGAATTGGTCTCAGGAAAAGGTGACAGCAGTTAAAGAAAATCTACCTTTTGCCCTGACCCCAGCTCAAGAAAAAAGTTTGCTGGAAATTTTAACCGATATGAAGTCGGACCACCACATGAATCGTCTCCTGCAAGGAGATGTGGGGAGCGGAAAAACAGTAGTCGCTGGCTTGGCTATGTTTGCGGCAGTGACAGCTGGTTATCAGGCTGCCCTCATGGTGCCAACAGAAATCCTCGCAGAGCAACACTTTGAGAGTCTACAGAGTCTCTTCCCGGACCTAAAACTGGCTCTCTTGACAGGTTCCTTGAAGGTTGCAGAAAAAAGAGAAGTCTTGGAGACCATTGCCAAGGGTGAGGCTGATTTGATTATTGGAACCCACGCTCTGATTCAGGATGGGGTAGATTATGCTCGTCTTGGCTTGATTATTATCGATGAGCAGCACCGTTTTGGTGTAGGGCAAAGGCGTGTTCTGAGAGAAAAAGGCGACAATCCTGATGTTCTCATGATGACGGCGACTCCCATTCCACGGACGCTGGCCATCACAGCCTTTGGGGATATGGATGTTTCCATTATCGACCAGATGCCAGCAGGACGAAAACCTATTGTGACGCGTTGGATTAAGCATGAGCAACTACCTCAGGTCTTGATTTGGTTAGAGGGGGAAATTCAAAAAGGTTCTCAAGCCTATGTCATCTCTCCCTTGATTGAAGAATCAGAAGCTCTGGATTTGAAAAATGCTATTGCCTTATCAGAGGAATTGACGGCTTATTTTGCAGGAAAGGCAGAAGTGGCTCTTCTACATGGTAAGATGAAGAGTGACGAAAAAGACCAAATCATGCAGGAGTTCAAAGAGCGAAAAACGGATATTCTGGTTTCGACGACGGTTATCGAGGTTGGGGTTAATGTTCCCAATGCGACAGTTATGATCATCATGGATGCTGATCGTTTTGGTCTCAGCCAGCTTCACCAGCTTAGAGGTCGTGTCGGTCGGGGAGATAAGCAGTCCTATGCTGTTCTCGTTGCTAATCCCAAGACTGATTCCGGGAAAGACCGCATGCTCATCATGACAGAAACCACCAATGGATTTGTCCTTGCAGAGGAAGATTTGAAAATGCGTGGTTCTGGTGAGATTTTTGGAACCAGACAGTCAGGACTTCCAGAGTTCCAAGTGGCTGATATTATCGAGGATTTTCCGATTTTAGAAGAAGCCAGAAAGGTTGCAAGCTACATTAGTTCTATAGAAGGCTGGCAAGAGGATCCAGAGTGGCGCATGATTGCTCTTCATCTGGAAAAGAAAGAACATTTAGATTAAGCTTTCTCTAAGGAAAACTTAAGCTAGCTTTCAGGTTTGGCCCTTATACTAGAGTCATCAAAAAGAAACGAGGACTCTCAGATGACAGTAACAATTAAAGTAAATTACCAAACCACTTTCCAAAAGAAGGAAACAAAAAACTAGTATAAACAGAAGAGAGAGCGAAATGCTCTTTTTTCGCTACACAGAAGCTTGGAAGAAGATCCAGAGTGGCGCATGATTGCCCTTCATTTGGAAAAGAAAGAACATTTGGATTAAGCTTTCTCTAAGGAAAACTTAAGCTAGCTTTCAGGTTTGACCCTTATACTAGAGTCATCAAAAAGAAACGAGGACTCTCAGATGACAGTAACGATTAAAGTAAATTACCAAACCACTTTCCAAAAGAAAGAAGCAAAAAACTAAGATTGAATAGAAGAAGAGAAAGCGAAATGCTCTTTTTTCGTTTCTAAAACTACTTTCAGCCCATCATTCTAAAAGTAAAGAATCTAAATTCACTTTCTATTTACCCTTCTTTCTTGCATTGATTACATAGATATGCTACAGTGGTGATAGCGATTACAAAATAAAAGGAGCATGCTATGAAAAATCCAGCTTTATTAGAAGAAATCAAGACTTATAAAGGCAGGGATGAGGTTCCAGAGGACTTTGATGCTTTCTGGGCTGAGGAAGTGAAAAAAGTTTCAACGCTTCCAGCCTACCAGTTGGAGGAAAGAGATTTTCACATCCCTCAAGTCAAGTGCTATGAGTTAACATTTGAAGGAACCAATGAAGGCAAGGTCTATGCACGCGTCGTTCTTCCAAAGAGTGAGGAGAAGGTTCCAATAATTTTTCATTTCCATGGTTATATGGGACGTGGCTGGGACTGGGTTGATATGCTGTCCTTCACCGTTGCTGGTTATGGTGTTGTCTCCATGGATGTGCGGGGGCAGTCAGGTTATTCACAAGACGGTTTGCGCTCTTCTCTAGGAAATACAGTTAAAGGGCATATCATCCGTGGGGCTGTGGAAGGTCGGGATCACCTCTTTTATAAGGATGTTTATCTGGATATTTACCAGTTGGTTGAGATTATTGCCAGTCTGCCACAGGTGGATGAGAAGAGACTTTCTAGTTATGGTGCCTCGCAAGGAGGGGCTCTAGCTCTAGTTGCAGCAGCGCTCAATCCTCGAATTCAGAAAACAGTTGCCATCTATCCTTTCTTGTCAGACTTTAGACGAGTGCTTGAGATTGGTAATACTAGCGAGGCTTACGACGAACTTTTCCGTTATTTCAAGTTTCACGACCCCTTCCATGAAACTGAGGAGGAAATCATGGCAACCCTTGCCTATATCGATGTGAAAAATCTTGCCCATCGTATCAAGGGTGAAGTTAAGATGATTACAGGCTTGGACGACGATGTTTGTTATCCCAGTACCCAGTTTGCGATTTACAACCGTCTGACCTGCGATAAGGCCTATCGTATCATGCCCGAGTATGCTCATGAAGCCATGAATGTTTTTGTCAACGACCAAGTCTACAACTGGCTCTGTGGTAGTGAGATTCCTTTTAAGTATGTAAAATAATGAATGAGAGAGCACAGTAGCTCTCTTTTTGTATACAGTCTATTCAGAAAATATTGTAGTTCATATATACTTTGAATTTCATACTCTTCGAAAATCTCTTCAAACCACGTCAGCTTCCATCTACAACCTCAAAACAGTGTTTTGAGCAACCTGCGGCTAGTTTCCTAGTTTGCTCTTTGATTTTCATTGAGTATGAGTTTTTTCTTGACCTTGGTGTAAAACAATTCATTTGCTATCTAGTTTGGTATAAGTTCTTTCAAGATATTGGAAAGCGTCTGTAAAATGTGTTATAATTTATAAGAAAATATACAGTTTCGCTACAAATGAACATTTATATATAATTTTATGTATAACTTAGTTTTTCTGATTAGGATAATATCTTACAAAAACTATATTCTTGGAGATACAGTACTTAAATATTATTTGTAAAGGAGCAAAATAGTCTATGGCTATTTTTATTGTAAGAATCAAAGTAGAGAGTGTTATGCTAATGGAAACTGTAATATTTTATTTTTAAGAATATACTTGGATAAATTAACTTTGAAAGTTAAAGTGAGGTAATGTATGTTTGTATGTTTAAAAGGTTTGGGAAAATTTCGTAAATCCAAAGCTTATGGTTTAATTGGTTGCTTGACACTATCCGCAGTGATCGGCTTAGCTGCACCAGAGTTACCAGTTATTGGTGGCGGGGTCGTTTATGCTGATGTTATTAAAGGTGGAGATGATATTAAAGATGTAGACGTTCATAGTAAACCTGCAGAAGGTGTTGCTATGACTTATACCACTTATGATAGCGGAACAAGTGGAAAACAAACCGCATCAGGTAGCGGTGTCTTTGTAGCGCCGAATGTGATGGTAACAGTAGCTCATAACTACTATGATAAAAACCAAGAAGACAAGTCCGCGGTATTGCGTGGTGGGGAGTCTGCTCGTAGTTATGTGGTGATGAACTCAGAGACGGAGAAGAGCAATAAAGTACCTACTTCTGGTGTATCGGAAGCTCTTGAAAAGGGTTCTATTCATTTGTATGATGAGAAGAATTTTGGTAAAGAATATGGTAATGACTTAGCGGTAGTAGTTACTAAAAAGCCTGTAGAAGCTATGACAGGTGGTGAAGATTCACCAAGAGAATTGAGTCATAAAGAGGTTTCTACGGGTGATAGCATCTCTATGGTCGGCTACCCTAATGATTTTTCGACTCCAAATTTAAGTGAAGAGAATAAAGCTCGCTTGAAAGACGGTAAGGCTTATTCAGTCTCAACAACTGTGAGCAGTATCAATAAAGAGAGTGGTGCAGTCACTTATCATTCCTCAGCTTTGGGAGGTTTTTCAGGTGCTCCTTTGTTTAATGAGAAAGGAGAGGTAGTCGGTATCCACCAGCACGGAACAAATACTCCAAGTGCTTCTGAGAGTGAGCGTATTGGTGGTGGTACTATCTTTACGGAAAAGCACAGAGCTTGGATTCAGTCAATGATTGATAAATATGCTATCACAGGCTGGTATATAGATGGTGCAAACCGTTACTACTATGATGAAAATCATATAGCTTTAAAAGATGTAGAGTCTGAGATTGACGGTGCTTGGTATAGTTTTGACGAAAAAGGTCGTGCTACCTTAGTAAAAGGTGAAGAAAAAGGTCGTGTTCTACTTCGAGTGGAAGACACTAAAGGAACTCGTTTGATTTCAGATAAGGTTGTTCAGGAGGGTCCTGTTGGAAGTGGTTTGAATTTTTATTTAAGACAAAATCCAGACTTCAAACAGTTAATAGCAACTTCCCCAACAGCTAAAGTGGTATCCTATAACGGAGTGCCAATTAACAAACTAGCAAGTGATACTACTTGGTCTGATGACTATGTCAGTAAGTTAGCTTTAGGAGATACAATTATAAGAGCGGTAGTAGATTCGGTAACTCCTCCATCTACGTCTTCTTCGGATTTTGCAAGAACTGAAGTTGGTAAAGTCGATTTGAGTGGTAAATCGAACTTACCTGTACCTAGTAAAGAGGTATTACAAGCTCCGAATGGTTCAGAGAATTTCTATGCTACAACGCACATTCAAACGCCAGATGGGTCGGGGTCAGGTACTTTAATTGCACCAAATTTGGTGTTAACAGTCGCTCATAATTTCTTAACAGTTAAAGGTTCTGAAGTAATTACTAAATCTGGTCGTACCAATACAGTGTATAAAGCAACTTTGCCGAATGGTAAGTCTGTGAATTTTTCAGATGATGATATTGTTTATTGGAATAAGAAAGACTCTGTATTTGGATTTAAAAATGACTTAGCTTTGGTTCGGTTAAAAGAAGCAGTAAAAGGAGTAACTCCTGTAGAGGTTGTAAAACAATCTTCGAAAGTTGCAGAGGGGGATTCAGTTTCGGTCTATGGTTTTCCAGATAACAAGCTAAGTCCAGTTTTAGATAGCAAAGTAGTAGGAATTACAGACTTCGGTTCTGGAATAGAGGGAATTAGCTATGGAGGTACGAAACCTGGAGCGTCTGGTGGTGGTCTTTATAATGATAAAGGTGCTTTAATTGGCGTTCACCAAAATGGTGTTGTAGGAAGCCGCAGTGGTGGTTTGGTTTTATCAAAAGAGCAGCTGGATTGGGTTCGTTCTTATATTGAGGGTCAACCAAAAGATCCTGTCTATGTGGAAGATAAAGAAGTGGAACCTTCTAAGAAGGATTCGGATAAGGATTTAGCAGGGAAATTAGATCCAAAAAAAGATAGTGGAAAAGAAGATTCTGGTATTTTAGGTACATCTGGTGACTTTGCAGCTCCTACAGTAGATAAGCCAGAGTTTAAAGGTGGAGTTCCTTTCACTGAATCTCCTATACTGGAAATCCCAGAGTATACGGGTGTATTATCAACCTCAGGAGAAGAATCGGCCCCAACAGTTGAACAGCATGACTTTACAGGCGGAGTTAACGGAGGCGACTCACTTGTTACAGAAGTTCCAGAGTATAGCGGTGTTCTCTCCACATTAGGAGACACTCCAGCCCCTATAGTAGATAAACCAGATTTTACAGGTGGAGTTCCTTTCACTGAATCTCCGATACTAGAAATCCCAGAGTATACGGGTGCATTATCAACCTCAGGAGAAGAACCGGTCCCAACAGTTGAACAGCATGACTTCACAGGTGGAGTCAATGGAAGTGAATCCCTCGTTACAGAAGTTCCAGAGTATAGTGGCTTCCTATCCACATTAGGTAATTCTCCAGCTCCTACAGTAGCTAAGCCAGAGTTTAAAGGTGGCGTGAATGGTGCGGATGCTGAGATTCATCACCTTTCAGACTTCACAGGCGGAGTGAATGCAGTAACTAGTGTTGTGTATGATGTAGAAAATTATACAGAAGTATTATCTACAGCAGGAGAAGGAAGTTCAGTAGTGAAATCTACTGATAAACAAGTAAATAATAAAGACAGTAAGGATGAAGCAGAAACTAAGCACGTTATCACAAGAATTGCTAGTTCACAACGTATTTTCAAAAATGAAGCAGGAAGTGTGCAAATTCAAGCTTCAGAAGAAGTATTGGAAAATGTGATAGGTGTTCAAATTCAAGAAGTTCAAGTTAGTGATCTAAGTTCATTAAACTATAAAGCATTTGATATTCAATTGAAGGATACAGATGCTAGAACTGTTCAGCCTAACGGAAAAGTCCTAGTTATTTTTGCTACGGGTCATTCTGTTGAGAATGTTTATGCTGTAGATTCAGAAGGAAACCTACACCCTATTGAATTCAAACAAAAAGATGGAAAGATTATTTTTGAGACTAGCAATTCTAGTATTTATGCGATGACTTTCCGACACTCTGTCAATAATCTAGCACTTGATAATCCTACAAAAAATAAAAAAGAAGAGGAGATTGTACCATCACCTAAATTGTTATCTACAAATGAGAACTCAGGATTTAATCAATCAGAGAATAAAGTAGGTAACAATGAGCAGGCTAAGTTACCAGATACAGGTGAGAATAAATCAATGGCAACAGTTTTGCTTGGTTTTGTGGGAATTATTTTCGGAGTTATGATTTCCTATAAACGAAAGGGTAGTTAACTTTGTCTAAAATCTCACTTTGAACTTTTATGTTAATCTAAAATAAACCGCTCGCTATGCGGGTGCGCGTCGAAGGTTATACTCAAAAAATTCCAAACGCGATACAGTAAAGGTGTTCACGCTAATTGTAAAGCGAAAAGAGAAAAATATGGCACAAAAGGCTCAGGGTTTATCGTTTACACTCTTTATTGAAGGAGAAAGTCTAGTCCTAACTTATTTTTGTTATAGAAGCCGAAAGTACTTTTAAAGAGGATAGAAGTATAAAAATATTTCTGAAAATAGAATCTATTGTAGATTACTATAGAAAAATATATTGTTTTATTGTATAATAAAGAAAAATCTAGATTTTTAGGAAATAAAATAATTACCTTTAGAGAGTCATAGATTAATCAAGAATAAGCAATCGTATTAGTTGAATTGCTTTCCAGTGCTAACTTTTTAACTAATTCAAAAATTTTAAAAAAGCGCTTAGCAAAAGCGTCGGAGGAGTTATATGAATCAGAGTTTTATTAATCGTAAAAACCGATATGGTATTAGAAAATTTACTATCGGAGTTGCTTCTATAGTTATCGGCTCGGTCTTGTATGGTATTTCACCAGTATTAGCACAAGAAACCACTACTAATATTGATGCAAATAAGGTTGAAACTACTTTAGAAAGTAGAACATCTGTATCAGGACCTATAGCGGATTTAGAAGTGAAATCATCGGAAAGTGCAAAAATTACAGAGAAGAAGGAAGTTTTTGTAAGTGGTGTAAATGGTGGATTGAATAAGGATGGAATTAATACTTACCGAATTCCAGCACTGCTAAAAACAGATAAAGGCACATTAATTGCCGGAGCGGATGAAAGACGTTTACAATTCGCAGATTGGGGAGATATTGGTATGGTAGTTCGTCGAAGTCAGGACGGAGGAGAGACGTGGGGAGATAGAATAACAATTTCTAATCTTCGTGATAATCCAGATGCCAAAGACAAAACTGCTCCGTCGCCATTAAATATTGATATGGTATTAGTTCAAGATTCGGAAACTAAGAGAATCTTTTCGGTTTATGATATGTTCCCAGAAGGAAAAGCAGTATTCGGTATGCCTGCTAAACCTGAAAAAGCATACGAGCGTATAGGGGATAAAACTTATCAAATTTTATATAAAACAGGCGAAAAAGGATATTATACAATTCGTGAAAATGGTGAAGTTTATAATTCTAAAAATCAAAAAACAGAGTATCATGTTGTAGTAAATCCCAAAAAACTAGGATATAGCGACAAAGGTGATTTGTATAAAGGAAAGGATTTAATTGGTAATGTTTACTTTGCACAAAGTACGAAAAATCCTTTTAGAGTTGCAAATACTAGCTATTTATGGATGTCTTATAGTGATGATGATGGTAAAACATGGTCTGCACCGAAAGATATCACACCAGGGATTCGACAAGATTGGATGAAATTCCTTGGAACAGGTCCTGGAACAGGTATTGTATTACGTACAGGTGCGCATAAGGGGCGGATATTGGTACCAGCTTATACAACAAACAGTATTTCGCATTTAGGTGGTTCGCAGTCTTCGCGTCTAATTTATTCAGATGATCATGGGGGAACTTGGCATGCTGGAGAAGCCCCAAATGATAATCGACCTGTTGGAAATAGTGTCATCCACTCGTCTAATATGAATAATAGTGGCGCTCAAAATACAGAATCAACTGTTCTTCAATTAAATAATGGTGATGTCAAACTCTTCATGCGTGGCTTGACTGGAGATCTTCAGGTTGCTACTAGTAAAGATGGTGGAGTGACTTGGGAGAAAACAATAAAACGTTATCCAGAAGTAAAAGATGCCTATGTGCAAATGTCAGCTATTCATACTATGCATGATGGGAAAGAGTATATTATTCTTAGCAATGCTGCTGGACCAGGACGTGAACGAAAAGATGGTCTAGTTCACTTGGCACGTGTTGAGAAAAATGGCGAGTTAACTTGGCTGAAGCATAATCTGATTCAAGGTGGGGAATTTGCATATAATTCATTACAAGACTTAGGTGACGGAGAATACGGAATTTTATATGAACATAGCGAGAATAGTCAAAATCGCTATACAATTTTTTATAAGAAATTTAATTGGAACTTCTTGAGTAAATAAAAGCTAATTATAGACATAAGAAAACATCTCTGTGTTAGACTTGTCGTTCAAATACAAACGCTAAATTTCAAGTTAGTTAGCAACAAAAAATTCTCTGGGCGACTTGTAGTTCAAGCATTTTTTATGATAGTTATTAATCCAATTTTCGATGAATGCGACTTCTTTAGAAGTCGTTTTCTTTATGTGACTATTAGTCCGTCTCGCTCCGTTAGGTGCGAGACAAAAAAACCACCCGCTATGCGGGTGTGCGTCGAAGGTTATACCAAAAAAACTCCGAACGCGATACAATAAAGGTGTTCAAGCCAATTGTAAAGCGAAAGGAGAAAAATATGGCACAAAAGGCTCATAGTTTATCGCACACAAAGTGGCACTGTTCTATCACATTGTGTTCACCCCTAAGTATAGACGAAAAGTTATCTATAATCAATATCGAAGTAGTTTAGGCGAAATATTTCATCGCTTGTGTAGTTATAAAGGAGTTGAAATTATTGAGGGTCACTTAATGCCAGACCATGTACACATGTTAGTAAGTATTCCACCAAGGATAAGTGTTTCGAGTTTCATGGGGTATTTAAAAGGAAAAAGTGCACTCATGATGTTTGACAAACACGCCAATCTCAAGTACAAGTTTGGGAATCGGCATTTCTGGGCGGAAGGTTATTATGTAAGTACGGTGGGACTC
>NZ_AEDV01000079.1 GCF_000148545.1 Streptococcus mitis SK597 | reverse complement strand
TTTTTCCTTTGACACTAGGTAGTGAGCGTAGTTGTAACGAACTCTGATGTAGCCAAATAAAAACTCTTGATGCTCAAAATTTTTTGTCTGATATAACTCCATCAAATGAGAGTAGTTTGCCTCATATTCTTGTTCACGACCCACTAAGGAATAGAAATTAGATAGAGTATTCAATGCCTTTAAATAAATCAGAGTATTTGAAGAGACTTTTAATAATATATTTTCCAATGAAGAAATAGCCTCACACTTACTGTCATATTGATAGAAGTCAATAATAGCTTTAATCCATTCAAGGTAAGTTCGGTCTTCTAGTGTTAGAAAAGTACTTCGTTCAATCTCTATTCTATAAATATATTCCAAATTGTCATAATTTCTGTCATCTAATAGTCGAGCAGATAATTGCTTGAAATTAGAGAGGTTAGATTTAATTTTAATTTGTTCATTAAAAAAATAATCTAATGGTACTTCAAGTCGTTGTGAGAGTTTGAACAAAAGGTCTGCGGAGGGAATAAAATGTCCCCTCTCAATTTTACTAATCTGGCTCTGTTCACAAATTCCTTCTGCAAGAGTTTGTTGGGAGAGTCTCAACTCTTTTCTTTTCAATCTGAATTTCTCTGCGAGTGTATTCATTAAAGATAATAAACCTTCCTATTTGCTTAATTTCATTATAAAATTTTTAGTTCAAAATAGCAAGTTAAAGGAATAAAAAATGTTTATGTTTAATAATATAAAAAAAAGTTAAAATGAACATAAACACTTGAATGAATAAAATATATATGTTAGAATAAAAATAAGGAAAAAGAAAGGGGTTTCATTGCATGAGAAAAAAACGTGGAATTAAAAAAATAGTTATATTTGTATTACTAAGTGTTCTTGCATTTGGTAATACAATCCCCTATCAACAGTTATTCAGAAGGATAAACGATTGGAGATTCGAGTAGAATCACAAAAGAAGTCCAATGGTCTTGATGTTGGGAAGGCTGATTGATTTCGTATTACTTCAAAATTCAACTATTTAGAGAGAAGAAGATTCTTTTATCAATAGTTTAGTAAGCTTGTTAGTTTATAGAGGTCAGGGGTATTTCTGCCCTCTGTTTTAGAATAAGGAATGCACTATGAAAAAATTATTTATACTCATATCCAACCTGCTTGCTAGTTTGTTCTTTGTTTGGGTATTTACCATTTGGACTGATACATATGTCTCCTATTATTACCCCAACGTTGTTGTACATGATTCTTCCCCTGAAACAACTTTTCAGCATGTTGCTACACGCTTGGAAAAACTAGCAGAAGAAACAGATAGCTTTATTGCGATTCAACACCAAGATCCTAACTCAGAAGGTACTACAGTTTTTTCTTATACGACCTTTGGAGACGGAAAGTTGCCTGATGGGCTACAGGAAAAAAAACTAGAAGATGCTCAAAGTAGTAGTGTTGAAACAAACTATTTTGTATTCGATGGACACCTAGATATTCACTTGCTAAGGGAGGAGCTAAGTCAACTTGGCTTGACTAATATGCACCTGACAATTCCATCTAAACTATCTACGTTAATGGCTATCTTTAGTAACGGATTTCAGTTAATCAGTCTATTGATTTTCATCTTAACCTTTGGAGCACTGACTTTAATTAGTCAAATTAGCCAATTACGGTCGTCGGGCATTCGCCTCATTTCAGGAGAGAAACGGTGGTCCATTTTTCTTAGACCAGTTGGTGAGGATTTGAAAGGGATAGCTGTTGGTTTCAGTTTAGCTGGCGTGCTCACCATTCTTATGCAAAAAATTCTGTCGCTTCCAACGCAATCCCTAATGACCATAGGAGCAGGCTTGCTCAGTTATAATCTCATCTTGTTGTCGATCTCCCTGTTTTTCGCTCAACTCTTCGCAGTTGGGATAAAAAAGATACACCTGATGCAGATTATAAAAGGGCAAGTGCCTGTCAGAGGAATCATTAGTTTGATTTTAATCGGTCAACTATTAGCGATTATTATTGTAACGCTGGGAATAGGGAGTAGCTTAAAGTATTCCCAAGCCTGGCAACAGCATCGGATTGGACAAGAGGCTTGGAGCCAGGAAAGGCAACTGATTACCCTATCAATCAGCCGTGAAGGAACGAGTCCTGGTTTTGATGAACAAGCTCAAAGGAAACTCAGAACTTGGTATCAATTGATGGATCTGGCTGTTTCAGAACAAAAGGCTTTCTTATCTAGACACCAGTTAATTGACCGTACTTTGCAAAATGGCATGGCTTCCTCCAAAAACTTTATAACCTCTACAGAATGGTACGATTACAGCCCGAATGGCAATATCCTTATCGTCACACCGCAATACTTGGAGCGTCAAAACATTCCTGTAGATACAACTATTGAGCAAAAGATGAATCACCTTGATGTAGGGGAGTTTGTCTTATTGCTGCCTGAACACCTCCGTTCAGAGGAAGAACATTATAAATCTGTTTTTGAAGACGACTTAACCAGTCGCATGTCTAGTCAAGATGAACGACAGCAAATGACTGCTACGGTAGGTTATTTAGAATCAGGTCAGGATCGTTTTGTGTATAATACGACCCCTATTTCTTACCAACAATTTTTGAAAGATCCAATCATCATTGTTATAACACCCCAATCAACTGGTCCACAGTCCATTTTGTTTTGGATAGACGCAGTACAGAACTACATTCTCTTTAATCAATTGTCTGATGCCCAGGAGCTTATCCAGAGACAAGGCATTGAAAATTGGGTCTCAGAAATGCAAACAGGTTACCACAACTACATCACATTATTGGATAATATCCAGAGGGAACGTTGGGTAATGCTAGCAGGAGCTGTGCTTGGGATTGCAACTTCAATCTTGTTGTTTAACACTATGAATAGGCTCTACTTTGAAGAATTTAGACGTGCCATTTTTATCAAACGCATTGCAGGTCTCAGGTTCTTAGAAATCCATCGCACTTATCTCTTTGCTCAACTGGGTGTGTTTTTACTGGGATTTGTTGCGAGTGTATTTCTTATGGTAGAGATAGTAGTTGCTTTCTTAGTCTTGTTACTCTTTACTGGTCTATCTCTTTTACAGTTACATGTCCAAATGCAGAAAGAAAACAAGATGTCCATGCTTGTTTTGAAGGGAGGTTAATATGATTGAACTTAAACAGGTGAGTAAATCTTTTGGAGAACGAGAGTTATTTTCGAATCTTTCAATGACATTTGAGGCTGGAAAAGTCTATGCCTTAATTGGTTCAAGTGGTAGCGGAAAAACAACCTTGATGAACATGATTGGAAAATTAGAATCTTATGATGGGACGATTTTTTACCGAGGTAAAGACTTGGCCAATTATAAATCGAGTGATTTTTTCCGTCACGAATTGGGCTACCTCTTCCAGAACTTTGGCTTAATTGAAAACCAAAGTATTGAAGAAAACCTTAAGCTAGGTCTCATTGGTCAAAAGTTGAGTCGGTCGGAACAGCGGTTGAGGCAGAAGCAGGCCTTAGAACAGGTCGGCCTGGCTTATCTTGACCTAGATAAGCGCATCTTTGAGTTATCGGGCGGAGAATCGCAACGTGTTGCCTTGGCAAAAGTTATCTTAAAGAATCCACCCCTTATTCTGGCAGATGAGCCAACAGCTTCAATAGACCCAGCAACCTCTCAGTTGATTATGGAGATTTTGCTATCTCTTCGAGATGATAATAGGCTAATCATTATCGCAACACATAATCCGGCAATTTGGGAGATGGCTGATGAAGTGTTCACGATGGATCGTCTGAAATAAAAACCCTTGTTTTTAATTGCACGATGAGTTACTGAAATATTATCATGAATCAATAATTGGAGTTAATTTAGAATTGTATTTTATTGATATTGAGGTAACTTTTTCTTGATAAAGGAAGAAATAGTGGAGAGGAAGTTAGAATGAAAAAATTCGACAATTATATTATTGAGAAGCCTTGCGATTCTAATTCAGATAAACTGCAAAAAATCTTAATAATTGAAAGTTTGGTAGATGATATTTTGCAATTTTCTCTCAGAATCAATAATAGTGTAGGAGAGATTTTCCTCCTACAACCATTTCAAAAGAAATATTTACCCATTGGGAGAAGATGTTGCAGTGGATAATGTGTTACTCACTGAAAAATATAATTTTCAACTAAAAGATTTTGAAGGATTCATTTCAAAATAAACAATAATTAAAGAATAAGAAAAATCCTCCGTTTCAAAGAGTAGAGAACTCTTTGCGACAGAGGATTTTTTCTATAGGGCTTTAGCAGCTGCAATTGCGGCTTCAAAGTTTGGTTCAGAGTTGATATTGTCCACGTATTCAACGTAGCGAATAGTATTGTCGGTATCGAGGACAAAGACTGCGCGTGCCAATAGGTGCCACTCATTGATTAAGAGGGCATAATCACGTCCAAAGGAATGGTCGAAATAGTCTGAGAGCATGATGGCATTTTCAATACCTTCAGCCCCACACCAACGTTTTTGGGCAAATGGTAGGTCCATTGAAACAGTCAAGACAACCGTATTATCCAGTCCAGCCAGTTCTTCATTAAAACGACGCGTTTGAGTTGAGCAGATGCCTGTATCGATAGAAGGAACGACACTCAAGACTTTTTTCTTGCCATCAAAATCAGCCAGAGATTTTTTAGAAAGGTCTGTTGTAGTGAGTGAAAAATCAAGTGCCTTGTCGCCGACTTGTAGTTGTTTACCTGTAAAGCTCACAGGATTTCCGAGAAAAGTTACCATAAGATACTCCAATCTTTTTTCTTCCATTTTAGCTGAAACAGTCGGAATTTTCCAATGATTTGACCGGAAATATGGGCATAGAAAAAAACGCCAGCTCATGTGAGAATGACG
>NZ_AEDV01000080.1 GCF_000148545.1 Streptococcus mitis SK597 | reverse complement strand
ACTCTTAATAAGAAGGAGAATTTTCCATGAGTAATATTTATAAATATCTTTTTTATGCGACATTCGTTTTTTCAGCGTTCTTATTGTATGTAACGCTCTACTTGTTAAATGTCTTCTCTCCATTGTACGAAGGGACGGTAGTTTTGCTATCTTATGTTATTATAATGTTTCTGCTCGTATGCGTGGAAATGACTACGATACCAATAAAGAAGAATAAAGAGGAGAACAAGGATGATAAGGAAATATAGATTTTGCTTTTTTTGTATGTTCGTCTTCGGTCTTTTATCTGTGTATAATCCCACAGGTTTTGGCTCCCTCTTAAGTATAATATTGTCCCTTATAGCATTTCTTTTCTTTGCTATATTCCTTTACTATTTTATTAGAGTTAAGTTGATAGCTCTTTCTCTTATTATAAAGGATATAAGAAATAAGATGAGGTAAATATGTTACATATAAATAGTAGGGTCTCCCTTTGTGAGTCATACATATTATCAACCTCCTTAATGAAGACTTGTTATTGGGCTTGTATACTATCTCAATTTTTTATATTTATTTTATTGGTTTTAATCTTTAACATCTCAGGACTTTTACTAGTTTTGGCTGTGGTCTTAGAAATTTTAATCGCCAATAAATTTATATCTAAGCTGAGTGAACTATATAATAGAATTCAGCCCATCCTTGCTATACGCGAGCAATTACTCTTCCTGCTCGAATCTAACAACCTATTTATATCTTCTTCTGACGGAGGTGTAATCCGTTCGGTTGTTCTTGACTTTTCTATAAATGAGGAATATATAGGTGTTTATGCTCATGTTTTGGGTGATAATTTCTCTAATAAGGTTTCAGAGTTAGATGTATATTTGAGTGCATGCTTGAATTTAAACTTAGAAGAGAAAATAAAGACTGCTAGTTGTGTTAAGTACACATTCCGAAGATATCCTGAAAGAAGAATCTCTTGGGAGGACACCCTACAAACTACAGAGATAACGATTACTGCCGATAAGAATTGCTGCTGGCGGCTAGGAGCTCCGCCCCACGTGCTTATAGCAGGATCGACGAGGTCAGGAAAAACGGTGATGATAGAGAACCTTGTGGCTCAATACTTAATTTTAGGGTCTGACATAAAATTACTAGATCCGAAAAAAGGCGACTTGAGTTGGCTAGTTGGTAAGAAGCTAGAAGATAGATTAAGTTATAAGGTAGTATATAATTCTCCATTCCAGATTGCTGGTGCTTTAAGAGAGGCTGTTGAAGAAATGAATAGACGCTTTCAGATTATGGCAGATAACCCAGATATATATGTTTCCAAGGGGAAGGTTTTGTCTTGGGCTGATGTTAAGGGGAACTATCCTCTGGTAATTGTGCTTGATGAGGGAATTGCTTTCAGAACAGAGGCAGAAACGACTAAAGAAGGGAAAAAAGCCTATGAAGAGGCAATGTCAAATCTTGGGAGTCTCTTGGTAAAATCACGCCAAGCTTCAATAGAGGTGATAGTCGGTTTACAGAGGGCTTCAAGTGACTTTATTCCCACTTATATGAGACAAAATTTTGGAGTATCTCTTTTATTAGGGGCAACTACGGCTGATTCTGACTCCTGTCGTATGATGTTTTCAAGTCAAGAGATTGATTATAAGACTTGTGGTATTGGCGAAGGATATTGCCAAATAGATGGGGTGCTTCCTAGGCCTAAGTTTGTAGAGACACCGTTCAAGTCTGATGAACTAGACTTTGAGGCATATTTTGATGAAGCTTGTGATAGGTATATGAGGATGCGAAATGAACGAAATTAGTGTTGTTGTCAAGTTATCGAATGGCAGTTTAATGGGTGCTACTGAATGTGATGAGAATCCTTATAAAGCATTGTTAAAAGTTTTACAAGTAGTCCATATGTAAATTGTAGATGAATTAGAATAATGTAAGGTGGTATTTGAAATGCTGTTGAAGCATATTTGCGAGGTATGTGAAAAAAGTAAAATCATTGATTCAGATTTAGCTTTTGATAAAGGATGGGAATATCCTCCAATAATGGGTAGTTTTAGGATTTTATTCCCTAGAATTTGCCCTAATTGTACGATTGAAAAAACTGTGTGGTGGGCATTAGCTATGGAGGGTAAGTCTCTTGAAGATTTATCAAAAAGGCAAATAGAGGTATTAACGAGGATAAACAATGAACCGTTGAGTATTTTACCAAACTCAGATGACGGTCTTTTGGACTAGCGAAATAGGGACGATTGCCCAGGGGGCATAATCGAGCGGAGCGCTCATCTTTTCGCTAGTCCAAAAGAGCCCACCGACTGCTTTGCAGGAGGTCAGAAAAAACAGCCCCAGTACTAACTA
Source organism: Streptococcus mitis SK597 (assembly GCF_000148545.1). Taxonomy (GTDB): domain Bacteria; phylum Bacillota; class Bacilli; order Lactobacillales; family Streptococcaceae; genus Streptococcus; species Streptococcus mitis_C. The sequence goes on along the minus strand of NZ_AEDV01000080.1, from coordinate 21,795 downwards.
GGGGGGGATATCCTCCATGAAATGGTGCCTGAAGCCTTGATACAGTAAGGCGTGGGGCTTGTTGGTTACTGATTCATAGAAATTTGACAAAAGCCCTTGTTCTATAAGGTTTTTGGGCGACTTGTTGAGTAGGATACGATTTTAACATAGAAATGGAGTAAAAAATATGACTTATAACATGACGGATACAAACATCAAAATTGGGGCACTTGACTTGGATATGTCCCAGTTTGATATTCCAAAGAAATTCGTTATTTTATCGGCGAGAGTTAATAATAAATATAACGAAGTGAATGGGGAAAAAGTTAAAACTGAGGAAGTATCAAAAATCAGTTGTACTGCTCTTGATTTTGACAAAGTGAAAGTTTTAACAGACATGGGAATCTCAACGGATGATTTAAAGGCTATTAACTTAGAAATTGTTGGTAATGTAGATAAAATTGCAAAAATTGCTCAGAGTGAGGCTCTATTGAATGTTCCTGTAGAACTAGTTCAGCCAAAGGTAAGACTGGCTTGGAATATTTCACGAGGTAACTGGGCAGGTGTTAAACTTGTCTGTGAGGATATTAAAATACTAGGATAGGAGTATATTCCTATGAATACAGTTAGAATTGATTATTTTGCTGTAACAGTTAAGGATGTTTCGCCAGAAAAAGTTCTGACTGACATCCTTTTGATTCCTCTTGAAAGCTTTACCTTGAATGATTGGGGGCTGAATAAGTATAAGCAACACTATTCATGTTCAGAAATTAAGGTGTATTTTAATGCCGATAGGCCTTCTATGGGAGTATTCATCGAATTGAAGGGGCAAGGGTGTCGCCAATATGAGGAATTTATGGAGGGGAATGTTAATAACTGGATTGCCCTAATTACTCGTTTATATCAGTATAATGTTAATTTCACTCGTTTAGATATTGCACATGATATATTTGATGGTACTTTAGACGTACAACGAATATATGACTATTGCAAAAAAGGGTTATGTATTTCTAAGGCAAAGCATTTTGAGTATCATGAGAAATCAGTTTTAGATACTGGGGAGTGTGTAGGAGAAACAGTTGCGATAGGTTCACGAGGTAATCAGCAGTGGTGTATATATAATAAACGCATGGAGCGACTTGGTAAGCAAGAGCTTGTAGAAGTTCCGTCTTGGACTCGCGCAGAGCTTAGATGTTGGCAGGAAAAGGCTAATATAATTGCAGAGCAGTTATTTTTAAAACGTCCTTTATCGTCAATCTATTTTGAGGCTATCAACGGTCATTATCGTTTTATTCGCCCAAATGCGACAGATAGTAATCGTTGGAGAAGAAAAAAAGTTAAGTGGTGGGTAAGCTACCTAGGGACAGAAAATCAGACGGTTCTTAGTATTACAAGGGCTAAAACGACACTACGGCAGTCTGAAGTTTGGACAGAGAAACAGGTTGCGAAAACATTAGCAAAAGTCTATATTGCAAAGTATCAGGCTTATGATGTTCAAAAGGCGGAAGATTATATTCAAAATTTACTCAAAGAGGGACTTTCAAGACTAACTGATAATGATGAAAAGGATATAGAACAATATATAAGAGAACAGAATAGTTCCCAACTTTGGGGAACCGATGGAAGGAGTGACTGATATATGGCAGATACTATATCAAATAAGGATTTGATTTCAATGGGTTATAGGCCATCAACAGCTAATGCTATTATTCATCAGGCGAGAGAATTACTTGTATCACGAGGCTATACATTTTATAATCGTAAACGTTTGATGGTTGTTCCAAAAAGTGTTGTGAAAGAGTTGTTGGGAATGGACTTGTGAAATGGCTTATATCGAGTATAAACAGCGTGGAAAGAAGAGGCTTTGGTCGTTCTCTATACGTGAGAGGAGCAAGAGCCTACTCCATAAAAGCGGATTTAAAACAAAACGAGAAGCTAAAATAGAAGCTGAGAAGGTGCTTCATAAGATAAACACAGGAAGTGTTTTGCGCTTTAATATGACTTTACCAGAACTTTATCAAGAATGGCTTGATTTAAAAATTTTTCCTAGTAGTAGAAGTGAAGTCACAAAAAAGAAATATCTCATGAGAAAAAATGTTATTAAAAGGCTATTTGGGGATAAACCTGTATCACAAATTAAGCCTAGCGAGTATCAAAAAATCATGAATGAATATGGTAAAAGTGTTTCAAGAAATTTTCTGGGTAGATTGAATTCTGGAATTCGTGCAAGTATACAGATGGCTATTGCTGATAAAGTGGTAATAGAAGATTTTACTGCTTATGTAGATTTATTTTCATCTAAGAGTGGACAAAAGATTGACGAGAAATATTTACATACAGAATCGGATTATCAAAAAGTATTAGTGTATTTAAAAAATAAGTTTGATTATCAGAAATCTATTGTACCGTATGTAATTTATTTCCTTTTTAAAACTGGCATGCGTTTCTCTGAATTGATCGCTTTGACTTGGAATGAAGTTGACGAGGTTGGAGAGCAATTAAAAACTTATCGTCGTTACAATACCGCTATTCATAAGTTTACTCCACCTAAAAACAATACTTCAATAAGATTAGTTCCCATTACTTCAGATATGCTTTCTTTATTGAAAACATTGAAAATATTACAACTAAAAACAAACAAAGAATTAAATATTGACAATAAAAATAATTTGATTTTCCAGCATTTTGGCTATGCCTACGATGTTCCAGATATTGCAACAGTCAATAAGGCTATAAAAGTAATGTTGAAGGAATTGCAAATTTCTCCATTGATTACTACTAAAGGAGCTAGACACACTTATGGTAGTTATTTATGGCATAATAATATTGATTTGGGAGTTATTGCGAAAATTTTAGGACACAAAGATATCTCTATGCTGGTTGAAGTTTATGGTCACACATTGGAGGAAAAAATTAGTGAGGAATTTATGGCTGTGAAAAGTTTGTTGTAAAAACACGGCAAATTGCACGACAATTTTTAAAAGGAAAGCAAAAAAAGCCCTATATTATAAGACTTTTCCTGTTGTATTTAGATGCCCCCTACAGGGATCGAACCTGTGACCCACGGATTAAGAGTCCGCTGCTCTGCCAGCTGAGCTAAGGAGGCAAAGAAAAAAGCTGTATTGGTGCCGAAACTTCACGGTTTGTATTGAACCCGCGCAATTAAGCAGGTGGGCAACTCGCTCTAACTGAAGCTGTTTCCGTGTGAGACGGCCTACATGCTGTTAGAAGACTTTTGTTTCCCTAATAATACAAAAAATAGTCGGTCAACACTTAAGTGTGAAGTCGTACACCACAGCGTTTCTATGTTTATATGATACCACTTTTTCAAAAAAAATCAAGAGGAAAGTGCAATTTTTTGAAAAGGATTTCAGATTTTTCGCAAACGGTCGATAGCTTCCTTTCTTTGAGCCAAAGCCCGTTCATATTTACCAGTATCTTCTGCTTGGAAATAGTGATGATTGCGAATTTTTTCTGGCAGATAGTCTTGCTTGACCCAATTTCCAGGATAGTTGTGTGGATAGAGATAGTCTTGGGCATTCCCTAGTTCCTTGCTTCCACTGTAGTGCCCATCACGCAGGTGTCGCGGAATAGGCAAGTGCCCTGATGTTCTGAGGTCAGCAAGTGCCTTATCCATAGCTACATAGGCTGAGTTGGATTTTGGAGAAAGGGCCAAATCAATGACGACATTGGCAATGAGAATGCGGGCTTCTGGGAACCCAATCCTTTGTGCAGCATCCAGAGCAGTCACGGTGTGAATTTGGGCTTCAGGATTGGCCAAGCCGATATCTTCATAGGCGATAACGGTCAAGCGACGCGCGAGACTAGGTAGATCACCTGCCTCAATCAAGCGGGCAGCATAGTGGAGACTGGCATCCACATCCGAGCCACGGATGGACTTTTGCAGAGCTGATAGGACATCATAGTGTCCATCTCCATCCTTATCCATGGTAATGTAGCTTCGCTGCAGGCTATTTTCCATGATGTCTAGAGTGATGTGGCGGATGCCCTTATCATTCTCAGGGGTAGAGAGAACAGCCAAGTCCAGTGAGTTGAAGGCAGAACGCAGGTCTCCGTTTGTAGAGGTGGCAATGAAGTCCAGCGCATCATCATCTAGTTCTACTGGAAAATCAAAACAACGCTCAGGGTTACTTAGAGCTATCTGCAGGGCCTCTTTGACGTCTTGGTTAGACAGAGGTTCCAACTCAAAAATTTGAACACGGCTACGAATGGCAGGAGTGACAGAAAAGAAAGGATTTTCAGTCGTAGCGCCAATCATGATGACAAGACCACTTTCCAAGAGTGGAAGAAGAAAGTCTTGTTTGGTCTTATCTAGTCGATGAATCTCGTCTAGTAATAGGACGAGACCACCAGAGAATTTAGCCTCTTCCGCGATTTCTTGGAGTCTTTTTTTACTATCTACTGTCGCATTGAAAGTTCGAAAGGCATACTTAGTAGTCCCAGCGATGGCTGAGGCAATACTGGTTTTGCCGATTCCCGGAGGGCCATAGAGAATCATGGAGGACAGGCGGTTGGCTTCTACCATGCGGCGGATGATTTTTCCAGGTCCGACCAGATGTTCCTGACCGATGACCTGGTCGATGGTTTTAGGGCGCATGCGAAGCGCGAGATTGTCTGGCATAGCAGTCCTTTCTAACGTGGATTTTCTGATGTATATGTGGTAAGATGGTAGTATCTATTTTAGCATATTTCCGAGCAATCGGGGCGATTTAAGAGTCGCATAGAAAGAGGACAAAATGGCAACATATGGATTTTTAGATGTTTTAGAGGAAGAGTTGGAGAAGAACTTTCCCTTTGACTTTGAGATTAGTTGGGACAAGCGTAACCACGCGGTTGAAGTGAGTTTTCTATTGGAAGCGCAAAATGCTGCAGGTGTGGAGATGGTAGATGAAGACGGAGAAGTTTCGTCAGATGACATTCTCTTTGAAGAAGCAGTGCTTTTTTACAATCCTACCAAGTCAACAGTCAATGAGGAAGACTATTTGACGGTTATCCCTTACCTGCCTAAAAAAGGTTTTTCTCGTGAATTTTTAGCTTATTTTGCGCTATTCCTTAAAGATACTGCCGAGGTTGGGCTGGATGCCCTCATGGACTTTTTGGAAGACCCAGAAGCAGAAGAATTCGTCATGGAATGGAACCAAGAAGTCTTTGAAGAAGGAAAAGTTGGCTTGGAAGAAGGAGAATTTTATCCTTATCCGAGATACTAGGAGTTGGTTGGAGATTTTATGAAGAAAATTGGGATTTATTTGGTTTATGTGCTAGCTGTTGTTTTTATTATGATAGCTTTTGCTTGTGGAACAATCGCATTTGCAGAGCTGGGATATTCCGCAGTTTTAGTCTTTACTTTTGGTTATGGCTTCGCTCTTCTAAGTATGTATTTAATCTTTATTCTTCATGAGCTGGGACATGCTTTTTGTGGCTACTTGACAGGCTATCGGCTGGTGGCTTTTGGGTTAGGACATTTTATTTTGACCAAAAAGTTAGGCAGGTTTCATCTTAGTAGAACAGCCATTCTGAAAAATGTTGGTGCTCAATACATTGGTTTAAAAGAGGATGAAAGTGATCAAAGAATCATCCTGATGCTTTCAGGAGGCTTGATGGTTCATATCAGCTTGATATTATTGGCGATAGTGTTTGGATTTTTGACAAGAAGCTGGTATTTTGCAGGGACTTGGATTTTTCTTAATTTGTCTTTCTTCCTAAATAACATTTTGCCAGTCGGCATCACCGATGGCGCAAAAATTTGGGAATTGCTACAACATCCTGAAAATACGAAATACGCCTACCTGATGTTGAGGCATTCAGCCTAGACCTTGCTAGCTCCTCAAGAATATGATTTAAAAGACTTTATCATGTCTGTTGATGAGGATGTGAGAGGGAGTTTTGCAGAAAGTGTTCAGACTCTTCAGGGGTTGGTATTCATATTGGATGATAATATTGAGCTTGCAAAGCAACAGTTTCAGTCTGTGCTAGAGAAAACAGATAATCCAATGTCTAAAACTAGTTCTCAAATATACCTTCTTCAAGTTGCTCTGATGGAAGGAGATAATAAGAAAGCGGAAGAATATGCAAGTATTCGAGGGGTCAAATCCTTTTTATCTATAAAAACAGCAGATATGCAGGTCATTCAAGCTTGGTATCAATTTAAGGTAAAGAAAGATGTAGTTCAAACTCACAAGGCTATGAAGATTGCTAGACAGAAAATGAATAGCAGCCGGATGTTACGGGATGAGAAAATCTATTATCAAAACTGGTTAGCCGAGCTGGAAAAGGAATTAACCGAAGGAGTCTAATATGGAAATAGAGATTTCTGATTTCACAGGCTGTAAGATTGCTTTGTTTTGTGGGGATAAGCTCTTGACCATCTTACGCGATGATAAGGCAAGCATTCCCTGGCCCAATATGTGGGAATTTCCAGGCGGTGGGCGAGAGGAGGATGAAAGTCCTTTTGAGTGCGCGGCGCGTGAAATTTATGAAGAGCTGGGAATTTATCTGACTGAGGATTGTCTGCTTTGGAGCAAGGTTTATCCAAGTATGCTCTATGAAGGTCGGCACTCTGTCTTTATGGTTGGTCAGCTAAGTCAAGAACAGTTTGACAATATCACCTTTGGTGATGAAGGACAGGGCTATCAGCTGATGAATGTTGAGGAATTTCTTACTTCCAGTCAAGTTGTACCTCAGTTACAAGAGAGATTAAAAGATTATTTAAAAGTAAGTGATTAGAAAGGATGGTTCGGTTAAATTTCTAAACTGAACCCGCCCTAAACACTGTGCCAAAAAGATAAACTTCTCTTAGACACAAGCGTCTTCAGAGAATTTCCTATTTTGGCTTTGTGTTTTACGGGCTTGGTATCTTAAATATGGAAACATGGCAAGAGTTAAAAGTTACAGTCAAGCGTGAAGGAGAGGAATTGGTTTCCAATCTCTTGATTGAGCTGGGGGCGCAAGGTGTTGCGATTGAAGATAGCATGGACTATGTGGGGAATGTGGATCGTTTTGGCGAGATTTTCCCAGAGGTCGAGCAACAGGAAGAAATCGTAGTGACAGCCTACTATCCGGAAACGGTTGATGTAGCAACGGTTGAGGCAGACTTGCAGGCCCGTCTAGCGGAACTAACTGATTTTATGGACTTGGGAGAGGTCAAGATGGGGACGACTGCCTTGGCTGAGGAAGACTGGGCAGACAACTGGAAGAAATACTATGAACCTGCTCGCATCACCCATGACTTGACTATCGTGCCGTCTTGGACAGAATACGAGGCGACTGCGGGAGAAAAAATTATCAAGCTAGATCCAGGAATGGCTTTTGGGACTGGGACGCATCCAACGACCAAAATGAGCCTTTTTGCCTTGGAGCAGGTTCTTCGTGGTGGGGAAACAGTGCTAGATGTGGGGACTGGATCAGGCGTTCTCTCTATTGCTAGCTCGCTACTTGGTGCTAAGGAAATTTTCGCTTACGACCTGGATGATGTAGCAGTTCGAGTTGCTCAGGAAAATATTGAGCTAAACCCTGGTATGGAAAACATCCATGTAGCAGCAGGAGACTTGCTTAAGGGAGTTGAGATTGAGGCAGATGTGATTGTAGCTAATATCTTGGCGGATATCCTCGTTCATCTGACGGATGATGCTTATCGCTTGGTCAAGGATGAGGGCTACCTCATCATGAGTGGAATTATTAAGGACAAGTGGGATATGGTGCGCGAGTCGGCTGAGTCAGCTGGATTTTTCCTCGAAACTCACATGATTCAAGGGGAATGGAATGCCTGTGTCTTTAAGAAAACCAAGGATATTTCCGGTGTGATTGGAGGCTAGCATGCAACAGTATTTTGTCAAAGGCATTGCTATCTCTCCTGTCACCATCGAGGACAAGGAAACCAGCAAGCATATGTTTCAGGTTATGCGCTTGAAAGAAGATGATGAGGTGACCTTAGTCTTTGATGATGGAATTAAGCGTTTGGCGCGCGTGCTGGATGTGGAAACTCGTCAGTTTGAGTTAGTTGAAGAGTTAGCTGACAATGTGGAACTACCAGTCCAAGTGACCATCGCATCCGGCTTTCCTAAGGGGGACAAGCTGGAGTTTATCACTCAAAAAGTAACCGAGTTGGGTGCCAGACAAATCTGGGCCTTTCCTGCCGATTGGTCCGTTGCCAAGTGGGATGACAAGAAATTGGGTAAAAAGGTTGAAAAACTAGAAAAAATTGCCCTTGGAGCAGCAGAGCAAAGCAAGCGTAATCTAGTACCGAGTGTCACACTTTTCGAGAAAAAAGCAGCCTTTCTAGCTCAATTGGACCAATTTGACCGCGTCGTAGTGGCATATGAAGAGTCGGCCAAAGAAGGAGAAGCCGCTGCGCTTTTACAAGCAGTCGCTGGTCTTGAAAAAGGAGCCAAACTGCTCTTTATCTTTGGTCCAGAAGGTGGTCTGTCACCTGCAGAAATCGAAAGTTTTGAAGCAAAAGGAGCAGTCTTGGCAGGACTTGGTCCTCGCATCTTGCGAGCAGAAACAGCACCGCTTTACGCTTTATCAGCCCTTAGTGTTTTATTAGAATTAGAGAAATAAGAGGAAGAAAATGGAACAAAAACACCGTTCAGAATTTCCAGAGAAGGAACTTTGGGATTTAACAGCCCTATACCAAGACCGTGAGGATTTCTTGCGTGCAATCGAGAAAGTTCGCGAAGACATCAACCAGTTTAGCCGTGATTACAAGGGTAATCTTCATACTTTTGAGGATTTTGAAAAGGCCTTTGCGGAATTGGAACAAATCTACATTCAGATGAGCCATATTGGTAACTATGGCTTTATGCCACAGACGACAGACTATAGCAATGACGAATTTGCCAACATTGCCCAAGCTGGGATGGAATTCGAAACAGATGCCAGCGTAGCCTTGACCTTCTTTGAAGATGCCTTGGTGGAAGCTGATGAGGAAGTCTTGGACCGTTTGGGTGAATTACCTCATTTGACGGCAGCTATTCGTCAGGCCAAAATCAAAAAAGCCCACTATCTAGGGGCAGACGTGGAGAAGGCTTTGACCAATCTCGGTGAAGTTTTCTACAGTCCGCAGGATATTTATACTAAGATGCGAGCTGGGGATTTTGAAATGGCTGACTTTGAAGCTCATGGCAAGACTTATAAAAACAGCTTTGTGACTTATGAGAATTTCTACCAAAACCACGAGGACGCTGAGGTTCGTGAGAAATCCTTCCGTTCCTTCTCAGAAGGTCTTCGTAAGCACCAAAATACGGCTGCAGCAGCCTATCTAGCTCAAGTCAAGTCTGAAAAAATCTTGGCAGATATGAAGGGCTACGACTCAGTCTTTGATTATCTTCTGGCTGAGCAAGAAGTGGACCGTGGAATGTTTGATCGTCAGATTGACCTCATCATGAAGGATTTTGCGCCCGTTGCCCAGAGATACCTCAAGCATGTTGCCAAGGTAAATGGTCTTGAAAAGATGAGCTTTGCAGACTGGAAATTGGATTTGGATAGTGCCCTCAATCCTCAAGTGACTATTGACGACGCCTATGATTTGGTCATGAAGTCAGTAGAACCTTTGGGGCAAGAATATTGTCAGGAAGTTGCTCGCTATCAAGAAGAGCGCTGGGTGGACTTTGCTGCCAATAGTGGCAAGGATTCTGGCGGTTATGCAGCGGACCCATATCGCGTGCATCCTTATGTTCTCATGAGCTGGACAGGCCGTTTGAGCGATGTCTATACCTTGATTCATGAAATCGGGCATTCTGGTCAATTCATCTTTTCAGACAATCACCAAAGCTATTTTAATGCCCACATGTCGACCTACTATGTTGAAGCACCGTCAACCTTCAATGAATTACTCCTCAGTGATTACTTGGAGCACCAATCTGACGACCCACGTCAAAAACGCTTCGCTCTGGCTCACCGCTTGACAGACACCTACTTCCATAACTTTATTACGCACCTCTTGGAAGCCGCCTTCCAGCGTAAGGTTTATACATTGATTGAAGAAGGGGAGACCTTTGGAGCAAGCAAACTCAATAGCATTATGAAGGAAGTCTTGACGGATTTCTGGGGAGATGCTATTGAAATTGACGATGATGCAGCTTTGACTTGGATGCGCCAAGCTCACTATTACATGGGCTTGTATAGCTACACTTACTCTGCTGGACTAGTCATCTCGACTGCAGGTTACCTCCATCTTAAAAACTCCGAAACTGGAGCTGAAGACTGGCTCAATCTCCTCAAATCAGGTGGTAGCAAGACACCACTTGAGTCAGCTATGATTATCGGTGCTGATATTTCAACAGACAAACCACTCCGTGATACCATCCAATTCTTGTCTGACACAGTTGACCAGATTATCGCCTACAGTGCCCAGTTGGGAGAGTAAATTAAAAGAGTCTGGGATAAAAGTCTAACCTTAAATATAAAAAGCGAACAAAACGAGTTATCTGACACTCAGAATTCTGTCTTGTTCGCTTTTTTTCTAATCTATCGATTTTAAAAATTTATAATAAAGAATTCCTAAAATCAAAATTTTTTGTCCTGGCCTCTTAAATTATCCCCAAAAGCTATCTTCTTCAGCTTGATCTGAAGAGAAGAGCCAAACTTCTTTGATTTTTCCGTCTTCAATACGGAAGAGGTCAATCCCATTCATATTGAGTTCAGTACCATCAGCACGTGTTCCAAGAAAAGTAACATTGGCTGCGATTAAATCCTTATTGTCAGAAACCCAATTTGTTACCACCTTAAAGGTTCCATTAGTTTTCTCAGCAAATGTAGCCAGGTGAGGTCCTAGCTTTTCCTTACCAACAACTGTACCAGATATACTATGAGTACCAGGTTGATGCCAGATAATATCGTCTGCCATCGTTTCAAAGACACCAGGAAAGTCACCAGCAATTAAAGCTTGGTTATAAGCATTGAAAATTTCTAAGTTTGTTGACATATCTATTCTCCATTTCTTTTTTATGATATAATTGTAACAGTTACAAACAAAAAAACAAGTAGATACTTTTTTGATAGCTAGTATCAAAAGTGGTACTATTATTGATACTAAAAGATAAATTTTTTTTTAAAAAATAGAAAGAAGATATTTTATGACAAATAAAGTGAGTGAGTATGGTATTTGTCCATTTGCGACAACGCAGAGGGTTTTAACGGGGAAATGGGCACTGGTAATCATTTATCAGTTGAGTACGGGTACCAAACGATTTAAAGAATTGCAGAGATTATTGCCTGGGATTACTCAAACTATTTTGACCCGTCATCTCCGTCAATTAGAAAAGGATAAGATTGTTCAACGAAAGGTCTATGCCGAAGTTCCACCACGAGTTGAGTACAGCTTAACCGAAATGGGGCAGGAATTCAGAGTTGTTTTAGATGCTGTCGAGAAATGGGGTCTAGATTATATCAAGTTGCTAGAAATGTAGAGGTATTGACCATGTATCAAGAGTTACTCAGAAAAATATCTGAAGAAAGACCAAGTTATCATCAGGAAGAAATCCAGTGGTTACTTGATCATTTGGGAGATCCTTCTCCAGAAATTCGCGATGACCTTGTTTTTACAAGCTTTGCTAGAGGAATTCAGGAAGAGTTATTTACACAGGGGCAATTTCATTTCATTGCTGAAGGGATTTCATCTGATGGAGGGTTAGATAAAGAGATTGATAAGGTAGGTCTGTCAACCCTTGAACGTTCTTTTAGGGCGCTTATTTATGCAAATCTCTTGTCTGCGGATGCCAACCAGCAATCGATTTTTTATCAGGGATTAAAAGCAGAAATTCGCAATGTCCTTTTAAATCAAGGCTTACACTATCTTTCAAAAGAAAAGGATACAACGGGTTTTTCAAGTCAGTATGGTTGGGTTCATGCTTTTGCACATGGAGCCGATTTACTGACAGAGGTGGTTTATCATCCAGACTTTCCTAAAAACAGAATTCATGAAGTATTTGAGATACTTGGCCAACTATTTAAAAGAATTACCATTCGCTTTACAGATGATGAGGATTGGCGTTTAGCCAGAGTGATTTATGAACCTATTTTACAAGGGAAGTTGGAGCAAGAGCAAGTAGCTTCTTGGATAAAAGATGTTGACTTTCCGATAGAAGAAAGGGAAGATTTTTACAAATTTTCCAACTTCAGATCCTGTCTGTTGGAAGTCTATGTCCAACTTGACCAGAGAAATAGTTTACAAGATGACTTGAAAGAAGCTATCCAGTCTTTTCAATACTAGGGATAAGCTAATATTGCCTATTGAGAGAGTTTCTATTGTGTCCTCCTAACTAATAATGAAAACTAATAAAAGAGGTTGAATCATTTTCCAACCTCTTTTTGTGTATATTAATGGAATTGCATACCACCATCAACGATAATGGTTTGTCCTGTAATGTAGTTTGAATCTGGCCCTGCAAGGAAGCTGACAGCAGCAGCCACATCTTCTGGTTCAGATAGGCGTTTTAGGGTAATATCTTTTGCAAATGTCTGCATACCCCACTCGTCATCTTTTCCTGCATTTTTACCAACTTCATGAGCGATATCGTACATCATTGGTGTTTTCACAATACCTGGTGCGTAGGCGTTAACAGTGATGCCCGAGTCAGCTAAATCACGTGCTAATGTTTGCGTAATTCCTCGAACAGCAAATTTTGTTCCACCATAAACAGTTAGATTTGGATTTCCGACAACACCAGCTTGAGAAGTTGCGTTGATAATTTTACCTCCGTGGCCAAGTGCTTTAAATTGCGCTTGTGCAGCTTGTGAACCCCAAATGACACCACCAACATTGATACCGAAAGTGCGTGTAAATTGTTCCTCAGTAATTGTATCAAGAGGAGTAGTTGGAGCAACACCAGCGTTATTTACGACAACATTCAAATCACCAAAATGGTCAACAACTTTTTGAAATGCTTGTGCAACTTCGGCCTGTTTCGAAACATCGGCTACGACAGCAAAGGCATTTTCAGCTGATAATTCGGCAACAGCTTTTTCAGCTGTTTCAGGATTGTAGTCTAAGACTCCTACCTTAAAGCCATCTTGAACCAATCGTTTTGCGATTGCAAAACCGATTCCTTGACCTGCACCTGTGACAATAGCAACTTTAGACATATGATTCCTCCTTAGTATCCACGATACCATTCAAACGGTCATAAAAGAACAGCAAAGTTGTAAAAATTAGTTCAAATTAGGGATTGAATAACATATCTGAACTATGTTAATAGTATATACCTTTAGAAAAAATGTTTCAAATAAACACTACCGTTTTTATAGAATTTTATCCTGAAAATTTCCAAACAATTTTCTTGAAACCCTTTCCCTCTTTTGATAGACTAGTATCTAGTTTTTGAAAAAAGGAGAAAGAAAATGAAAAAATTTGTTGCTGAATTAATCGGTACGTTCATGCTTGTGTTCGTTGGGACAGGAGCTGTTGTTTTTGGAAATGGTCTTGGTCACCTAGGGATTGCCTTTGCCTTTGGTCTGGCAATCGTAGTTGCAGCCTACTCAATCGGAACTGTTTCAGGTGCTCACTTGAACCCAGCTGTTTCGATTGCTATGTTTGTAAACAAACGTTTGTCATCAAAAGACCTTGTCAACTACATCCTAGGTCAGGTTGTTGGAGCTTTTATTGCTTCTGGCGTGGTATTCTTCCTCTTGGCAAATTCAGGTATGTCAACTGCTAGCCTTGGTGAAAATGCCTTGGCAAACGGTGTCACTGTCTTTGGTGGTTTCTTGTTTGAAGTCATCGCAACTTTCTTGTTTGTCTTGGTTATCATGACTGTGACATCAGTAAGCAAGGGCAATGGCGCGATTGCTGGTTTGGTAATCGGTTTGTCCTTGATGGCGATGATTCTTGTCGGATTGAACATTACTGGACTTTCAGTAAACCCAGCTCGTAGCTTGGCACCAGCTGTCTTGGTAGGTGGCGCATCCCTTCAACAAGTTTGGATTTTCATCCTTGCACCAATTGCTGGTGGAGTTCTTGCAGCCCTTGTTGCGAAAAACTTCCTTGGAACAGAAGAATAATTGAAACTCAAAAAGCCTTGCTCCTCATCTCGAGGAACAGGGCTTTTTCGTATGATACTCTTCGAAAATCTCTTCAAACCACGTCAGCTTCACCTTGCCGTATGTATGGTTACTGACTTCGTCAGTTTCATCTACAACCTCAAAGCAGTGATTTGAACAACCTGTGGCTAATTTTCTAGTTTGCTATTTGGTTTTCATTGAGTATGAGTTTAACGGTTGTCAATTTTCTCTGGATAAAGGTCGTGTTGGAAGAGGCGTTGTTCTGCCAAGCCTTCATACTTAGTTCCAGGTTTACCGTAGTTGTAGTAGGGGTCGATTGAAATGCCACCGCGCGGAGTGAATTTTCCCCAAACCTCCAAATAGCGAGGGTCTAGCAAGTTGACCAAGTCTTTCCCGATGGTGTTGATACAGTTTTCGTGGAAATCTCCATGGTTTCGGTAGCTAAAGAGGTAGAGTTTGAGGGATTTTGACTCAACACAGAGCTTGTCAGGAATGTAGGAAATATAGATAGTTGCAAAGTCTGGCTGAGCAGTGATTGGGCAAAGTGAGGTAAATTCAGGACAGTTAAATTTGATAAAATAGTCATTTTCTACATGACGATTGTCAAAGGATTCCAGGACTTCTGGTTGATATTCGAAAATGTAGTTGGTTTCTTTGTTGCCCAGTAGGCTTAGGTTTTTCATTTCTTCTTGTTGTGACATGATTTTTTCTTTCTAATCTTAAACACCACGTTGATTATCGTAGAGGAGGGTATGCAGTTGAGGAAGGACGCGGACATTGCCCCAGCTATCGTCGGCAGCGATACGTTCCCAGAGTTCTTTGAGACGGTCCAGTTGATCTTGGACAATATTGCCTGTAGTCTTGGGCTCAGGATTTCCTGCTGATAAGAAAAGAACATCTGGTTGGTAGCGTTCTTGTATGCCTCTGGCAAAGGCCAAATCTGCATCGTCAAAGACAGGGATTTTAAAGGTGACCTTGTCTGGATCCAGTTGGGAAACGATAAAGTCCAGGGTCTCAAAGTTGACTTCCATCTTGGATGAAGGAGGTTTGGGACTCAGGGTGACCTGGTCGATATCTTTTAACCAATTTTGCCAGCGGGAGCCTTGAGTCTCAACAGCCAGAGTGACACCACGTTCCTTGAGCTTGGTGACCAGTTCAGCCATGTTGGCTGCTAGGATAGCGGGATTTCCGCCAGACAGGGTAACGTAGTCGTAGCTCCCTAGTTTATCCAAGGCAGCAATGACCTCGTCAGCCGTCATGCGAGTTGGTTTTTCAGAACCATCCCAAGTAAAGGCAGAGTCACACCAGTCGCAGTGGTAGTCGCAACCTGCAGTGCGGACAAACATGGTTTTCTGCCCAATAGCACGACCTTCACCTTGAAAGGTAGGGCCAAAAATTTCCAGAACTGGTAGTTTGAGGACACGTTCCCTAGTCATCTAACCACTCCCGTCTAAACTCTGCAAAGGAAGTCGGAGTTTCATAGAGGCGAACGTATTCCAAACGAAGACCACGCTCATCAGGTAACTCTTGACTCATGGTTTGGAAAATCCAGTAAACCATATTTTCGGCAGTCGTGTTCATATAAGGCAGAGTTTCATTGAGATAGCGATGATCCAAGTGGGGTTCTAAGTAGTTCTTGTAGATAGCTTTGATATCTCCGAAATCGTAGGTCATGCCACGTTCATCTAAAAATCCACTGACAGCAATCTGCAGATGATAGGTGTGGCCGTGCAGGGATTTACATTTTCCCTCATAGTGAAAGAGGTGGTGGGCAGCATCAAAAGTAAATTCTTTTGATACCAAGGTTCTGTGAGGATTGTAGACAAGAGACTCCCCGGTTTCCTGTTTGATTTCTTTGGGTGCAAAAAACATTAGTCCTCTCCTTTCTGTGAGAGATAAACATCTAAACCATGTTGACGTAGGTGGCAGGCTGGGCACTCTTCACAGCCACTTCCGATAATCCCGTTGTAGCAGGTTAAGGTCTTTTCACGAACATAGTCAAAGGCACCGAGTTGGTCAGCTAATTCCCAAGTTTCAGCCTTGTCTAGCCACATGAGAGGTGTTTGGATAACAAAGTCGTAATCCATGGCAAGGTTGAGGGTAACATTGAGGGATTTGACAAAGACATCTCGACAATCGGGGTAGCCTGAGAAGTCTGTCTCGCAGACACCTGTCACGATATCTTTAATGCCTCGTTGCTTAGCAAGGACTGCCGCAAAGGATAGAAAGAGGTGGTTGCGACCGTCAACAAAGGTATTGGGAACCTCTCCCTCTTTTTGCTCAATCTCTAGATCAGAAGTCAGGGCATTTTCAGTGATTTGTCCCAGTAGAGACATATCTAGGATGTGATGACGAATCCCCTGTTCCTTAGCAATTTCTCTAGCGACTTGAATTTCGAGATGATGGCGTTGGCCGTAGGCAAAGGTAACGGCTTCGACCGTTTCATAGTGTTCTTTAGCCCAAAAGAGGCAGGTTGTAGAATCTTGACCGCCACTAAAGACGACCAATGCTGATTGACGTTTCATAGTACTCCTTCCAAAATGGGAAATGTTCAGAGCACGCAAAAAGCTCCCATGAGGGAGCTAAAAAATACCAAGTCAAGGTTTTTTTTAGCGATGGCGTGTCCCAAACATCGTAATATTCTATCTACAGTCTAGCATATTTTTTGAAAAATGGCAAAGGGCAAGAAAAAAGAGACCAAAGAAAGTACTTGGTCTCTCGTTTGATTAACTCAATTCAGCAACGATGGCCTTGATTTGTTCTGCAGTATGAACACCTGCAACTTGTTTCACCACTTGGCCGTCTTTTTTGAAGAGAAGTGTTGGAATAGACATGATTCCAAAAGCACGAGCTGTGTTTGGATTTTCATCAACGTCCATTTTAACGATTTTCAAGACATCTTCTGAAAGTTCTTCAGACAATTTGTCCAAGATTGGACCTTGCATACGACATGGACCACACCAAGTTGCCCAAAAGTCTACCAAGACCAAACCGTCTTTAGTTTCTTGTTCGAATGATGCATCTGTAATTGCTTTTGCCATTGTATTTCTCCTTTTTTAGTTATATTGGCTTAAATCTTGTTTCATGAGATAGAAGAAGACATCTCCATAAGTCCCATGGTAGTCCAAATCATGACCGTTGTATGTTAATTTTTGGACAGGATAGTAGTCTGCGACGCCGATAAGGCAAGCTTGTTGTGAACGGTCAAAATCTTCATAAGACTCGAAAGTCACAGTTCTTTCGTTCTTGCTGGCATCTAGATAGGTAATTTCAATCATGTTTAAAACTCCTTTGTTTAATGATGATTTTATTTTACTCCTTGTAAAAGAGAATGTCAAGAAAAATGATTGCGCACGCAACTTTTTTCAAAATCATCTTAAATCAAGAAATCCAAACCAGTTTCCAAACTTTCTTCAACAGCCTTTTGTAGAGAGGCCAGTGTCTTTTGCCCATCACTTGTCAGGCAGATAAAGCTAGAGCGTCGATCTTGATCACAACATCTGCGACTAAGTAGACCGCAATTTTTGGCTTCTAAGCGAGCCACCATCCGAGAAACAGCGCTCGGGCTCAGATGAAGTTTATCTGGCAGGTCAATCTGGCGTAGAGATTTTTCTTGAGCCAAGTCCAGATAGTAGAGCAGGTAGAACTCTTTCAAGGTCAGACTTTGCTCGCTCTGCTGGGCAATAGTCTCTTCCAAGAGACTTTCAATTTCTTTCTGACGCCGATTGAAGTCAAACCATTTTTCCAAGTAGGTCATAGTATCTCCTTTCTTTTTAGAGTTGTAAATAGAAGAATGTCCATTAACGGATAGTCTCCGCATCACAAGATGATTGCGCATGCAATAATTATACTACTTTTCAAGAAAGCTGGCAAGAAAGACGCAGGCATCTTTTATCCTAAATTATGCCTGTTTTCACAAGTCAAGAATTGTTTGTATCCCCTTTCCTCTCTAATTTTTAATGACTCTTGTGCATTTCCTTGAAATTTTCTGAAAAAAGAGTAAACTGGTATGCAAGAAGTCTATTTCGTGGAGTTTAGAATGAAATTATATGTTCAATTAATGATTCTCTTTGTGATTTCTCTAATCGGAGAGGGGATCTCTAGTTTCTTTCATCTGCCTATCCCAGGCAGTATTATCGGTTTGATTATTCTCTTTCTAGCCCTGCAATTTAAGTGGCTGAGAACCAGACATGTCAACATGGTTGGGAATTTCTTGCTGGCCAATATGACCATTCTCTTTTTGCCGCCAGCAGTGGGAATCATGGAAAAGTTTGATGTGATTGCTCCCTATCTCTTGCCCATCGTCTTGATTGTATTTTTTGCAGCTGTTATCAATATTATCCTCATAGCCTTGGTGGTTCAGTTTATCAAACGACGGTTTGAGGGAGATTATGAGAAAGGAGCTACCAAATGAGTGAATTTGTTTCCAATCCCCTGTTTGGGCTTGCCCTGTCTATCCTAGCTTATCTAGTAGGAATGCTGATTTACAGACGTTTTCCCCATCCATTGACAACGCCCTTGCTTTTGTCAGCTGTTTTCATTATCATCTTTCTAAAGGTGACAGGTATTTCTTACCAAGATTACTACCAAGGTGGGGTTTATCTGAACAACTTGATTGTCCCATCGACGGTGGCCTTGGGGATTCCGCTTTACAAGAGTTTTCACCTGATGAAGCACCATGCTCGGAGTATTCTCTTTGGTAGTTTGCTGGCGGTAGTGGTCAATACCTCTTTCACAGCCCTTGTGGCAAAAATATTTGGAATGGACTTTTTCCTAGCCATTTCTCTCTTTCCTAAGTCAGTAACAACCGCCATGGCAGTGGGAATAACAGAAAAATTGCAAGGTCTGACGACCGTGACCTTGGTGGTTGTAGTGGCGACTGGGATTTTAACCAGTGTCATCGGCCCAACCCTTTTGAAGTGGTTGAAAATTGACGACCCAGTAGCTGTTGGTCTTTCCCTTGGAGGAACAGGCCATGCAGTCGGAACAGGGACAGCCTTTCGATATGGCTCTGTAGCAGGAGCCATGGGTGGTTTGGCTATCGGTGTTACCGGTATTCTCTATGTCTTTGTCAGCCCTATTGTAGCCAGTTTAATATTGAGTTAAAAAAATTAACGGCAAAATTTCGAAATTTTAAAAATTTTTCAAAAAAATACTTGACAATCTACATGAGAAGATATACAATGAAGTCAGAGAAAACGGATACAAAATAATTTTTACTTAACAGTATATGAGATTTTTCTTTTCTATAAAAGAATTATACGTATAATTCTTTTTTAAAAAAGGAGGGAAAGCGATGCTTAATTTGACTGATGTTATCAAAGTTGTTAAAAAAGGTCACCTAGCCTCAGTACAGCAGCATCCAGATAAATGCCCAGGGCGTTATCGTTAGATTGCCTTGAGTTGCTTATGTAAAAGCGATAATTTATCACTTTACTATTATAATGATGAGGCTGAGGGGGATCCCCTCAGCCTTTTTAAAACGGGAGATAAGTTATGGAAACAATTTATTCTTTTTCTACAGATGATGTAGTTTATTTAAAAAATTTATATACAGGATCTATTTGTGAAATTGATGAGGAACTATTCAAGAAGTTATCTTTAAAAGAATTTCCTTACTTGATAAGTGAGATTGATAAACAAGTGCCCTTTATTCACTCTAAATGAATAGTAGAGGGAGGATGAATTATCACTATATATAGTTACAACTATGTCGTGTAACTTGACTTGCTCTTATTGTTTTGAGAATGATAAGGATAGGAAACCGTCCTTAAGTAGTGAGTATGACGGTAAAAAGATTGTGAATTTTATATTAGATGAACTCAATTTTAAGAAGTATAAATCTCTGGATATCTGTTTTACTGGTGGTGAACCATTATATAACTTTCAGTTTATACGAAATTTATGTGAAACTTTAGATGAGAAACTAGCTATTCCTATTTCGTATACTTTGATTACAAATGGAACGATATTCACAAATAAAATAATGTCTTTTCTTGACTGTCATAATTTCGCTATTCAAGTTTCTTTTGATGGTGATGAGCACTATCATAACCTAGAAAGATGCAATCGATTAGGGAAAGGAACTTATCATAGAATCATAAATAACTTGTCAGTTATGTTGGAAAAGTATAAAAATTTATCCATTCAAGCTAGAGTTAACATATCTAAAAGAAATTATATATCTATCCAGAAATTATTTTTAGATTTAAAAAAGTATACAGAATTTGAAAATTTTAATCTTTATTTTGATTTTGTAGCTGTACCTAACGATTCAATTCTATATATTGATAGTGAAACTAAAAAGAAGATTTGTCTAGATTTATTGCTGTTTTTATCAAAGGAAAATATACCGTATTATCATGATTTAAAAATAGGAGGGTACTGTATGTTCAAAAATCAAGATTCTCTTACAATTCATGCCAACGGTAACTTATATAAATGTTATTCATTAGTAGGGAATGAAAACTATCAGTTGGGAAGTATTGGTCAAGTTACTAATGAATTAACAGGTCTGGGAAGCATGTGCCCTTATAAAGATTGTGCTTATTATGAATTTTGTTATGGAGGTTGCCCATTTAATACATTTGTAAATAATGGGAAGATGGAACGCGATTGTCAGTTTGACTATTTAGAGTGGTTTCACAAGATTGTATTTTTAGATGAATTAGGATTATTGACAAAGGAGGATGTTGAAGGGACTATCCAACATATATCTGTTCATAAAATATATGTTGATAAAAATTTAACTATGGAGGCATGCAGATGAAAAGATTGTTATCCTATAACAATAAAGTGCTATTTCTAAAAAGCTTTATTTTGAATACCCTTGTTACTATACTAACTGTAGCTATTCCTTATATTAGTAAGTTATTTATTGACCATATTCTATCTCAGAAAGTTCATGCTATGATTGTTTACGGGGTGCTTTATGTAGGAATTTCTCTGTTTATTCAAGTTTTATATTATTTTTGTGATGTGCTTCAAGGAGAATCAGAATCGCATGTTTGGCAGAATATTTGCCAAAAAACTGCTGAAAATATCCAGCTCTATGATATGGTAGAGACAGAATTGTCTGAAGCTACCATTACACAAGAATTAGGGCAGACCTATGAGCTGTTAAAACGATTTTTTAACGAATATCCTGTTGCTCTTCTCCTGTACTTGATACGAGCACTTGTGATTATAGGGATTTTATGGAGTATTTCTCCTACTATTGCTGTGATGATAGGTATTTTGATACCTGTATTTATCTTTATTTCGCAGAAATATAGTGGACGACTATCTAAGCTTGGTTCCGATACAGTGAATTGTATGAAGGATATACGCGATTATCTAGTGGATAGCTATAAACTCATGCCTAGTATGCGATTTTCAGCTCATTCTAGCTTGATTGATTTCTCTCCCTTGGTGAAAAAATATATTTCATGTAAAAATAAGGAAGTGAGAATGACTTCTTTATTTGAAAATTTTCTTTCCTATGCATTTTTGAATTTTATGATTATGATGACGACGATTATATCAGGTTATCAGACTTATAAAGGTTGGATTACGATTGGTGATCTAATGGCTATCCAACTATATATTTCACAATTTTGGACACCTATTGAATACTTCCTTGATGTTTATAAGGAGTACTCGGGAAGTAAGAAAATTATCGAAAATTTTATCAATTTTTTGGAACCTGTTCAGACTTCGTATGAGTCTATTCCAATTTTAGAGATAGTCTTAGAAAAGTATGTTAGCTTGGGGAGAGATGGTGAAGAACTGCATGAGCCACTAACAACTCGTTTAGAAAAA
>NZ_AEDV01000081.1 GCF_000148545.1 Streptococcus mitis SK597 | reverse complement strand
AGTCTTTAGAAATGAGAAGGTCTAGATAAAACTGGACAACTTCCTGATTTGTGAAGTCTTGACCTTTTTTGAGCCACCAGGTCAATGTTTCGATAAAGTTGGTCACGACCAAGTGTTGGAGATAAGAAGCAGGTAGACTTGGGTGAGATTCTTTCAACTCATCAGCCAGCATGGGGTAGACGTGGTGTTCCAACTCTCTCTGGAGTTGGCGGAGGAAGTAGTCATTCTTGGAGAATAGTAAACTGGTGATATGGTCTTGATTTTTCTGAAAATGCAGAAAGAGGTGGGCGAGGTAATCTTCGGTTGAAATGGCTTGCTCTCTTTCAAAAAGATGATGGAATAGGTAGCGGCAAAGCTCGTCCAGAAGCAGCTCCTTGCTCTCATAGTGACAGTAAAAAGTAGAACGTCCCACATCTGCGAGATCAATAATATCCTGAACAGTAGTGGCCTCGTAGCCCTTAGTGTTCAAAAGTTGTAGAAAAGCTTGATAGATGGCTTTTTTTGTTTTACTGATACGGCGGTCAATGTTAGTCATATGGACACTTGAGGCAAATTGTTCAGAACTGAATAAAGCTGACCTTTTGCTTCTATCCTTTCTTTGAGTTTTAGTGGATAATGATAATGAACAAGATGTTCATAAATCTATTATAACAAAGGAATGAGAAATATGAAGGCAAAATATACTGTTTGGCTAGCTTTTTTCTTAAATTTGACTTATGCCATTGTCGAGTTTATCGCTGGTGGAGTGTTTGGGTCCAGTGCAGTTCTTGCTGACTCGGTGCATGACTTGGGAGATGCGATTGCTATTGGGATCTCAGCCTTTTTGGAAAGTATCTCCAATCGTGAAGAAGACAGCCACTATACCTTGGGCTACAAGCGTTTTAGCCTTTTAGGGGCCATGGTAACGGCTGTGATTCTTATGACAGGGTCCGTTTTGGTCATTTTGGAAAATATAGCGAAAATCTTTCATCCACAATCGGTCAATGATAAGGGGATTCTCTGGTTAGGAATTATTGCGATTACTATCAATGTGCTAGCGAGTCTCGTCATTCGCAAAGGACAAACCAAGAACGAATCCATTCTCAGCCTGCACTTTCTGGAAGATACCTTGGGTTGGGTGGCTGTCATCCTGATGGCCATTGTTCTTCGATTTACCGATTGGTATATCTTGGATCCGCTCTTGTCTCTTGCTATTTCCTTCTTTATTCTGTCAAAAGCCCTTCCACGTTTTTGGAGCACGCTCAAGATATTCCTCGATGCAGTGCCAGAAGGAGTAGATATCCAGAAGATCAAGACGGATTTAGCAGAATTGGACCATGTCGCTAGTGTCAATCAGCTTAATCTCTGGACTATGGATGGTTTGGAAAAAAATGCCATTGTCCATGTTTGTTTAAAAGAGATGGAGCATATGGAAACTTGTAAAGAATCTATTCGAATTTTCCTCAAAGATTGTGGCTTTCAAAATATTACCATTGAAGTTGATGCTGACCTAGAAAGTCACCAAGCACATAAGCGAAAGGTGTGAGTTGGAGCGGAATCATAGAGATTATTAGAGAAACAGCCTTGCTAGAGGTCGTTTTGTAATCCTAATCATTCCTTGTACTTTCTCTCAGAGTCAGTCTGGTTCCCAGCATGGTCAGGCTAGGTATTTTGCGACCGTGGAGTACTTCTTTGTTAAGAATATCCATACCTGCTCGGCCCATTTCTTCGGTATAGACGGTGATGCTGGAGAGGGGTGGATAGACCTGCTTGGTCAGGCTGGTGTCGTTAAAGGAAATAAGGCTGACGCGGTCTGGCAGAGTGATTCCAGCTTCTTGGAGGGCACGGAGGGCACCGATAGCTAAACTATCGCTAGCTGCAAAAAAGGCTGGTGGCAGTTGGTCTCCCAAACTCTGAATAGCCTCCTTCATCAAGTCATAGCCAGACTGGGCAGTAAAGCTTCCTTGAAAGACCAGTTCATCATGATAAATTCCCTTCGCTTGACTGTAGTTTCTGAAATTTTCCAGCCGCTTATCCTCAATGATTTCTTCTTGGTCTGTTGTTTCCTCAAGCCCTGTTAGAATCCCGATACGGTCCATCCCTTGACTGAGGAAATAATCGACAACCTGTTTCATGGCAGTGTAAAAGTCCGTAATAATGCAGGTATGTCCCAGGGAAAGTGTATCACTGTCTAGAAAGACCAGGGGTTTTTGGTATTCTTCAAAGGCAGAAATCTGAGCTCGGCTAAATTTTCCGATGCAGAGAATCCCAATCACTTCCTCGCTTAATGTAAAAGGATGGTCATTAAAATAGCGCAAGATATCATAGTCCAACTCTTGGGCTCTTTTTTCTATGCCTAGGCGAATCTGGTAGTAGTAGAGGTCGTCCAGTTCCCCTTGTTCGCTGACCCATTGGATAATGGCAATCTTTTGTTTGGGTTTGTGGGACTCGCCTGTCTTGAGGTGCTTGGTGTAACCCAACTCTTCAGCAACGGTTAAAATACGGTGTCTGGTTTCTTCTGTGACAGATAGGCTCTGGTCGCCGTTGAGGACACGGGATACAGTCGCGATAGAGACAGAGGCTAGCTGTGCAATGTCTTTTAAGGTAGCCATAAATCCTCCTTCTTTTATGTTAGTATATCATATTTTTCTGCCTTTTACCGATATTTTAGTAAAAGTTTAGTAAAAAGGATTGACCTTGGAAAATCCCTTGGATACAATAGAAGAAAACGATTACACGTTAAGGTGACTTAACGGACAGTAAAAGGAGAATTCATATGACACAACATCTTACTGCTGAAGCTCTTCGTAAAGACTTTCTTGCTGTTTTTGGTCAAGAAGCAGACCAAACTTTCTTCTCACCAGGTCGTATCAATTTGATTGGTGAACACACAGACTACAACGGTGGGCACGTTTTTCCTGCTGCTATTTCCTTGGGAACATATGGGGCAGCTCGCAAGCGTGAAGACCAAGTTTTGCGTTTCTACTCAGCTAACTTTGAGGACAAGGGAATTATCGAAGCGCCTCTCGCCGACCTCAAGTTTGAAAAAGAGCACAGCTGGACCAACTATCCAAAAGGGGTTCTTCATTTCTTGCAAGAAGCTGGACATGTGATTGACAAAGGTTTTGATTTTTATGTTTATGGGAATATCCCAAATGGTGCTGGATTATCTTCTTCAGCATCATTGGAACTCTTGACAGGGGTCGTGGCAGAGCATCTCTTTGATTTAAAATTAGAGCGTCTCGATTTGGTTAAAATCGGAAAACAAACAGAAAACAACTTTATCGGAGTCAACTCTGGTATCATGGACCAGTTTGCTATCGGTATGGGGGCTGACCAACGTGCAATTTACCTAGATACTAATACTTTAGAATATGATTTGGTACCACTTGATTTGAAGGACAATGTCGTTGTTATCATGAACACCAATAAACGTCGTGAACTAGCAGACTCTAAGTACAATGAACGCCGTGCTGAGTGTGAAAAAGCAGTGGAAGAATTGCAAGTTGCCTTAGATATTCAGACCTTGGGTGAATTGGATGAGTGGGCCTTTGACCAATATAGCTATCTGATTAAAGATGAAAATCGTTTGAAACGTGCTCGTCATGCAGTGCTTGAAAATAAACGTACCCTCAAAGCTCAAGCAGCCCTTCAAGCAGGAGATTTGGAAACATTTGGTCGTTTGATGAATGCGTCTCACGTTTCTCTTGAGCATGATTATGAAGTAACTGGCTTGGAATTGGATATCCTTGTTCACACAGCTTGGGCACAAGAAGGCGTTCTCGGTGCTCGTATGACAGGGGCAGGTTTTGGCGGATGTGCCATTGCCTTGGTTCAAAAAGATACTGTTGAGACCTTTAAGGAAGCTGTAGGCAAACACTACGAGGAAGTAGTTGGCTACGCTCCAAGCTTCTATATCGCTGAAGTTGCAGGTGGCACTCGCGTCCTTGACTAGTCAAAAGGAGGCTCTATAGTGACCTTAGTAGATAAATTTGTAACATATGTCATTTCTGAAAGTTCATATGAGGAAATGGATCGAATCTACCTGACTAATCGTGTTTTGGCACGAGTGGGAGACGGTGTTTTGGAAGTTGAGACCAATCTGGATAAAGTGATTGACCTCAAGGACCAGCTGGTTGAGGAAGCCGTTCGATTAGAGACGATTGAGGATAGTCAGACTGCGCGTGAAATCCTTGGTGCTGAACTGATGGACTTGGTGACCCCTTGTCCAAGTCAGGTCAATCGTGACTTTTGGGCAACCTACGCCCAATCTCCTGAGCAGGCGATTGCGGATTTCTACCAACTCAGTCAGAAGAATGACTACATCAAACTCAAGGCTATTGCTAAAAATATCGCTTATCGTGTTCCATCTGACTACGGAGAACTTGAAATTACCATCAATCTCTCTAAGCCTGAAAAGGATCCGAAGGAGATTGCGGCAGCTAAGTGGGTGCAAGCTAGCAATTATCCTCAGTGTCAGCTTTGTATAGAGAATGAAGGCTACCATGGTCGGGTCAACCACCCAGCTCGCAGCAATCACCGTATTATCCGCTTTGAAATGGCTGGTCAGGAGTGGGGCTTCCAGTATTCGCCCTATGCTTATTTTAATGAGCACTGTATTTTCTTAGATGGGCAGCATCGTCCCATGGCGATTAGCCGTCAGAGTTTTGAGCGTCTACTGGCTATTGTAGAGCAGTTTCCAGGATATTTTGCTGGCTCTAATGCCGACCTGCCGATTGTGGGGGGCTCTATTCTAACTCATGATCATTATCAGGGAGGCCGTCACGTATTTCCTATGGAATTGGCTCCCTTGCAAAAGACTTTCTCTTTTACTGGTTTTGAGCAGGTCAAGGCTGGAATTGTCAAGTGGCCCATGTCAGTGTTGCGTTTGACTTCGGATTCCAAAGAAGATTTGATCATCTTAGCTGACAAGATTTTGCAGGAATGGCGCCAGTATTCAGATCCAAGGGTGCAAGTCTTGGCAGAAAGTAATGGAACACCACACCATACCATTACACCGATTGCTCGTAAACGCGATGGACAGTTTGAGTTGGACTTGGTCTTGAGAGACAATCAGACTTCTGCAAAGCATCCTGATGGCATCTATCATCCCCACAAGGATGTCCAACATATCAAGAAGGAAAATATCGGCTTAATTGAGGTTATGGGTTTGGCTATCCTTCCACCACGTCTGAAAGAAGAAGTGGAGCAAGTCGCTAGCTATCTTGTAGGAGAAGCTGATGCAGTTGCCGATTATCATCAGGAATGGGCATACCAACTCAAAGTCCAACATCCAGACCTAACAGATAGAGAAAAAGCCCTTGAAATCGTCAAGGACTCTGTGGGGGCTATCTTTGCGCGTGTACTTGAGGATGCAGGAGTCTACAAGCAGACGGAACAAGGGCAGGCAGCCTTTATGCGCTTTGTGGAACAGGTCGGAATTTTACCAGACTAGGAGCTTTCTCCTTGCACAGTCCTATAAAAAGTAGTATCATAGTGTCGTTTGAAATATCAGGAGGAAACGATGAAAGATTTTCATTTTGACGCTATATCTGCCTTTGAAAATTACGAAATTGAACAAATGAGAGATGGTCACGTTGTGGTGACGACCAAAGTAGTAGACTCGTCGCTCAACTACTATGGCAATGCCCATGGTGGCTATCTCTTTACCCTTTGCGACCAGATCAGTGGTTTGGTGGTCATATCTCTGGGACTTGATGGAGTGACACTCCAATCTTCTATCAACTACCTCAAGGCAGGAAAACTTGATGATGTATTGACAATAAAAGGAGAATGTGTCCATCAAGGTCGCACAACTTGTGTCGTGGATGTCGATATCACTAATCAAGATGGCAGAAATGTCTGTAAAGCAACCTTTACCATGTTTGTCACAGGCCAACGGTCAGAAGACAGACAGGTAAGGATATAGAGAGTAATTTAATAGAGTGAGGTGAATTTTGGAATTTATAAAATTTGCCTTACTCATTTTTTGATATTGATATGATTTAATTCTAAAATAGAAAATTTAGTAATGTGGTAGAAAATACAAGAGTTGTGTTTTAATTTCTATGGTATAATTAAAAGCATGAAGATAAAAGAAATAAAGGAAGTTACTTTACAACCGTTCACGAAATGGACAGGTGGTAAAAGACAATTATTGCCTGTTATTAGAGAATTAATGCCTAAAACCTATAACAGGTATTTCGAACCTTTTGTTGGAGGTGGAGCTTTATTTTTTGATTTAGCTCCTAAAGATGCAGTTATTAATGATTTTAACGCTGAACTAATAAATTGCTATCAACAAATTAAGGACAATCCTCAAGAATTGATTGAAATTTTGAAAGTTCATCAGGAATATAATTCAAAAGAATATTATTTAGATTTACGTTCTGCTGATCGTGATGAAAGAATAGATATGATGTCTGAAGTACAAAGGGCAGCACGTATACTCTATATGTTGAGAGTAGACTTTAATGGTTTATATCGTGTGAATTCTAAGAATCAGTTTAATGTACCTTATGGTCGTTATAAAAATCCTAAAATTGTTGATGAGAATTTGGTATCTGCTATTTCAACTTATCTGAATAATAATCAAATAGAAATTAAAAAAGGAGATTTTGAAAAGGCTGTTTTGGATGTTCAACCAGGGGATTTTGTATATTTTGATCCCCCGTATATTCCATTGTCAGAGACAAGTGCCTTTACTTCCTACACTCATGAGGGGTTTTCATATGATGATCAAGTAAGATTAAGAGATACCTTTAAGAAATTGAGTGATGCAGGGGCTTATGTCATGTTGTCAAACTCCTCTAGTTTTTTGGTAGAGGAGTTGTATCGAGATTTTAATATCCATTATGTTGAAGCTACCCGAACTAATGGAGCAAAATCTTCGAGTCGAGGAAAAATTTCTGAAATTATAGTCACAAATTATGAAAAATAACGAATATAAGTATGGAGGTGTTTTAATGACAAAACCATACTATAATAAAGATAAAATGATTCTTGTTCATGCAGATACGTTTAAGTTATTATCGAAAATGAAACCAGAAAGCATGGACATGATCTTTGCTGATCCTCCATATTTTTTGAGTAACGGTGGTATATCAAATTCTGGGGGACAGGTTGTATCTGTAGATAAAGGTGACTGGGATAAGATTTCTTCCTTTGAGGAAAAGCACGAATTCAATCGTAAATGGATTCGTTTAGCAAAAGAAGTTTTGAAGCCTAATGGGACTATTTGGATTTCAGGGAGTTTGCACAACATATACTCAGTTGGAATGGCATTAGAGCAAGAAGGTTTTAAAATTCTAAATAACATTACTTGGCAGAAAACAAACCCTGCCCCCAATTTATCTTGTCGTTATTTTACCCATTCTACTGAAACCATTTTATGGGCCAGAAAAAATGATAAAAAAGCTCGTCATTACTACAATTATGATTTGATGAAAGAGCTAAATGATGGTAAGCAAATGAAAGATGTTTGGACAGGTGCTTTGACGAAAAAAGCTGAGAAATGGGCTGGCAAGCATCCAACACAAAAACCAGAATATTTATTGGAACGTATAATTTTGGCTTCTACTAAAGAAGGGGATTACATTTTAGACCCGTTTGTAGGAAGTGGAACAACTGGAGTAGTTGCTAAGCGATTAGGTAGAAGATTTATAGGTATTGATGCTGAAAAAGAATATTTGAAAATTGCAAGGAAGAGGTTGGAATATACAGAATGAAAAAAGGTGGCATTGGAGGAGCAAATACTAAAACAGGTTTAGCTTTTGAAATACAAACGGATTTCCCTACATTTTTGGCTAGTCAAGATGGCTACAGTATTGAGAATATTGACTATGATACTAAAAGGACGGAACAAGGAGGAAATACGAAAATCATCAAAGGAACTAAATTGCGTTCGAAACCTTTTAGATGGAGTGTAAAATTTTTAGGAGACGAAGTTGGACAGATTTTCCAAAAAACTGGTCTCTATCGCTACTTTGATGAAATTGATGGATTTGATTATACAAAAATTATATCAGCTCAATTACTACCTGATGAAGCAATTTTTGTAGTAAGTAAAAATACAGTTTATATAGTTGAGAAAAAGACACAGAGTAAAGGTGGCAGCGTTGACGAAAAGTTACAAACATGTGATTTTAAATTAAAACAATACAAAAAACTATTTTCTCCATTAAATAAGGAAGTCAGTTATTCATATCTATTAGATAAAGATTGGTTTAAAAATCCACGATATAAAGATACTTTAGATTATATTATTAGTGTTGGATGTAAATATTATTTTAATTATATTCCGTTAGATGCGATTGGCTTACCATTACCTAAACAAGAGGACAATTAACTATGAATTTAAAAAATTATTTAATAAAAACTCCACAAGAAAGGTTAATGATTTTCTTAGAATCATTATCAATTACCAACAGAACTCCTGAATATTATGTAAATTGGGAGAAAGTTGATCGTGAGACAAAGAAGTATGAACTAGAGTTGAACACTTTAAACTACTTAATTGGTAAAGATGATATTTACATAGAAGCTCTTGACTTGTTCACTAAACAACCTAATTTATTAAAAGCAATTCCTAGTCTGATTGCAAGTCGTGATAATGTTTTAGATATTCTGACAATAGATAATGACGATAATATGTCTTTTGAGCAATTGGATTTCAAAACGATAGACGCTAGCAGAATAGATGATTACATAAAATTTATTGAGAAATCTGGTTTATTGAAGTTTTTACAACAACACGCTAATCGTTCATTAGTTGATTATGTTTATGGAGTGGAGACTGGATTAGATAGCAATGCACGAAAAAACCGAAGTGGGACAACCATGGAGGGAATTTTAGAGAGACACGTAGCAAAAATTTCTCAGGAACAAAAATTGGATTGGAAAGCTCAAGCTACAGCCCAATATATTAAAGACAAGTGGGGGATTAAAGTACCTGTCGATAAGTCTGAAAGAAGATTTGATGTTGCAGTTTATTCCCGAGAAAAACATAAGGTTTGGTTGATTGAAACGAATTACTATGGCGGAGGAGGAAGTAAATTAAAAGCGGTTGCTGGAGAGTTTACTGAACTCAGTGAATTTGTTGTTACTTCAGATGACGATGTTGAATTTGTTTGGGTTACTGATGGTCAAGGATGGAAAACAGCACACTTACCATTAGCAGAAGCATTTAGTCATATTACGAACATATTTAATTTAGAGATGTTAAGAGAAGGATTTTTAGCTGATTTATTTTTATAATGATTGCTCATTAGCTACACAAAAAAGAGGCTCGCACCTCTTTTTCTTATTTCTTTTTATGATTTAATACGGCATTGAGGACAATGGCGAGGAGGCTGGCTACGACGATTCCGTTTGAGAAGAACATTTGGAAGGCTGTCGGCATGCTGATAAAGAGATTACTGTTATTGAGTCCGACACCTGCAGCGATTGATACAGCTGCAATAAGGAAGTTGTGTTCATTGTTAGCAAAGTCAACACGGGCGAGGATTTGCATCCCTTGAATAGACACAAAACCAAACATTACCAGCATGGCACCACCGAGGACAGGGCTTGGAATGATTTGAGCAAGGGCACCAAACTTAGGAAGGAGTCCAAGGAGAACCAGGAAACCAGCTGCGTAGTAGATTGGTAGGCGAGTTTTGATACCTGATAATTTAACCAAACCAACGTTTTGTGAAAATCCTGTGTAAGGGAAGGTGTTAAAGATTCCTCCAAGAAGTACGGCCAAACCTTCTGCGCGGTAACCGTTGCGAAGGCGCGTGCTGTCGATCGGATCTTTTGTGATATCAGACAAGGCCAGATAAACACCAGTAGACTCAACCATAGACACCGTTGCGATGATACACATCATGACAATAGATGAGATTTCAAAGGTTGGCATCCCAAAGTAGAGTGGAGTTGGGACATGGACAAGTGGTGCTGCCGCAACTGGAGAGAAGTCAACTAAGCCCATGCTAGCAGCAATGGCAGTTCCAACAACCAGACCAATCAAAATAGAGATAGACTTGATAAATCCTTTGGTAAAGATGTTAATCAAGAGGATAATCAGAACAGTGATAGCTGCAAGCAAGAGACTTTGACCAGTTGGCTCTGGAACGTTATTTCCCATATTTCCAATAGCGACAGGAATCAAGGTTAAACCAATAGTGGTAATAACAGATCCTGTTACGATAGATGGGAAGAGATTGGCCACTTTTGAGAAGATGCCTGAAACAAAAACAACGTAAATCCCTGATGCGATAAGGGCACCAAACATAGCGCCACTACCATGGCTTTGTCCAATCATAATCAAGGGAGCGACCGATTGGAAGGCAACTCCAAGAACGACTGGGAGTCCAATCCCAAAGTATTTGTTGAGTTGGAGTTGGAGGAAGGTTGCCACCCCACACATGAAGATATCTGTAGAAATCAGGTAGGTTAACTGTTCAGCTGAATAGCCAAGGGCTGTCGCAATCATGATGGGAACCAGGATGGATCCTGAGTACATGGCTAGTAAGTGCTGCAAGCCAAGAACGGCTGCTTGCGAGTGTTTTTCTTGAGTTTGCATTAGAGATCTGCCTCCTTAAATACGACCTGACCATTTTCAAAACGATCCAAACGAGCAAGTGATAGTACAGGGTAGCCTGCTTTTTCAAGCAAATCACGGCCATCTTGGAAGGATTTTTCAATCACAATACCGATAGCTTCGACTGTGGCACCAGCTTGTTCAATGATTTGAATCAAGCCTTTGGCAGCTTGGCCATTAGCAAGGAAATCGTCGATAATCAAGACCTTGTCCTCTGGTGAGAGGAATTTTCCAGCGATAGAAACGGTGCTGGTTACCTGCTTGGTAAAGGAGTAAACTTCGGCAGTTAAGATACCTTCGTTCATAGTGATGTTTTTTGCTTTTTTGGCGAAAATCATGGGAACGTTTAAGGCTTCAGCTGTAAAAACGGCTGGGGCAATACCTGACGCTTCAATGGTTACGACCTTGGTAATACCAGCAGAAGCAAATTTTTCCGCAAAGACCTTACCGATTTCTCGCATCAGGCTAAAGTCAACTTGGTGGGTTAAAAAGGAATCCACCTTGAGGATGTTGTCACCCAAGATATGCCCATCCTTGAGGATGCGCTCTTCTAATAATTTCATAAGACCTCCTAAAGTCTAAAAGATGCTTCATTTGCTTGTCTAGAGTTTCTAGTATGTAATAGAAAAAGGACTTACTTGATCTCTAAGTAAGTCCCCAAAATAGGCATGGCAAAAACGACCATACCTCACTTCTGACTTACTTATTGTTAGGTGTTCCGGCACCTTGTAGAAACATCGTGCCAATTCACGACATAAACAAGTAAAACGATATTCAATTTTAAATAGGCTTGAGCCAATGTTTTTATTTTACACTAAATAACTTTAAAAATCAAATATTTTGTTAGTATTTTGGTTTTAAAAACGAACAAATATAATAAAAGTGGGCAAGAATTAACTTATTGGCTAACATTTAGAAGTTTTTCCATCATAAAAGGGCATATTATTAGGTTTTTAAACACCTGACAATATGCCTCTTTCTAACTTTAAAGACTTTTTCCCAATCTTTATTATTCTACTCGCTAAATCTTAAAAAATAGCCATCTGGATCCAAAATCGCAAATTCATGGGGATATATAAAGCTATCTCCTACTCGAAATTCTCTTTTTGTCAGGGGACGATAGATAGGATAGTCAGCTTCCAGCAGTTTTTGGTGGAGCTGAGGAACATCTTCAATGCCAAAGGAAATATTGACACCGCGCCCGAAAGGATAGTTCAGCTGAGCTAATTCTCCTGCGCCGCCTTCTTCTAGCATAAGTTGACAGTCTTCAAGCGAGAGGAAGAGAAATTTCTCCTCGGGGCGCTCGTATTCGACAGAGAATCCCAGCAAGTCGCAGTAGAAGTGGCGTGACTTTTCGAGGTCAGATACTACAAATTCAGGAATGACAGCTTGATAGTCCATTAGCTTTCTCCTTAGAGCTCAATCTCCATGACAATGGGTGTGTGGTCTTGACGCGCACCTGAGTCGATCATATCAGACTTAGTCACATTGTCAGCGATGCGGTTACTTGTGAGCCAGTAGTCGATTCTCCAGCCAGTATTGTTGATTTTAGAAGTCTTGCTGCGTTGTGCCCACCAAGTGTAGCGTTCTGGAGCATCGCCGTGAATGTGGCGGAAGGTATCCGTAAATCCAGTTGCCAAAAGGTTGGTAAATCCAGCACGTTCCTCGTCGGTAAATCCAGGTGAACGGCGGTTGCTAGCAGGATTTGCAAGGTCGATTTCATTGTGGGCTACGTTGTAGTCACCGGTTGCAAGGACTGGTTTTTGTTTGTCCAACTCCGCTAAATACTCAGCATATTTGACATCCCAGACTTGACGTTCTTCCAAGCGTTTGAGTCCATCTCCAGCATTTGGTGTGTAAACTTGGGTAACGAAAAATTTATCAAATTCTAGAGTGATGATACGACCTTCCAAGTCCATGGTAGAAGGGGCACCGATTTCTGGGAAAGTGACAGTGGGTGAGAGTTCTTTCTTATAGAGGAACATGGTTCCAGCATAGCCTTTCCGGGCAGGTTCTTGTGAAGAGCGCCACGTGTTTGCGTAGCCTGGGAAGAGTTCTTCTAAAATCTCCAAGTGTTTCTTTGTAGGCCCCTTGGCAGAAAGCTTGGTTTCTTGGATAGCAATGATATCAGCATTTTCAGCGACCAAGGTTTGTAGGACTTCTTGGGACAATTTGGCACGAGCTGAGTCACTAGTTAGGGCAGCATTGAGGGAATCAATATTCCATGAGATAAGTTTCATAAAGTTACCTTTTTCATTCAGATTATAGATTTTATTATACCAAAAAAAGGTCTATTTCCCCAATGTATGGTTTGAAAAATCACTCTTTAAACTTTATCCTGAGAAAATAAAAATCCCCTAAACTATTTAGAAAAAAATCTAAATAGTTCTTGTGTTTAGAATAGAAAGGTGTATAATGTTATTTAGAAAAACATCTAAATAGAAAGTGAAGTTACATATATGTCAAATAAGAGAACAATCCTTCTTTTTGTGGTCTTGGCTTATGTCCTTGCTTGGATAATATGGTTGGCACTATGGATAGGTGGTGTTGGTCTAAATTCTCCATGGAGTCAACTTGCTAGTATTGTAGCCATGTGGATGCCTGCGCTTGCAGTCTTTCTCTTAGGGAAAATAACGAATCAACCTAGTGGAATCAAATCTAAATTAGCCGTGAATTTCAAGAGGAACTGGCGCTTTTACTTACTAGCTATCTGGTTACCAGCAGTTATCAGTTTTTTAGGAGCAGGACTTTATTTTCTTGTATTCCCTAGCAATTTCAGCCTTGGTTTTGAATCTATTCAAGCCATCTTACAAGCAAAAGGTGTCTCTCAATCAGCCATTCCCTTATCTTTCTTGGCCTTGATTCAAATCTTAGCTAGTTTGACCTACGCTCCTTTTCTTAATAGTTTCTT
This sequence comes from Streptococcus mitis SK597, assembly GCF_000148545.1. Classification (GTDB taxonomy): domain Bacteria; phylum Bacillota; class Bacilli; order Lactobacillales; family Streptococcaceae; genus Streptococcus; species Streptococcus mitis_C. The sequence goes on along the minus strand of NZ_AEDV01000081.1, from coordinate 37,105 downwards.
TGCATTGGGGGAGGAAATTGGTTGGCGTGGCTATCTTTACCCAGCTCTAAGAGGACGCTTTTCAATAGTCCAGACTCATGTCTTGCTTGGTCTCATTTGGAGTCTTTGGCATCTACCAATCAATTTGCAAGGCTATAATTATGGACTATCTTATTTTGCTTATCCTGTTTTGGGAGTTGTCGCCATGTTTCTATTTTGTTTTAGCGTAGGAATATTGTTGAGCTGGTTGTTGGAAAAGACAGGTTCTATCTGGGCTTCTGCCCTATTTCATGGGGCAATCAATGCAACTGCAGGTCTTGGTTTACTCTTTCAATTACCAGGAGAAAAAATTTCAAGCCTCTTGATTTTAGGCCCATCACCGACAGGAATGCTATCAGTTCTACCTTGCTTAGTCCTAGCCCTACTAATATTACAAAGGGAAAGGAGTCATTATGAGTTTTGCAAATAGTTTTAAAGCCTTATCTCATCCAGTTAGGAGAGAGATTTTAAATTTACTCAAAGCAGGTAGATTATCTGCAGGAGAAATTGCCAGTCAATTCGAGTTGACTAGTGCAACTATTTCACATCATCTCACGATTTTGAAAGCAGCGGATTTGATTCATGAAATGAAAGAAAAAAACTTTATTTATTATGAGTTAAACACATCGGTTTTAGAGGATATAATGGTTTGGTTAGCAGATCTGAAAGGAGATCATTTTGATGAAGATAAAAATCAATAAGAAATTGGTATTATTTACGAGCATTCTCATCCTACTACCTTCCCTTGTAGGTTGTGTTTTCTGGAATCAATTACCAGAGGAGATACCCACTCATTTTAATCTACTGGGTCAAGCAGATGGCTACAATCATAAAATGTCTGCTATCTTTGGATTACCTACTCTCATGCTTTTGATGCATTGGTTGCTTCTATTTTTAATGATTAAGGATCCTAAATCTAGCAATATCAGTTCAAAAATACAACTTTTGATTTACTGGATTATTCCTTTTGTATCTTGTCTATTAATGATTTCTATCTTCGGAGAATCTTTGGGTTATTCCATGATGAGTGGGCTACTAGCTCAGATTTTTATGGGAGTCATGATGATCATAATTGGAAATTATCTACCAAAAACACACCGAAATTATATAGTCGGTATTCGACTACCGTGGACCTTGGAGAATGATGGAAACTGGAGAAAAACGCATCGCCTAGCTGGAAAAATTTGGGTATTAGGAGGATTGTTATTGTTTCTAAATTCCTTTGTGCAACTATATGTTTACTGGGTATTCTTCTTGACACTTTTCTTTGTAGTGATAATTCCTAGTGTCTATTCTTATCAATTATCAAAATCAGAATCTTGAAATAGCTACTGGAGTCATTAGTTTGAGAAGTTGGTCTGATATGTCTATTTCCCCAACGTATGGTTTGAAAAATCACCCTCTTTCGTTTATAATAAAGAATGATTTTATGAAAGGGAGTGAAAATAAATGAAATTTTACTCATATGACTATGTACTTAGCCAAATCAGTCAGCAAAATGGAATGATGATTGGCTTTGGGATTGTGCTCCTAGCTATCACAGGATTTTTTGCTTTTAAGGCTTATCGAGATAAAAAGGGGACTAAGTTTCGGGAATTGGTCATGATTTTGGCCCTGACTTTAGTGGCCCTGCTTTTGGTGACAATTTCAAAATACCAGACCAATCAAGCCTCTAACAATCAATTTCAAACCTCCCTTCATTTTATAGAGGTCGTTTCTAAAGATTTGGGAGTGGATAAATCAGAAGTTTATGTCAATACTTCTGCAACCACTGATGGAGCGCTTGTCAAGGTAGGTTCAAATTTCTACCGCGCTATGAATGGGAGCCAACCAGACAAGTATCTTTTAGAGAAACTAGAATTGCATCAAACAGACGCTATTGAATTGGTGGAGGTAAACAAATGACACTCAACTATATAGAAATTTTAATCAAACTGGCCTTGGGTCTCTTCTCGCTGGTTTTTGTTATCAATGTGACAGGAAAGGGGAACCTGGCACCTAACTCTGCGACAGACCAAATTCAGAACTATGTTCTTGGTGGTATCATCGGTGGGGTGATTTACAATAGTTCTATCAGCATTCTCCAGTATGCAGTGATTTTGATGATGTGGACGATTTTGGTATTGACCCTAAAGTGGCTCAATAACAATGTTCATTTTGTCAAACGCTTGATTGATGGAAAACCAACTCTCCTTATCAAAAATGGGCAGATTGACCCAGAAGCCTGTCGTTCAGTTGGTTTGTCTGCGGCAGAAGTTGCTCTCAAACTTCGTAGCCAAGGAATTTTCCAGATGAAGCAAGTTAAACGAGCTGTGCAGGAGCAAAATGGCCAACTCATCGTGGTCCAAATGGGAGATGAAAATCCTAAGTATCCAGTTGTGACTGACGGTGTGATCCAAGTAGATGTTTTGGAGTCGATTGGTCGTAGCGAAGAGTGGCTGCTTGATAACCTCAACAAGCAAGGACATGACAATGTAGCTAATATCTTTATCGCTGAGTATGACAAGGGTGCCGTTACAGTCGTAACCTATGAATAAGAAAAACCTGGGGTCTTGGCCTCAGGTTTCTATTTGCAATCAGAAAGGGATGTTATGTCCATTATTCAAAAACTTTGGTGGTTTTTCAAGTTAGAAAAACGCCGTTATTTAGTCGGGATTGTGGCTCTGGTCTTGGTTTCCGTCCTCAACCTCATTCCCCCCATGGTTATGGGGAGGGTCATTGATGCCATCACATCGGGGCAATTAACCCAGCAGGACCTCCTTCTTGCCCTATTTTACTTGCTTCTTGCAGCCTTTGGGATGTACTATCTGCGCTATGTTTGGCGTATGTATATCCTCGGTACTTCCTACCGTTTGGGACAGATTATGCGCTCTCGCTTGTTTGAGCATTTCACAAAAATGTCTCCAGCTTTTTATCAAACCTACCGGACGGGGGACCTGATGGCACACGCAACCAATGATATCAGTGCCTTAACCCGTCTCGCAGGGGGAGGGGTTATGTCAGCGGTGGATGCCTCAATCACAGCTTTAGTGACCTTGTTGACCATGCTTTTTAGCATTTCATGGCAGATGACCCTAGTTGCCATTTTACCCTTACCTTTCATGGCTTATGCGACCAGTCGTCTAGGGAGAAAGACCCATAAGGCCTTTAGCGAATCGCAAACCGCTTTTTCCGAACTCAATAACAAGGTACAGGAGTCCGTATCAGGTATCAAAGTGACCAAGTCTTTCGGTTACCAGGCGGATGAGCTCAAGTCCTTTCAGGAAGTCAATGAATTGACCTTCCAAAAGAACCTACAAACTATGAAATACGATAGTCTCTTTGACCCTATGGTTCTCTTGTTTGTTGGTTCATCCTATGTGTTAACCCTCTTGGTCGGCTCCTTGATGGTTCAGAAAGGGCAAATCACGGTTGGGAATCTAGTTACCTTTATCAGCTACTTGGATATGCTGGTTTGGCCTCTTATGGCTATTGGTTTCCTCTTTAATATTACTCAGCGAGGGAAGGTTTCTTATCAGCGGATTGAGGAACTTTTGTCTCAGGAATCACCTGTACAAGACCCTGAGTTTCCTTTAGATGGAATTGAAAACGGGCGCTTGCAGTATGCCATTGATAGCTTTGCATTTGAAAATGATGAAACACTAACGGATATTCATTTTAGTCTGGAAAAAGCGCAAACACTGGGCTTGGTTGGTCAGACAGGCTCTGGAAAAACGTCCTTGATCAAGCTTCTCTTGCGTGAATATGATGTGGATAAGGGTGCTATTTACCTAAACGGTCATAATATTCGTGACTATCGTCTGACAGACCTTCGCAGTCTTATGGGCTATGTTCCTCAGGACCAGTTTCTCTTTGCGACTTCAATCTTAGACAATATCCGCTTTGGGAATCCTGATTTACCACTTTCAGCGGTCGAGGAAGCGACCAAGCTAGCCCAAGTTTACCAAGACATTGTAGCCATGCCTCAGGGATTTGATACGTTGATTGGTGAAAAGGGAGTCAGTCTTTCTGGAGGTCAAAAGCAGCGTCTGGCCATGAGTCGGGCTATGATTTTAGACCCTGATATCTTGATTTTGGATGATTCTTTGTCGGCCGTGGATGCCAAGACAGAGTATGCCATTATCGACAACCTCAAGGAGACGCGAAAGGACAAGACAACCATTATTACGGCTCATCGCCTGAGTGCAGTTGTCCATGCAGATCTAATCTTGGTTCTGCAAAATGGTCAAATTATTGAACAGGGCACACACGAAGACCTGCTAGCTATGGATGGCTGGTATGCCCAAACCTACCAGTCTCAGCAGCTGGAAATGAAAGGAGAAGAAGATGCAGAATAAACAAGAACAATGGACTGTATTGAAGCGCTTGATGTCTTATCTCAAGCCTTACGGCCTCCTGACCTTTTTGGCACTCAGTTTTCTCCTAGCGACTACGGTCATTAAAAGCGTCATTCCCCTTGTGGCTTCCCACTTTATTGACCAGTATCTCAGCAATCTTAACCAACTCGCTGTGACGGTTTTGCTGGCCTACTATGGCCTTTATATCCTACAAACTCTGGTCCAGTATGTCGGCAATCTTCTCTTTGCGCGTGTGTCCTATAGTATTGTTAGGGATATTCGTCGCGATGCCTTTGCCAATATGGAAAAGCTGGGCATGTCTTATTTTGACAAGACGCCAGCAGGCTCGATTGTCTCTCGTTTGACCAATGACACCGAGACTATCAGTGATATGTTTTCGGGGATTTTGTCCAGCTTTATCTCAGCAGTTTTCATCTTTCTGACAACTCTTTATACCATGTTGGTGTTGGATTTTCGTTTGACAGCTTTAGTCCTGCTCTTTCTCCCCTTGATTTTCCTTTTGGTCAATCTCTATCGAAAAAAATCTGTCAAGATTATCGAGAAAACCAGAAGTCTCTTGTCTGATATCAATAGTAAGCTGGCTGAAAACATCGAGGGAATCAGAATTATCCAGGCCTTTAATCAAGAGAAGCGTCTGCAGGTGGAATTTGATGAGATCAACCAAGAACACTTGGTCTTTGCCAACCGTTCTGTAGCCTTGGATGCCCTCTTTTTGCGTCCTGCCATGAGTTTGCTGAAACTCTTAGGTTATGCTGTCTTGATGGCCTATTTTGGCTACCGTGGACTTTATCTGGGAATAACGGCCGGGACCATGTATGCCTTTATCCAGTACATAAACCGCCTCTTTGATCCCTTGATTGAGGTGACGCAAAACTTTTCAACCCTTCAAACGTCCATGATTTCTGCAGGCCGTGTCTTTGCCTTAATCGATGAGAGGACCTATGAGCCACTTCAAGAAGATGGGAAGGCTAAAGTCAAAGAAGGCAATATCCGTTTTGAACATGTGTGCTTCTCATATGATGGCAAACATCCGATTCTGGATGATATTTCCTTCTCCGTTAATAAGGGTGAGACCATTGCCTTTGTGGGGTATACAGGTTCTGGGAAATCGTCTATTATCAATGTCCTCATGCGCTTTTATGAATTCCAGTCAGGGAGAGTTCTCTTGGATGATGTGGATATCAGGAACTACAGTCAGGAAGAGTTGAAAAAGAACATCGGGCTGGTCTTGCAGGAACCCTTCCTCTGTCACGGGACCATTAAGTCCAATATCGCCATGTACCAAGAAATCAGTGATGACCAGGTCCAGGCTGCAGCAGCCTTCGTGGATGCAGATTCCTTTATTCAAGAACTTCCTCAGGGTTATGATTCCCCTGTTTCTGAGCGTGGTTTGAGCTTCTCTACTGGTCAGCGTCAGCTTCTTGCCTTTGCCAGAACAGTCGCCAGTCAGCCTAAAATTCTGATTTTGGATGAAGCGACAGCCAATATTGACTCTGAAACAGAAAGTTTGGTTCAAGCTTCTCTGGCTAAGATGAGACAGGGACGGACAACCATTGCCATCGCTCACCGTCTTTCTACTATCCAAGATGCCAATTGTATCTATGTTTTGGACAAGGGGCACATCATCGAGAGTGGAACCCATGAGGAACTCTTGGCTCTGGGAGGAACCTATCACAAGATGTATAGCTTGCAGGCGGGTGCTATGTCTTAATACTCTTTGAAAATCTATTCAAGTCAGGTCAGCTTTATCTGCAACCTAAAAGCTGTACTTTGATTTTCATTGAGTGTAAGAAGGAAATCCTTCAAATTACAGATTTCTTTCACCGCCTTTTCCATTTTGTGGTATAATGAAAAATGTTGACAAATAGTATAATAAAAACAAAGGAGAAACAGCATGCTGAAATGGGAAGACTTGCCCGTGGAAATGAAATCAAGCGAGGTTGAGTCTTACTACCAGCTTGTCTCTAAAAGGAAGGGTTCGCTGATTTTCAAGCGTTGCTTGGACTGGGTTCTAGCCGTAGTCTTGCTGATTCTGACCTCTCCCATCTTTCTCATTTTGAGCATTTGGATCAAGTTGGATAGCAAGGGGCCAGTTATTTACAAGCAAGAGCGCGTGACCCAGTACAACCGTCGGTTCAAGATTTGGAAGTTCCGTACCATGGTGACGGATGCGGACAAAAAAGGAAGTCTAGTGACTTCTGCTAACGACAGCCGCATCACCAAGGTTGGCAATTTCATCCGCCGTGTCCGTTTGGACGAACTGCCTCAGCTGGTCAATGTCCTGAAAGGCGAAATGTCCTTTGTAGGGACGCGTCCGGAAGTGCCACGTTATACAGAGCAGTATAACCCTGAAATGATGGCGACCTTGCTCTTGCCAGCAGGGATTACCTCTCCAGCCAGCATCAACTACAAGGATGAGGACACTATTATCAGTCAAATGACCGAAAAAGGCCTGTCAGTTGACCAAGCCTATGTGGAGCATGTTCTTCCTGAAAAGATGCGCTATAACCTCGCCTATCTCCGAGAGTTTAGTTTTCTTGGAGACATCAAAATCATGTTTCAAACCGTGTTTGAAGTACTAAAATAAAGTAGTCATGAGAAAATGAGTACAAATAAAAGGAGCAAATCAATGCCAAATTACAATATTCCATTTTCACCACCCGATATTACGGAAGCAGAAATTGCTGAAGTAGCAGACACTCTGCGTTCTGGTTGGATTACAACAGGTCCTAAGACAAAAGAACTGGAGCGTCGCTTGTCTCAATACACACAGACGCCTAAGACTGTCTGCCTCAACTCTGCGACAGCCGCTCTGGAGTTAATTTTGCGTGTGCTTGAAGTGGGATATGGTGATGAAGTCATCGTTCCAGCCATGACTTATACAGCTTCATGTAGTGTCATCACTCACGTAGGAGCAACCCCTGTCATGGTGGATATCCAAGCAGATACGTTTGAGATGGATTATGACTTACTGGAGCAAGCCATTACTGAAAAGACTAAGGTGATTATTCCGGTTGAACTTGCAGGGATTGTTTGCGACTATGACCGTTTGTTCCAAGTTGTGGAAAAGAAACGTGACCTCTTTACTTCTTCAAGCAAGTGGCAAAAAGCTTTTAACCGTATTGTGATTGTCTCTGATAGTGCCCATGCTTTGGGATCAACTTATAAAGGGCAACCTGCTGGTTCTATCGCGGACTTTACTTCCTTCTCATTCCACGCCGTTAAGAACTTTACAACGGCAGAAGGTGGAAGTGCCACTTGGAAGGCCAATCCAGCGATTGATGACGAAGAAATGTACAAGGAATTCCAAATTCTTTCCCTTCACGGACAAACCAAGGATGCTCTTGCTAAGATGCAACTGGGCTCATGGGAATACGATATCGTAACACCAGCCTACAAGTGCAATATGACTGATATCATGGCATCGCTTGGTTTGGTACAATTGGACCGCTATCCAAGTTTGTTGCAACGTCGTAAGGACATCGTGGACCGCTATGATCGTGGTTTTGCAGGTTCTCGTATCCATCCATTGGCACACAAGACTGATACTGTCGAATCTTCACGCCATCTCTACATCACTCATGTAGAAGGAGCGAGTTTAGAAGAACGTAATCTCATCATCCAAGAATTGGCTAAAGCAGGAATTGCAAGTAATGTCCACTACAAACCGCTTCCGCTCTTGACAGCCTATAAGAATCTTGGCTTTGATATGGCGAATTATCCCAAGGCCTATGCCTTCTTTGAAAATGAAATTACGCTCCCTCTTCATACTAAACTAAGCGATGAAGAAGTGGACTATATCATTGAGACTTTCAAAACAGTTTCTGAAAAAGTGCTAACTTCATCAAAAAAATGACAAACTACAGTCAAGTAATAGTGATTCTGTTTCTAAAAAGTCTAATTGAGTGTAAAACTGTTGTTTTCAATTGAAAGTCCTATAGTAAAATGAAATAAAAACAGGACAAATCAATCAGGATAGTCAAATTAATTTCTAGCAATATTTTAGAAGCAAAGGTGTACTCTTATAGTTTCAATATACTGTATGGTTTGAAATGAGATGTGAGCAATTTGGTGTAGCATTTAGAATTTTTATTAGGCATCATTTAGAAAATGTAGTGTCTTGTTCTAGTTTTCAATTCACCCTATTTTTTGAAAGACGCGAGTTTCCACGATGAGGTTGTGGAAACTCGCGTCTTTCTTTTTTGTTTTCAGAATATTGTTCAAAGTTTTGAGACTATTTTTCATGTTCTAGTCATTCTTTTGAAATAATCTATAAAACACGTGTCTACAATGATTTATATGTCCTATTCCAGTATTTTAGAAGAACTGCGTCTATTTTTATAGAGCTTGAATCTAGCTTTTATAGAAAATCTATTTAAGAAATATATTGTATTGTTTTGATTTCAATCCGCTATATGAACGATATTCATGTAAATATACCTGGCGAATGCTTGCATGACAAGATATTTGTTCTTGTATTTATAAATTAGTATTTTACAAGATGTCAACATGCTTTAAATACAGTGAATAGGATATTTTTATGTTCAAGCTAAGAAAGATAGTAATCACTTTTGAATGGAAGGTTAAAGAATTATTAGAAGTATGGTTAGATATATAAATGGTCACGCTTTCACAATTTTGATATTTTATTGTGTTATTCCTTGACAATTTTGATTTAAAAATATATTATAAAGAAAATGACAGCGGTGTCATTTTCTGGTATGGAATTTATATGAATATTAAATTAGGACATAATATTTTTAATTGGAGGCTAATATGAAATCTTTTCAAGAAAATGAGGTTTTCTCTATTCGTAAGTCTAAGGTGGGAGTTTGCTCAGTTCTCTTAGCGGTTTTATTTATTGGAACACAAAGTGTTTTAGCTAATGAAGTAGTTGGTGAAACTTCTTCGTCTAAAGATAATATGCAAATGAACTCTTTGTTGAGTAGCACATCTACATCATTATCTGCGCAACCCCATTCTGATACTCTCAGTCTTGATAACAATTCAAGTTTAAGTACTGATAATAATGGAGGAGTGAGTATTAATCAAAATAAACCTGATATAACAAATGATACTATGATGGGTAACATCTCTGGGATGGAAGTGAATACTATTTTAAGTACTAATCTGAACGAACACGTAGCTTTGAATGTTAAAGATTATGGAGCAATAGGTGACGGGGTTAATGATGATCGACAAGCAATTCAAGATGCAATAGATGCTGCAGCTCAAGGGCTAGGTGGAGGAAATGTATATTTTCCGGAAGGAACTTATTTAGTAAAAGAAATTGTTTTTTTAAAAAGTCATACACACTTAGAATTGAATGAGAAAGCTACCATTCTAAATGGTATAAATATTAAGAATCACCCTTCTATTGTTTTTATGACAGGTTTATTTACGGATGATGGTGCGCAAGTAGAATGGGGCCCAACAGAAGATATTAGTTATTCTGGTGGTACTATTGATATGAACGGTGCTTTGAATGAAGAAGGAACTAAAGCAAAAAATCTACCACTTATAAATTCTTCAGGTGCATTTGCTATTGGGAATTCAAATAACGTAACTATAAAAAATGTAACATTCAAGGATAGTTATCAAGGGCATGCTATTCAAATTGCAGGTTCGAAAAATGTATTAGTTGATAATTCTCGTTTTCTTGGGCAAGCCTTACCCAAAACGATGAAGGATGGGCAAATCATAAGTAAGGAGAGCATTCAGATTGAACCATTAACTAGAAAAGGTTTTCCTTATGCCTTGAATGATGATGGGAAAAAATCTGAAAATGTGACTATTCAAAATTCCTATTTTGGTAAAAGTGATAAATCTGGAGAATTAGTAACAGCAATTGGTACACACTATCAAACATTGTCGACACAGAACCCCTCTAATATTAAAATTTTAAATAATCATTTTGATAACATGATGTATTCTGGTGTACGTTTTACAGGATTTACTGATATTTTAATTAAAGGAAATAGATTTGATAAGAAAGTAAAAGGAGAAAGTGTACATTATAGAGAAAATGGTGCAGCCTTAATAAATGCTTTTAGTTATAAAAATGTAAAAGATGAACTTGATTTAAATAAGAAAGTCGTTATTACTGAAAATACATTTTATATTTCTGATCCTAAAACAAAGGCTATTAGAGTAGCAAAAGATAGTGCAGAATATTTAGGAAAAGTATCAGATATTACTGTAACAAAAAATGTAATTAATAATAATTCTAAGGAAACAGAACAACCAAATATTGAATTATTACGAGTTAGTGATAATTTAGTAGTGTCAGAGAATAGTATATTCGGTGGTAAAGAAGGAATTGTTATTGAGGATTCAAAGGGTAAAATAACCGTTTTAAATAACCAATTTTATAATTTATCCGGTAAGTATATATCATTCATCAAATCTAATGCAAATGGGAAAGAACCTGTTATACGTGATAGCGATGGTAATTTCAATATTGTAACGGAGAATGGGCTTTACAAAATTGTAACAAATAATTTAAGTGATAAAAACGAAAAAGAAAAAAACAAAGAGGAAAAATTTAAAACAAGTTCATATGTGCATGAAAAACAATCTAATTCAAATAATGTAATTGATAGTAACCAGAAGAACGGAGAGTTTAACTCAAGTAAAGATAATAGACAAATGAATGACAAGATCGACAATAAACAAGATAATAAGACAGAAGAAGTGAACCATAAAATAGTTGGAGATGGAAGAGAAACTGAAAATCATATTAATAAATCTAAAGAAATAGTAGATGTAAAACAAAAATTACCAAAGACTGGTTCGAACAAGATTATGGAACTATTCTTAACAGTGACAGGAATTAGTTTACTTTTGACACTAAAAGGGTTGAAGTATTATGGTAAAGATAAATAAAATTTGTTCAATACAAGGAAGTTCCGTAGAAAATGAGGATACTGTAGGTTCACAAAATCAGTATTTTTGGATTATCGATGGAGCTACAGATTTATATAATTCTAAAGAGGAGATGGGTTATTCAGTCTCAGAAGTTGTACATATTTTATCAGAAAGTTTGTCGGTTAATTGTAAAGAATCAAAAACTCTTAAACAAATATTTGAAACTGCTTTACTCGAGGTTAAAGATGAAATCGGTTTAAACTCATATGAATTAACAGAGTATTATCGCTTACCAACATTTGCTTTTATATTTGCTAAACTTTCAGAAAAAAAGTTGGAGTATATGATGCTAGGTGACTGCGTCATGCTAGTAAACGAAATGGAAATAACTGATCATAGAGTAGATAACTTATTTGAAAAAGGAAAAAATGAGATAAAAGATTCAATTGGTACAAATAGTGCTTTAAATAAAAAAATTATTTTACAAAAAATCAGAAAATTATCTAATCAACCGAGTGGGTACTGGATAGGTTCGTTGGATGAGAGATTTTTAGACCATGCTATTATTAATCAAATAGATGTTACTAGTGAACAAATTGTTTTAATGAGCGATGGCTTTTATGAATTCTATCAAAATAATCAAAATAAGACTTTTGAAGAGTTAATTAAGATGAGATTTAATTCTTCTGCTATTGATCCAATCTATGGAAAGAAGGATGATGCAAGTATTCTAGTTATTGATGTTTGATATATTGTTTAAAATATTAATTGTTACTATTGAACTTTGTTAAGAAGAGGTACCTAAATGTTAAGGTTATATTTAGAAAATGAAATTATAGAATTATCAAATAATTTAGAGACCATTTGGGTATCTGTGCTTGATAAATACGAGAAGTTATTTGAATATTTATCAAATGAAGAACGAATAGAATTGATTAAAGAAGATTTAATCATAAATGAGTCAGTTCTAAATGTTGATAAAAAAGGATATGAGTTAATTTGTTTACAACATCCCGTTTCATATGACTTAAGAAGAATTATTAGTGTAATAAAAATATCAACTGACATTGAACGTATTGGGGATAGAATTGTTGAAATTTTAAAAAATCTACAGATTATTCAAAATAATGAAATTTTGAAGAAAATTATTTCAGAAATAAAAATACTTCATGAAGTTATCGGACTGCATATGAATAGGGCTATATCTTGTTATAGAGAGGAACAATTTGGATGTTTAGATATGGTTGTTATACAAAAACAGAATGAGATAGAAGAGCTTAGTATAAATATTGAAAAGAAAATAATGAATTACATATTTGAAGATGATGGGAATGTTTCTGAAGTAATTGGTGCTTTAGATATTATTCATCACCTTGATAAAATTGCTCATACTACGCAATCAATTTATAAATGGATAATGTATAGAAAATATGGGAACATAAATTAGAAAGAAAAATATATGAAAACAATTATTGATAATTTTGTTGATAGAGTAATTGAATACGGAATGTATAATGAAATTGACAAAATATATGTGAAAAATAGGGTACTAGCGTTAATAGGTGAGGAGGGAACTGATCGCATTTCCGATGAAAATGACCTGAAACAAATAAAAGATTACTTAGTGGAAATCGCCTTAAAAAACGGTAAAATTAAAGATTTAATTGAGGAAAAGGAATGTTTAGGAGCAGAGTTAATGAATTTCATAGTTCCTTTACCTAGTCGATTAAATGATATTTTTTGGAGTTCATATGATATATCACCTCAAGAAGCAGTTGAAGAGTTTTATAAGTTAAGTAAAGATAGTGATTATATTAAAACTTCTGCTATTGCTAAGAATATTGAGTTTCGAGCATCAACTAAATACGGAGAGCTAGAGATTACGATAAATTTGTCAAAACCCGAAAAAGATCCAAAAACAATTGCTGCTGAAAAATTAGTAAAAGCCACTAATTATCCCAAATGTTTACTATGTATGGAAAATGAAGGATATCAGGGGCGAATAAATTATCCAGCACGTTCGAATCATAGAATTATTCGGATGAAACTTGGTGACGAAGTATGGGGATTCCAGTATTCTCCTTACTCATACTTTAATGAGCATGCGATATTTTTGAATAGTCAACATGTACCAATGGCTATTACCTCTAAAACATTTGAACAATTATTGGAGATTGTTGATATTTTGCCAGGATATTTTGCTGGTTCAAATTCTGATCTTCCTATCTCAGGAGGCTCCATTCTTAGTCATAACCACTACCAGGGAGGGAAACATATTTTCCCAATGGAAAAAGCAAAATTTGAGAGTGAATTTCGTTTTAAAGACTTTGAGGATGTTAATGCTGGTATTGTAAAATGGCCAATGTCAGTAATTAGGTTACAAAGTGAAAATAAAAATCGCTTGTTAGATTTAGCTACTAAAATTCTAAATAAGTGGAGAGAATACTCAGATTTAGAAGTAGACATCATTGCTATGACTGAAGATGTCCCACACCATACGGTGACTCCTATTGCTCGTAAAGTGGACGGGAGATATGAATTAGATATTGTTCTAAGAGATAATCATACTACTGAACAATACCCAGATGGTGTTTTCCATCCTCATCAAGATGTACAACATATTAAAAAGGAAAATATCGGATTAATCGAAGTGATGGGACTTGCGATATTACCACCTCGTTTGAAACCAGAGTTAGAAGAAGTTGGAAAATATCTTTTAGGAGAGGAAAACGCAATTGCGGATTATCATTTAGAATGGGCTGACCAATTGAAAGAAAAATATCCTCGCATTAATAAAGAAGAGGTTAATAGCGTAGTTCAACACGAAGCAGGACAAGTGTTTGCGAGAGTTCTGGAAGATGCAGGAGTTTATAAGAATACACCGTCTGGGCATGAAGCGTTTATGAGATTTGTTAAGTCGGTTGGAATTAATTAGGAGGAAACCCAAATGGCAATATTGGTAACAGGCGGAGCTGGTTATATTGGTAGCCATACCGTAGTAGAATTACTAAATTTAGGAAAGGAAGTCATCATTGTCGACAACCTTTCGAACTCTAGCATCTTGGTGCTAGACCGTATTGAAGCAATTACAGGAATACGTCCCGTGTTTTACGAATTAGATGTTTGTGATAAACAAGCATTGAGAAAGGTATTTGAACAAGAATCGATTGATGCTGCAATTCATTTTGCAGGTTATAAAGCTGTCGGAGAATCCGTGCAAAAGCCTGTGATGTACTACAAAAATAATATTATGAGTACATTGGCACTTGTTGAAGTGATGTCAGAATTTAATGTTAAAAAGATTGTCTTTTCTTCAAGTGCGACTGTATATGGAATTAACAATCAGTCACCTCTAATTGAGACTATGCAAACAAGTGCGACAAATCCTTATGGGTATACGAAAGTGATGCTTGAGCAAATTTTAAAAGATGTTCATGTGGCAGATTCAGAATGGAGTATTGCGTTGCTTCGTTATTTCAATCCAATTGGTGCTCATGAGTCTGGTTTGATTGGGGAAGATCCCTCAGGAATTCCTAACAACTTGATGCCCTATATTGCACAAGTAGCGGTAGGTAAGCTGTCAGAACTAAGTGTGTTCGGAAATGATTATGATACGCTTGACGGTACTGGTGTGCGCGATTATATCCATGTAGTAGATTTAGCAATAGGACATATAAAAGCTTTAGAAAAAGTATCTGAAAAAACAGATGTTTATATCTATAACCTAGGCTCGGGAGAAGGAACTAGTGTATTACAACTAGTAAATACATTTGAAAGTGTTAATAAGATCCCTATTCCTTATAAAATAGTTCCAAGACGTTCAGGAGACGTTGCAACTTGTTATGCAAATGCAGACAAAGCATATAAGGAATTAAATTGGAGGACAACAAAATCGATTGAAGACATGTGTAGAGATACATGGAATTGGCAATCAAAAAATCCCAATGGCTATAATTGATGATACTGTCTATATGAGTGCTGTATTTTGGAAAAATTACTTAACCTTTTAATGAAATGCATATTTAATGAAAGATAAATTTTTTTAAAAAATTTTTGAAAGCGCTTGACAAAGTAAACGGTTTCGTTATATAATATAAGCATGGGTGACACCGGTGTCAAATATAAAAAAGAGGGTCTTTATATGAAAAACCTAACAAAAATTAAGTTCAAAGAAAATGGAGAATTTAATCATTTTCCAGGAAATACTGTTGTAGCAAATCTTTATACTAAACAAGATTTGATGGAAGTTGTTGATATTATTCAATCACGTTATAGAGAATTACCATTTATCGATAAGTTTACTTTAACTCCAAGGAATTCTATTCACATGACTGTAATTGAATTGTTGTGCCATGAAAATCGTGAAACGGAGTTTTGGAGCAGTAATCTTCCTCTAGATACACCTTTACAGGAAATACATGATTACTTTGCTAAACAACTTGACATATTTCCATTGTTGGACGAAGAAATTCATATGCGTGTAACTGAAATGGGGAAACAAAACATACTAGTTGAACCTGCAGATGAAGCTTCTGCAAAGAGATTAGAAGAAATTCGTACTTATGTCTCAGAAAAAGCAGGTGTTCGTTTCCCTAATCATGATAGATATCAATTCCATATTTCAATTGGGTATCTTCGGATTCCTCTAACCGAAGAGGAGGAAGAAGAGTTTACTAAAGTCAGAGCAGAATTAACTGAAATCTTATTAGAGAAGATTCCAACTATTACTGTAAACCGAATTGACTATACTGTATTTGAAGATATGAGACAATTTGTTCCATATTACGAAAAATTTAAATAAAATAATAAAAAAGGAGAACTTATCATGAAAAAAATGAAAGTTTGGTCTACTGTACTTGCAACGGGAGTTGCTCTTACTACACTTGCTGCTTGCTCTGGCGGTTCAAATTCTACGACTGCTTCTTCATCTGAAGAAAAAGCTGATAAAAGTCAAGAATTAGTAATCTATTCGAACTCAGTCTCAAATGGTCGTGGTGATTGGTTAACTGCTAAAGCAAAAGAAGCTGGTTTTAATATAAAAATGGTTGATATCCCTGGCGCTCAATTAGCAGACCGTGTTATTGCCGAGAAGAATAATGCAGTTGCAGATATGGTATTTGGAATTGGTGCTGTTGATTCAAATAAAATTAGAGATCAAAAATTACTAGTACAGTACAAGCCTAAATGGTTAGATAAAATTGATCAATCTTTATCAGATAAAGATAATTATTATAATCCTGTGATTGTTCAACCATTAGTTTTAATTGGAGCGCCTGATGTAAAAGAAATGCCTAAAGATTGGACTGAATTAGGTAGTAAATATAAAGGTAAATATTCAATTTCTGGGCTCTCAGGTGGAACAGGACGGGCAATTCTAGCAAGTATCTTAGTTCGATACCTTGATGATAAAGGTGAATTAGGTGTTTCTGAAAAAGGTTGGGAAGCAGCAAAAGAATATTTGAAAAATGCATACACTCTTCAAAAGGGAGAAAGTTCAATTGTTAAGATGTTAGACAAAGAAGATCCAATACAATATGGAATGATGTGGGGTTCTGGTGCATTAGTTGGACAAAAAGAACAAAATGTTGTTTTCAAAGTTATGACTCCTGAGATCGGTGTACCATTTGTAACTGAACAAACTATGGTTTTAAGCACTAG
Source organism: Streptococcus mitis SK597 (assembly GCF_000148545.1). GTDB lineage: Bacteria > Bacillota > Bacilli > Lactobacillales > Streptococcaceae > Streptococcus > Streptococcus mitis_C. The sequence goes on along the minus strand of NZ_AEDV01000081.1, from coordinate 20,204 downwards.
TAAAAAACAAGCGTTAGCTAAAGAATTTATTGATTGGTTTGGTCAATCAGAAATTCAAGTAGAATATAGTAAGAACTTTGGATCTATTCCTGCAAATAAAGATGCCCTCAAAGATCTACCAGAAGATACAAAGAAATTTGTTGATCAAGTGAAACCACAAAATATTGACTGGGAAGCTGTTGGAAAGCATTTGGATGAATGGGTAGAAAAAGCTGAATTAGAATACGTACAATAAGAAATAAGAGTTAATTTTTATGTCCAAGTCTCTCTATTATTTCTAAATTTATGGAAGAAATAAAGAGAGGCTTTTGGTTTAGTAATAGAGGGAGTTAGTGAGATGATTAAATTTGATAATATTCAAATTAAATATGGTGATTTTGTTGCAATTGATAATCTGAATTTAGATATACATGAAGGGGAATTTTTTACATTTCTTGGGCCTTCAGGATGTGGTAAATCAACTACTTTGAGAGCATTGGTAGGTTTTCTAGATCCATCATCAGGAAGTATTGAAGTTAATGGAACAGATGTCACTCATTTGGAACCTGAAAAGCGTGGAATTGGTATTGTATTTCAATCTTATGCGCTATTTCCAACTATGACTGTTTTTGATAATATTGCATTTGGTTTAAAAGTTAAGAAGGTAGCTCCAGATGTTATTAAAGCAAAAGTATCAGCAGTAGCAGCAAAAATTAAGATCTCTGATCAACAGTTACAGCGTAATGTATCAGAATTATCTGGGGGTCAACAACAAAGGGTAGCATTGGCTCGTGCTCTGGTTCTTGAACCTAAAATTCTTTGTCTAGATGAACCATTGTCAAACCTTGACGCAAAATTACGTGTAGATTTGAGAAAAGAGTTGAAAAGACTTCAAAAAGAGTTAGGTATTACTACTTTATATGTTACTCATGATCAAGAGGAAGCCTTGACTTTATCTGATAGAATTGCAGTCTTTAACAATGGATTCATCGAACAGGTTGGTACACCAGTAGAAATTTATCATAATTCTCAAACTGAATTTGTATGTGATTTTATTGGAGATATTAATGTTTTGACCGATGAAACAGTCCACGAAGTATTACTGAAAAATGCAAGCGTTTTCTTAGAAGATAAAAAAGGATACATTCGATTAGAGAAAGTTCGATTCAATCGTGAAACTGAACAAGATTTCATTCTAAAAGGGACAATTATTGATGTTGAGTTTTCTGGAGTTACAATTCACTATACAATAAAAGTTTCTGAAAGTCAGATTCTTAATGTAACAAGTATTGATAGTCAGGCTGCTATTAGATCTGTCGGAGAAAGTGTGGAATTATTTATCACACCATCAGACGTTCTGCAATTTTAAGGAGGTGCAGTATGCGTCATAAATTAAATTTAAAAGATTGGCTTATTCGTTTAGGGTTAATCTGGTTCTTAGTAACATTTATTATTTATCCAAACTTTGATCTAGTAGTGAATGTATTTGTAAAAGGAGGAGAATTTTCCCTTGATGCTGTACATCGTGTTCTAAAATCTCAAAGGGCACTTCAGAGTATTATGAACAGTTTTAAGTTGGCATTTTCACTCATTATTACAGTTAATATCGTAGGTATTCTTTGTGTTCTATTTACAGAATACTTTGATATTAAAGGTGCTAAAATTTTAAAATTAGGTTATATGACCTCTTTAATTTATGGAGGAGTGGTTTTAGCGACTGGATATAAATTTGTCTATGGTCCTTATGGATTGATTACAAAATTTTTACAAAATATTATACCTTCTTTAGACCCTAACTGGTTTATTGGGTATGGTGCAGTCTTATTCATTATGACATTTTCAGGAACTGCTAATCATACATTGTTTTTAACAAATACAATTCGAAGCGTTGACTATCACACTATTGAGGCTGCTCGAAATATGGGAGCAAAACCATTTACTGTTTTCCGAAAAGTAGTGTTACCAACCTTAATTCCAACTCTATTTGCACTTACTATCATGGTTTTTCTTAGTGGTTTATCTGCAGTAGCAGCACCCATGATTGTTGGTGGTAAAGAATTTCAAACTATAAATCCAATGATTATTACATTTGCAGGGATGGGGAATTCTCGTGATTTAGCTGCCCTACTTGCAATTATTTTAGGTATTGCAACTACAATTTTGCTTACTATCATGAATAAGATAGAAAAAGGTGGAAATTATATTTCTATCTCTAAGACTAAAGCGCCTCTTAAAAAACAAAAAATTGCGTCTAAGCCTTGGAATATCATTGCTCACATTGTAGCATATGGATTGTTCACAGTTTTCATGCTTCCACTAATTTTTATAGTATTATACTCATTTACAGATCCAGTTGCAATTCAAACAGGTAACTTAACATTATCAAACTTTACTTTAGAAAATTATCGCTTATTCTTTAGTAATAGTGCGGCATTCTCTCCATTCTTGGTCAGCTTTATTTATTCTATTATCGCTGCGACAACAGCAACAATTCTAGCAGTTGTATTTGCTCGTGTTGTCAGAAAACATAAAGCTCGCTTTGATTTCTTATTTGAATATGGTGCTCTACTTCCTTGGTTACTACCAAGTACACTTTTAGCAGTAAGTTTATTATTTACTTTTAATCAGCCACAATTTCTTGTCTTGAATCAGATTTTGGTAGGTAGTTTGGTAATTCTACTTATTGCATATATAGTTGTAAAAATCCCATTTTCTTATAGAATGGTACGTGCTATTTTATTTAGTGTTGATGATGAGATGGAAGATGCAGCAAGAAGTATGGGTGCTTCACCTTTTTATACTATGATGAAGGTTATCATTCCATTTATTTTACCGGTTGTTCTCTCTGTTATTGCTTTAAACTTTAACTCTTTATTAACTGACTTCGACTTATCTGTATTTCTTTACCATCCATTAGCTCAACCGCTGGGTATAACTATTCGTTCAGCAGGTGATGAAACAGCAACTTCAAATGCTCAAGCACTTGTGTTCGTTTATACTATTGTATTAATGATAATTTCTGGTTCTGTATTATACTTTACTCAGAGACCAGCTAGTAGAAAAAGGAAATAATAATGCAGGCAACAAGCTTAGGACTATCATATATCGAAATTGTATTAAGAATTGTACTTTCATTAGTTATTGGTGGTGTAATTGGTTTAGAGAGAGGAAGTAAATCTCAACCAGCAGGTATTCGTACACATAGTATTGTTTGTCTGGCTGCATGTTTAATTATGATGACTAATGAGTATGTATCTTATAAATTTGGTACAGGAGATCCTACACGCTTAGGTGCGCAAGTTATATCAGGTGTTGGTTTTCTTGGGGCTGGAACAATACTTATTACAGATAAAAAGAAAATAACTGGTTTAACAACTGCAGCCGGAATATGGGCTTCAGCTGGAATCGGTCTAGCTATAGGTGTTGGTTTTTATGAAGGAGCCGTACTAGGAGCAGTTTCTGTTTGGAGTGTTATAACTATGTTCCAACCTTTAAAAAAATATCTTCAAAGTCGTTCAAAGATAATCGAATTGTATATCGTTGTTAGATCTACAGAGGCATATAATCGAGTACTAGTATACTGTGCTGAGAATGGCATTAGAATGACTGATTCTAGAACTGCATTTGGAGATGTTAATTCAGAAAGAATTGAATATTTTGATGTTCCAGAAAAAAAAATAGCATCATTTATTACTCTAGAACTATCAGGAAGATTTGAACATCTTCGTTTGATGGAAGAAATTGCTAATATTGTAGGTGTTATTTATGTCGAAGAAATTAGCTGAAATTTAGTAAACAAAGGGACAGATGTTTTTGTCCTTTTGTTTTTTAGATGTTTTAATCATCTAATTTTTGAGTAGATTTTTGCTCAGAGGTTTTTATGAAAGATTATAAATTTTATTTTGATTTAGGTAAAATAGAATATTTTGATAATAATTGTTTGATACAAGTATACAAATTTATTTCTTTTTATGATATTTGTGAAATGGTGTTTGCCTTTCATTTACCTCCTGATGAGTTGATAACAAATGTTATTTTTAAAGAAAAAATTAACTCTATGTTAGAATGTTACATTGACAGGCTATTATATGTTTTTATAAATCCTACAAATTTTACTGAAAAAGTTAATCTAGAATTTTATGGTAGTTTTTTCTCATATGAATTTATTTGTCGTGAAGTTGGAAACATTCTTAAAAATAAAGGTGTGAAATGCAATTTAAACTTTTTTGAAGGGGAAGAATATTTGTAAAATTAATTTTGTGGATTTGTTGATCTTAAATAATTTACTAAATTCTCTTGTTAAAAAAAATTAAATATTGTATAGTAATATTAGAATGTTCGTAATGGAGGACTGAAATGAAAAATATAAATGGGAAAAAGGTAACTATTTATGATATTGCACGTTTATCAGGTTTTTCTCCAAAAACAGTTTCACGAGTTATTAATGGTGGAGTAAATGTTAAAGAAGAAACTTATCAAGCGATTCAAAAAGTTATAGAAGAATTGTCGTATATTCCAAATGCGTATGCAAGAAATTTAACTAAAAAAGAAGCTATAAATATATTGATTTCTGTAAAAAAAATCGACTCTTTTCCTTTAATTTGGTTCCAAACTTTATTAGATAAAGTTTTACAAACTTGTAAAGAGTATGGTGTTAACGCTATTGTTGAATATTTTAGTGAAGAGGATACAATTAGTAATTCAATAATCTCGAGTACAGGAAGTTTGATAGATGGTGTAATAGTATTTTATGAAAGTAAAGAAGATATTCGGATTAATTACTTACAAAAGAATAAAATTCCATTCATAGTTTTTGGAGAATCTAGAACACCTAATGTTGTGTATGTTTCTAACAACAATTTTCAGGCCACTTATGACATGATGAAATTAGTATCAAAAGAAAACATTAATAGTATGTGGTTACTTATGGGAGGAGAATCCCTTGTTAATATTGATCGAGAGAGAGGGGTTCGTGCTTTTTTAAATGATAATAACTATGAAATGGATTTGAAAGTAGTATATGGTCTAACTACAATAGATTCGGTTTATTCATATGCTACAAGACATCTATCTAATCAAAATTATCCTGATTTGATTTTTGTATCCGGTGATGAAAAAGTACAGGGATTGATTCGTTCTTGCTATGAGAAGGAAATTACCATTCCTGATGATATTTCAATAATCGGATTTGACAATATTCCAATTTCTCAATATTATACTCCAGCTTTATCTACAATTTCTCCTAATTATGTTAAATTAGCTCAAGAAATGATTGAAGGGGTATTAGCAATTATAAAGGGGGAAAGTGTCACATCTGTTGAAGTTTCTACTAAACTTGTTAGGAGACAGAGTTTCTAGTATTGTTTAATTCTTGAAAATCCTAATGGAAAAGATGGAGTGTTCTAAAGTAAGTTCTGTTTAGCATCTATTCAGTTTCTATTGAGTTGGATCCAATTTCTAACAAGTGGGACATTTTCACGTTCGATTTACTAAAGACATTATCACATTCGAATCACACATCTTTCAAAAAAATCGTAAAAAAGTCTTGACAAAGAAAAAACAAAGTATTAAAATAAGTTCAACAAATCAGAAAAGTAACTATTTTTGATCTTCAGGGAGCCTGTGGTGATTGTGAACAGGTGGTTGGAAGTAGTGAAAGTGGGCTGATTTTAAAAATGAATTTGAAACAATGAAAATTCGGTGCGCACACCTTACAGTGCAACTTGTTGTTAGACAAGGTAGAGATGTAAAGGGGATAGTCCCTTTATAATTGAGGTGGCACCGCGTTACCAACGCCCTCACACGGAAGTATATTCTGTGTGTGGGCTTTTTTCTATCCGTCGTTTTGTTTATCTTTTATTAGGGCGTTAAGTCGCTTTGATGAACTTGAGTTCTATCTACAGCTCCTTGCCTACTACTAAAAGCAAACAAAAAGGCCGGATTAATATGGAAAGAGGAAAATTTTATGACAACTAAAGGTTATTTTGGACAATTTGGTGGTAGTTTTGTACCGGAGCCGATTCAGGCTTTGTTGGATGAGTTGGAAGTGACATTTGACAAGTACAAGGATGATCCAGAATTTTTGGTAGAATTTCGTCATTATTTGAAGGACTATTCAGGTCGCGAAACACCGCTCTATTTTGCAGAAAGTTTGACAGAGCACCTAGGTGGAGCTAAGATTTATCTCAAACGTGAAGATCTTAACCACCTTGGTTCTCACAAGCTCAACAATGTTTTAGGACAAATTCTTTTGGCCAAACGTATGGGCAAAAAACGAGTGATTGCAGAAACAGGAGCTGGTCAGCACGGTGTTGCGACAGCAGCGGCTGCAGCCAAGTTTGGTATGGCTTGTGATGTCTACATGGGGGCAGAGGATGTGGAGCGTCAACGTCTCAATGTTTTCCGTATGGAGATGATGGGAGCAACTGTTCACGCAGTTGAAACGGGGACACGAACTCTCAAGGATGCGGTCGATGCAGCCTTTGGAGCATGGATGAATGACCTTGAAGCCTTCTATGTTCTGGGATCTGCTGTAGGTCCTCACCCATATCCAACCATTGTTCATGAGTTCCAAAAGGTCATCAGTGAAGAATCTCGCCGTCAAATCTTAGAAAAAGAAGGTCGTTTACCAGACTACGTTATTGCCTGTGTAGGTGGTGGCTCTAATGCCATCGGTGCTTTTTCTCAGTATGTGGCTGATCAAGAAGTTAAATTGGTTGGGGTCGAAGCTGCTGGTCATGGACTTGACACAGACAAGCACGCAGCTACTATGACAAAAGGTAGTATCGGAATTGTTGATGGTATGAAGACCTATGCAGTCTTTAAGGAAGATGGAGAACTAGCTCCAGTTTACTCTATCTCAGCTGGATTGGACTATCCAGGGGTTGGCCCAGAACACGCCTACTTCAAAGATTCAGGTCGCGTAGAATATGTTGCAGCGACGGATGAAGAAGCTGTTCAGGCTCTCCTCCTTCTCAGCAAGACTGAAGGAATTATCCCGGCGATTGAAAGTTCGCACGCTATCGCAGAAGCAGTTAAACGTGCACCGAAACTAAGTAAAGACGACATTATCATCATCAATGTCTCTGGTCGTGGAGACAAGGATGTAGCTGCAATTGCGGACTACCTAGAAGCTAAAAAATAATAGATGGAAAAATTACAGTCTTTTCTCTCACAGAGAGCTTGTGGTTGCTGGAAACAAGCAGAGAAAGCTGTAAGGTTGGGTCCATCTGAAACGAGAGAAGAAAACATAATTCTCAAGGGAGTGCCCTTTATCGCACAACCTGTTACAGAATCTTTCTAAGACAGGAATGAGAGATAGGAGAAATCCTATAATTGAGGTGGCACCGCGAATTTCGTCCTCACGCAAGTTATTTTGCGTGGGGATTTTTCATACAGTCGCCACGGACTAGAAGTAGAACTGAAAGGGAAATTACAATGGAACGAATCATTCATGGAGATGTCTTATCACCAATCTTGGCTTATATGCGCCTACAGGGGCAACACAAGGTTATTTTAGAAAGTATTCCGAGAGACAAGGAAACAGCTCGTTTTTCTATCTTAGCCTATAATCCAGTTTTTGAGATTAAGTTTGAAAATGGAGTTCTTTATCAAAATGGTCAAGTGATTGATCAGGATCCCTTAGATTTCCTTTATGAAGTGACTCATAAGAGCCAGCACCATTTAGATCTACCTTTTGGTGGTGGGGCAATTGGTTTTGTTGGTTACGATATGATTTCGCTTTATGAAGAAATTGGTCAAATCCCTCAAGATACAATTGGAACGCCAGACATGCATTTCTTTGTCTATGAGAGTTACATGGTCTTTGACCACAAGAAGGAAAAAATTCATGTCATCGAGGATGCTCTCTATAGTGAGCGTAGTCAAGAAGACTTGGAAAAAGCCTTGAACCAAGTGCTTGAGGAATTACGCATTCCTGCTCCAAATGAATTTGAAGACTTGGATCTATCTCCGCTGGACTTCAAACCGCATATCGCTCCTCAGAAGTTTGAGGAAATGGTGGAAACAGCTCGTGACTTGATTCGTAATGGGGATATGTTCCAATGTGTACTCAGCCAGCGTTTCTCAGCAGAAGTGACTGGAAATCCATTTGACTTCTACAGAAATCTCCGCGTGACTAATCCTTCTAATTACCTTTATTTCTATGATTTTGGGGATTATCAAATCATCGGTGCCAGTCCAGAAAGTTTGGTTTCTGTCAAAAATGGCATCGTAACAACCAATCCGATTGCGGGTACGCGACCAAGAGGAGCTACGGATGAAGAAGACAAGGCTTTGGCGACAGACCTGCTTTCGGATGAGAAGGAAACGGCAGAGCATCGAATGTTAGTAGACTTGGGTCGTAATGATATTGGTCGCATCTCTGAAACGGCCAGTGTCCAAGTCACCAAGTATATGGAAGTGGAGCTCTTCCGTTATGTTATGCATTTGACCAGCGTGGTCAAGGGGCGTTTGCTTCCAGAACTCACTGCTATGGATGCTTTGAAAGCAACACTTCCTGCTGGAACAGTTTCTGGAGCACCAAAGATTCGAGCGATGAGACGCATCTATGAACTAGAAACAGAAAAACGGGGCGTATACGCAGGAGCAATCGGCTACTTGTCTGCGACGGGCGATATGGATTTTGCCATTGCCATTCGAACTATGATTCTCAAAAATCAAACAGCTTATGTGCAGGCTGGGGCAGGGATTGTCTACGACTCCATCGCCCAAAACGAATACCAAGAAACCATTAACAAGGCTAAATCTATGACTAGAATTGGAGAACTAAGACCATGATTTTATTGATTGACAACTATGATTCTTTTACCTATAACTTGGCCCAATACATTGGGAATTTTGCAGAAGTTCAGGTCTTGAGAAATGATGATCCCAAGCTGTATGAAGAAGCTGAAAAAGCAGATGGTCTGGTCTTTTCTCCTGGTCCTGGTTGGCCAGTTGATGCTGGTAAGATGGAAGACATGATTCGTGATTTTGCTGGCAAGAAGCCGATTCTTGGGATTTGTTTGGGCCACCAAGCCATTGCAGAAGTCTTTGGTGGTAAGTTAGGTTTGGCTCCAAAAGTCATGCATGGGAAACAGAGCAATATCAGCTTTGAAGCACCATCTGTTTTGTATCTAGGTATCGAGGATGGCCGTGCGGTCATGCGTTACCACAGTATTTTAATTGAAGAAATGCCAGAAGACTTTGAAGTGACAGCTCGTTCGACTGATGACCAAGCCATCATGGGGATTCAACATAAAAACCTACCGATTTATGGCTTCCAGTACCATCCAGAAAGCATTGGAACGCCAGATGGCTTGTCTTCTATTCGGAATTTTATCGAGAAGGTTGTAAAGTGAGGAAACCAGGATGAAAGAGATTATTGAAAAACTAGCAAAATTTGAAAATTTATCAGGTGTGGAAATGACGGATGTCATTGAGCGTATCGTAACTGGGCGTGTAACGGAGGCGCAGATTGCTTCTCTCCTCTTGGCTCTTAAGATGAAGGGGGAAACACCTGAGGAACGCACAGCCATTGCCCAAGTCATGAGAGGACATGCCCAACACATTCCAACTGAAATCCATGACGCTATGGACAACTGTGGTACAGGTGGGGACAAGTCTTTCAGCTTTAACATCTCTACAACTGCAGCCTTTGTCTTGGCTGGTGGCGGTGTTCATATGGCCAAGCATGGTAATCGCTCGATTTCTTCTAAATCTGGTTCTGCAGATGTCCTAGAAGCCTTGGGTATTAACCTTGACCTCAAACCAGCTGAATTAGGTAAGGTCTTTGATAAAACTGGTATCGTCTTTCTCTTTGCTAAAAATATGCACCCAGCAATGAAATACATCATGCCAGCTCGTTTGGAATTGGGAATTCCAACGATCATGAACTTGACTGGTCCTCTGATTCACCCAATGGCTTTGGAAACACAGCTTCTTGGTATTAGTCGTCCAGAACTTCTAGAAAGTACAGCTCAGGTTTTGAAAAACATGGGTCGCAAACGTGCCATCGTGGTTGCTGGACCAGAAGGATTGGATGAAGCTGGTTTGAATGGAACAACCAAAATTGCACTTCTTGAAAATGGCGAAATCACCTTATCAAGCTTTACTCCAGAGGATTTAGAGATGGAGCGCTACGCTATCGAAGCTATCCGTGGTGGCAATGCTCAGGAAAATGCAGAAATTTTGCTCAGCGTTCTTAAAAATGAACCAAGTCCATTCTTGGAAACGACAGTTTTAAATGCTGGTCTTGGTTTCTATGCTAATGGTAAGGTAGCTAGTATCAAGGATGGAGTTGCATTAGCTCGTCAAGTGATTGCTAGTGGCAAGGCCCTTGAAAAACTCAGACTGTTACAGGAGTACCAAAAATGAGTCAGGAATTTTTAGCACGAATTTTGGAGCAGAAGGCGCGTGAGGTTGAGCAGATGGAGCTGGAGGAAATCCAGCCCCTGCGCCAGACCTATCTCTTGGCAGAATTTTTGAAGAATCATCAGGAACGCTTGCAGGTAATCGCTGAAGTCAAGAAGGCTAGCCCTAGTCTGGGAGATATCAATCTTGATGTGGATATTGTGCAACAGGCCCAGACTTATGAAGAAAACGGAGCAGTGATGATTTCTGTTCTGACAGATGAAGTTTTCTTTAAAGGACATTTGGATTATCTACGGGAGATTTCCAGTCAGATACAGATTCCGACGCTTAACAAGGACTTTATTATCGATGAAAAGCAAATCATCCGCGCTCGCAATGCAGGTGCGACAGTCATCTTGCTCATTGTGGCTGCCTTGTCAGAAGAACGTCTTAAGGAACTTTATGACTACGCAACGGAACTTGGTCTAGAAGTTTTAGTGGAGACTCACAATCTAGCTGAACTAGAGGTAGCACACAGACTTGGTGCGGAGATTATTGGTGTTAATAACCGCAATTTGACTACCTTTGAGGTCGACTTGCAGACCAGTGTAGATTTGGTCCAGCACTTTGAGGAAGGTCGCTATTACATTTCTGAATCTGCTATTTTCACAGGGCAGGATGCGGAACGAGTAGCACCATCCTTTAACGGAATTTTAGTTGGGACAGCTCTCATGCAGGCAGAGGATGTGGCTCAAAGAATCAAGGAGTTGCAAATTGACAAAGGTTAAGATTTGTGGACTATCGACTAAAGAAGCGGTAGAAACAGCCGTTTCAGCAGGATCCGACTACATCGGTTTTGTCTTCGCACCTAGCAAAAGACAGGTGACCTTGGATCAGGCTGCTGAGTTGGCAAAGTTTATTCCTGTAGATGTCAAAAAGGTTGGTGTATTTGTTTCACCAAGTCGGGCAGAACTGCTAGAAGCGATTGACAAAGTTGGCTTGGACTTGGTTCAAGTTCACGGTCAGGTGGCAGATGATTTGTTTGAGAATTTGCCTTGTGTCAGTATTCAGGCTGTGCAGGTGGATGGAGAGGGTCATGTGCCCAATTCTCAGGCAGACTATCTACTCTTTGATGCCCCTGTGGCTGGGAGTGGCCAGACCTTTGACTGGGCTCAACTGGATACGACAGGATTAACTCAGCCTTTCTTTATCGCAGGTGGCCTTAATGAAGACAATGTAGTAAAAGCAATTCAACACTTTACTCCCTATGCAGTAGATGTATCGAGCGGAGTGGAGACAGACGGACAAAAAGATCAGGAAAAGATTAGAAGATTTATAGAGAGGGTAAAGAATGGCATATCAAGAACCAAATAAAGATGGATTTTACGGAAAATTCGGTGGACGTTTCGTCCCAGAAACATTGATGACAGCAGTTTTGGAGTTGGAGAAGGCCTACCGTGAAAGTCAGGCAGACCCAAGTTTCCAAGAGGAATTAAACCAGCTCTTACGCCAGTATGTAGGACGTGAAACTCCCCTTTACTACGCAAAAAACTTGACCCAGCATATTGGCGGAGCCAAGATTTACCTCAAACGTGAAGACCTCAACCATACAGGGGCCCACAAGATTAACAATGCCTTGGGACAAGTTCTTCTGGCTAAACGCATGGGTAAAAAGAAAATTATCGCTGAAACAGGTGCTGGTCAGCACGGTGTGGCAACTGCAACTGCTGCAGCCCTCTTTAACATGGAATGTACTATCTACATGGGTGAGGAAGATGTCAAACGCCAAGCTCTCAATGTCTTCCGTATGGAGCTTTTGGGAGCCAAGGTTGAAGCAGTGACAGACGGTTCGCGCGTGCTCAAGGATGCGGTCAATGCGGCTCTTCGTTCATGGGTAGCTAATATCGATGATACCCACTATATTCTTGGTTCTGCCTTGGGGCCTCATCCATTCCCAGAAATCGTTCGTGACTTCCAAAGTGTCATCGGTAGAGAAGCTAAACAACAGTACCGTGACTTGACAGGTCAAGATTTGCCAGATGCCCTAGTAGCCTGTGTTGGTGGTGGTTCTAATGCTATCGGACTCTTCCATCCCTTTGTAGAAGATGAGTCAGTAGCCATGTATGGGGCTGAAGCAGCTGGACTTGGTGTGGATACGGAGCACCACGCAGCTACCTTGACCAAGGGTCGTCCTGGTGTCCTTCACGGTTCTCTCATGGATGTGCTCCAAGATGCCCATGGTCAAATTCTTGAAGCCTTCTCTATCTCAGCAGGCTTGGACTACCCTGGTATCGGTCCAGAACATTCTCACTACCACGATATTAAACGTGCTAGCTATGTCCCTGTGACGGACGAAGAAGCCTTGGAAGGATTCCAGCTCTTGTCTCGTGTGGAAGGGATTATCCCAGCCTTGGAATCTAGCCATGCTATCGCCTTTGCAGTGAAATTAGCCAAAGAACTTGGACCAGAAAAGTCTATGATTGTCTGCCTATCAGGTCGTGGAGATAAGGATGTGGTTCAAGTCAAAGACCGCTTGGAAGCAGATGTAGCAAAGAAGGGAGAAACTCATGCCTAAGACACTAACAGAAAAATTAAATGCTATTAAAGCGACTGGAAAAGGAATTTTTGTTCCCTATATCATGGCTGGAGACCACGAGAAAGGTTTGGACGGTCTTGCTGAAACAATCCACTTTTTAGAAGATTTGGGTGTCTCTGCAATTGAAGTGGGCATTCCCTTTTCAGATCCTGTCGCAGATGGACCTGTTATAGAAGAAGCTGGCTTGCGCAGTCTAGCCTACGGGACCTCTACCCAGGCTTTGGTTGAAACCTTAAAAATCATTGAAACAGAGGTTCCGCTGGTCATCATGACCTACTTCAACCCCCTCTTTCAGTACGGTGTGGAGAATTTTGTCAAAGATTTGGCAGATACAGCGGTTAAGGGCTTGATTATCCCAGACCTGCCCCATGAGCATGCCAACTTTGTAGAGCCCTTTTTGGCAGACACAGACATGGCCTTGATTCCTCTAGTTAGTTTGACGACAGGGATTGAGCGCCAGAAAGAGTTGATTGATGGGGCAGAAGGATTCGTCTATGCGGTTGCCATCAATGGGGTGACAGGGAAATCTGGCAATTACCGTGCAGATTTGGACAAGCACTTGGCACAACTTCATCAAGTGGCCGACATTCCAGTCTTGACAGGATTTGGCGTATCTAGTCAGGCTGATGTAGAACGCTTCAATGCGGTGTCAGATGGTGTTATCGTCGGCTCAAAAATTGTAAAAGCTCTCCACGAGGGAGAGCCAATTCAGGACTTTATGAAACAAGCAGTAGCTTACCAAAAATAATCATACAAGCAGCAAGTAAGAGGAAGGGCACGAAAGGAAGTCTTTCCTTTTTCTTTTGCAGGAGAAAGGCTAGAATTCCTGTTGCAGAAGCAAACTGAATCAAGATCAACAACTCTGTCGCACTAAAGACGAGAGCGCACGAAGCTAAAAAGAGAAAATCCCCTGCGCCCATGCGGATATCGATAAAATGAGCCAAAATTCCGAGGATAAGGAAGAAGACCATGACCAGATTCCAGCCAGAGCAGGACATTAGAAGCAGATGAAAGACAATCCAGACCAGTAAGGGATATTCCTGATGGCGAAAGTCGTAGATGCCCAAGGTCAAACCAGTAGTTATCAGAATGACTTGACCCCAGGAAAGAAATCCCCAATACCAAGATAGAAAGAGGAGTCCTAAGCTTAGTTCAAAGAGGGCATACCAGACAGGGTAAGGAGCCTTGCAGTAGCGACAGCGAAAGCGATTGAAGACCTGCGAGAGAATCGGAATCAAATCTGAGGGACGCAAGCGAGTCTGACAGGAATCGCAGTGACTAGCTGGTATGATAATGGATTGCTCTGGAAAACGGTCAATGACCAAACCAAGAAAGGAAGCGAGAATGCTCCCGACAAGAAAAAAATAAATATCAATCATACTTATCTATTCGTAAAAAATGGGAGAAGTAGTATAATGGAGAAACATAGATAAGATGGGGAGGAAAAGATGACAATTCGTTTTGAAGAAAAGGTGAGTACAGAAAACGCTCAGCTCGTATGCCAATGGTCCAACTCCCTTGGCAAATCCTTTCAAGAACAATGGATGGGACCAATGATTCCTTTTCCCTTGACAATTCAAGTTTTGCAAGATTTGGAAGGAATCTTTTCAGTCTTTGATGGACACGAGTTTGTGGGGCTTATCCAGAAAATTAGGCTAGAAGACAGTAATCTACATATCGGGAGATTTTTTATCAACCCCCAGAAACAGGGGCAGGGCTTAGGTAGCCAGGCTTTAAGGAAATTTCTTAGTTTGGCCTTTGAAAATGAAGACATAGATACTATTTCTTTAAATGTCTTCGAGGCAAATCAAGCAGCTTACAAGCTTTACCAAAAAGAAGGATTTGAAATCGTTCAAATGGTTGAAGAACCTGTACGAAAATATATCATGAAAAAGGGGAGATAGGAAGTAAAAAAGAGGCTAGAAAAAGTCTTTGAAATCAGAAAAAACGCATAGTATCCAGTTTTGAAGACCTTGATATTATGCGTTTTATTGTGGGAAGATTTACTTCGTTTTCTCCTGAAATTGAGTTCCTGTCCAGTCTTCCTCTTGTATTAAATTTCTAATCAAACTCGGCGTAATTCTGTTTAAACAACTCAATTTTATCATTACAGTAAGTGATTAAATCTCGAGTTTTCTCAAAAGTATAGCCTTTTTCAGAAACTGTTTTGACAGTTTTATCATCAAAATAGTAGCCAGTCAAACCAGTGACTTCTTCTGATAATGTAAGATAGTAACCTGTTTCAATTCCCTCGTCTAGATTTTTGGAAAATGACTTCATCAAGCGTCCGAAGAGAGACTTTTTCGCCTTTTCATCACTGGAATCATTCCCTAAGTTGGTTGAAATCAAACCTGGATGATAGGCATTGACGGTGATGCTTGAACCTCTTAAAAAGAAGTCTCTGGCTAGATAGCGTGTCATCCAAATAGTGTAGAGTTTGGAATTGTTGTAGGCTAAACCAGGATTGTAGTTCGTCTCAAATCCAAAGTCTAAATCCTTGATCTTGGCAAAATGATGCATATAGGAAGAAGTATGAATGACACGGCCGTCAGACGCTTTTTCTAACAAGGGGCTTAGCTCAGTTGTTAAAATATAGGGAATCAGAACAGATAGCATAAAGGTCAACTCGACATTTTCAGCACTCGCTTTTCGTTCTTTTCAGGCATACAGGCCAGCATTGTTAAACAAGACATCAATACTTTGAAAGTCTCGCTTGATTTCCTCCACAAATCGATAAATATCGTCTAATTTTGAAAAATCTGCAAGGTAGCTAGAAATTCTTCCTCTCAAGGAAACTGTCCGAACCTCTTGAAGCACCAGCTCAAGTTTTTGAGGATTTCGACCATGAAGAATGATCTGATGTCCTTGGCTAGCCAATTTCTTTGCCAAATGTTTACCGATACCGTCAGTAGCACCTGTAATTAGAATGGTTTTGACCATCTTAGTCCTCCAAGAAAGCCAGTAGTTCTTTTGAAAATTCGTCTGCATATTGGAAGATTGAACCGTGGCCAGCATTTGGATAGATAATCAGCTTACTATTTTCGATTTTTGCATGCATATCGTAAGAATTTTCCGTTGGAACCTGCATATCCTTATCCCCGTTGACGATTAAGGTTGGTTGGGTGATAAATTGAAGATCGTCCTGCGAATCTTTTCCCCACCGTTTAATAGCTTTGAGTTGAGTTAGGAATCCTGATAGGTTCATATCTTTATCCGCAAATTCCTTTGTTCTCATCCCTATTCGTCCTAGGACTTTCAAAGCTTCAATTTTCCCTTGTTCATCATGATTATAGAAGATATAGCGTTTAGGATCGATGCGCTCGAGTCCCGCTTTAAACATATAGTTAAAGGTTTTCCCTGTGACCTTATCGACCTCTTTTCCGCCTCGAGGTCCTGTTCCAGCCAAGATTAAACGATTAACTAGAGTAGGATTTATTCGGATGATTTCTTGGGTAATCATACCTCCCATAGAAAGGCCAAGAAGATTGATTTTATCGTAACCAAGCACTTTTACAAAGTCAATTGTCTGCTTAGCCATTCCAGGAATCGTCGAAGCAACTTTGCCTTGACTGGCTCCAACACCAGGAAGATCAACTGCAATGACATGGTGCTTTTCAGCAATCAAGTCCAAGAGTTTAGGATCCCAGTTGTCGAGGGTTGCTGCCAAATGGACCAGCATCAGAAGAGGTAGTTTTGATTTGCCTTTACTGAGTTCGCGATAAGCGATTTTGTTCCCGTCGACTGTGATGTATTGATTTTTTGTTGTAATATATGACATGATTTTTTCCTTTTTTATTTCTTAAAGCTGAGAACTGTTTTTCCACGTGAGCGACCATTAGCGACTTTGTCTAATGCGCTATTTACCTCTTCAAATGGATAAACTGTATCGATAGAGGGTTTGATTTCTAATTTACTAAAGAGGTCAGCTACCTCTTGTAATTGAGCTCCATTGCTTTCTACAAAGATAAAATAGTAGTGAACACCGTATTTGTCAGCCATCTTATCAAATTTGCGACCTGCTAAGCCAAGAATAATCTGTTTCCATTTTGGTAGATTCATGCGTTTGGCAAAGGCACCGTTTGGCATGGCACGAAGGGAAACAAGATGACCACCTTTTTTCATGATAGACATTTGTTTCTCAGTTTCAGCTCCACCGAGAGTATCGAGGACATAATCCACCTGGCTAACAGTTTTTGTATAATCCTCTGTTTTGTAATTGATAAAGCGGTCTGCTCCTAGGTTCAATACACGCTCAGCACTATCTCCAGATCCATTGGTGATGACTTTCAAGCCTTTGGCCTTGGCAATTGGAATGGCCATTCCACCGACACCACCAGTCCCACCAGAAATAAAGATCGTTTTCCCAGCTTGAGCGCCCATGAGGTCAAGAGCCTGCATGATAGTCAAGGCAGTAAGCGGAACAGCAGCAGCTTCCTCGTCTGACAGATAGTCTGGAACCTTGGCTAAGGCTTGGCTATCGACAGCTAGATATTCTGCAAAGGCGCCGATATGATCAAGTGGAAGACGGCCAAAGACACGGTCTCCTATCTGAAAGTTGTCAACTTGCTTGCCAATGCTTTCAACGATTCCAACCACTTCGTTACCTGCAGTTTGAGGAAGTTTGTAAGGAACAATCATCTTGACCTCACCACGAGAGATCATGTTATCGAGAGGATTAACACCGGCTGCGGTGACTTTCACCAAGACTTGTTTGTCTGTAATACTTGGTTTAGCGATTTCTGTGATGTTCAGTGTGATATTGTTTTTGTTATAAGTAGTATGTTGTGCGACTTTCATGTGTTTTCTCTTTTCTTTTTTATGTACCTGTATCTTATACAAGTATATGTTGTTTTCAGTAAAAACTGACTTGCTAGAAAATCAGTTTCGGACTTGTTTGGCTTGTTTATATAGATTGTCAATGACATCTTCTAAAGTTTGATTTGCTAATTCCTTCTCTAATTGAGATTCGGCACTAGCGAAAAGCGGTGAAACTGCTCCTTGGATATGTTTTCCAACAGGGCAATCGGGATTACTATTTTGATGAACAGGGAATAAACTAATGTGATTGATTTCTTGAGTAGCATAGTAGATCTCTAGTAAAGTCATTTTCTTTGGAGACTTACTGAGTTGATAGCCTGTTTTTCCTTGCTGGGAATGAATCAAATCTGCATTTTTCAACAAGGCAATCACCTTTCGAATGTAACTAGCGTTAGTCCCAACACTAATAGCTAGTGCTTGAGAACTTAATGTTTCCTTGCTTTCACTAATCATTGTTAAGATATGCAAAGCAACTGAGAATTTTGTATCCATCTGAACTCCTTTCCATAAACATGTATCAGGTACAAATACAAGTATAACAAAAATTAAATGAAAAGCAAGACTTTTGTTTTAAATTTAAAAAAATTTTTTGAAGAGTGTCTTAAGATTAAAGATGTCTGGAAAGGAAATTGATAAACAAATGTGGGACAAATCTGACTTAGACAAGCAAAAAAAGCCTTGTAAATCAAGGCTTTTCCTGTTGTATTTAGATGCCCCCTACAGAAATTGTAGGAGATATGTTGCTTAGATGTTCTTGATTTTCTGGTGTTTTGTAACATTTAAATGAGTTTTTTGAGTTTGTTACTAGTGCGTTGCCCGGCAATTGCCCGACTAATTTTGAGTTATAAACTCCTCAGTTTCAAACTCAAAATTTCGATTAAATCAGCATTTAACGATAGTATGTTTGTCATAAAATGATAAATTTTTAGATTGTGGAAATTTTTTTAACATAAAAGGCTTGATTTTTTTTCTAAAATGTTATATACTTAATTTACGGGATAATAGAATCCCGTTAGAAAGGGGTGATAATGTGGGAAAAGGAAATATTAGAATGCGATTATCGTCTGAATCGAAAATAATTTTAGATAAGCTTCAAAACGATATTTACTCCAAGCAGGGATATGAAGTAAGCTATTCTAGTATAGTCAGCCAAGCTGTTCGGCAATTCGTGCCTAAAAAGGATAGCGTAGATTGGAAAGAGTTGAAAGAAACAACCCTTAAGTTCTCTTCATTAGAACAGAGTAACAATTGGGAATATCAGACATCATTCATGCTAGAACAAGATGTGCTAGCTTTGCTTTCTGAACTGCAAAACTTCTTTTTAGATGTATTTGAAGCTAAACGGATTCATCGAGCTTTCTGCGTCAGATTATGTCTAAAGGCTCAATTTTTAAGTAATAATGATTCTTAATACTATCAATATTAATGCGGAGTGTAATGCTCCGCTAAAATAAAACCTATTACGGGATAAAAAACCACTTTATTTAAGATGGAATAAGAACGTATTTTATTAATATTATCTAGAAAGGAGCTTCTTTATGACACCAGAAGAGCAAATGGAATTAAATTATTTTTATGAAGAGATGGAAAGCTACTATGATGAAGAGGAGCAAGCCGAGATGTTTGATTTGTATGATAATTAAATCATCTCCATATTTTCTGAGAATAATTGAGAAACTATACTCTAAATCATAGGTTTATGTAAAGCTAGATATACACAAAAGGAGGTACTATGAAAGGTAGGGATTCACCAAAACTTTTTATGCTAAACAAAATAAATTATTAACCAAAAAGGAGAAAAAAACCATGAAACAAAAACAACCGATTGTCCTAGGGACAAAGAAATTTGAGGAACTTATTAAAGCTAAAAAGTTACACAGGTTAGCCAAGTTAGCTCCTGACTTAGTTGGAGATAGTTATTTTACTGCCGCCTCTGCTCTACCATATGCTCAGTTAATTAAAGAATCATATGGATTGGTAAATATCAACATAATGTACGCAAGCAAGCTCTTAGGTCTGTGGAACATTGCTTGCAAATGTTTTCATAAAGTTGAAGGGGAACAAAGGGTTTTATCAGATTCACTGTTTGATAATAAAAAAATTTATCTAGATTCTTACTATTACCACAAGAATACCTCTAATACCATAACTAGTGATGTGATAAAAGATGTTTACGATAATTATAATAATTATATGGTTTTAACTCGAGAAGCGACACCTGAATACATTTATGTTGTACAAACTGAAATGCCAAAAGATTCAGATTTATACTTTTATATTAGAGAAGTTCTGGGATTATCGTTTAGTACCATGCATTATGCATTTTTAGTCAAGGTTCTTGCAGGAGCGCTTGCTAGAAAATATAAGCCATATCGAAATTGAATTATTTAAATTTATACTCTTCGAAAATCAAATTCAAACCACGTCAGCTTCGCCTTGCTGTACTCAAGTGCTGTCT
>NZ_AEDV01000082.1 GCF_000148545.1 Streptococcus mitis SK597 | reverse complement strand
TATTGATAGTATTTATGCGGGTGTAGTTTAGTGGTAAAACTACAGCCTTCCAAGCTGTTGTCGCGAGTTCGATTCTCGTCACCCGCTTTGAACTTTGTTCAAATTACCAAGTTTTTTAACTTGGGCGCGTAGCTCAGGTGGTTAGAGCGCACGCCTGATAAGCGTGAGGTCGGTGGTTCGAGTCCACTCGTGCCCATTAATTGGAGAATTACTCAAGAGGCTGAAGAGGACGGTTTGCTAAATCGTTAGGTCGGGTAACTGGCGCAAGGGTTCGAATCCCTTATTCTCCGTTTTAATGAGAGTTTGTAACTCTCTTTTTTATTTTTAGAGACAATAAAACTTCAGATCTGTAAAACTTAATTGGATTACTTATCTGACGTTTTTTTGCGTTCTTTGTCAACTGTAGTGGGCTGCAGAAAAGCTAAAATCTTTATATAGTAGATGGAAACAAGAACTGTTCCAGATTCAATCTACTATATATTGTCGATTTTATGGTTGTGCTAGTTTATTATTACTTCCAACTCTTGAGTGAAATTTCTCCGCTATTGAGCCAGATTTCTTTTCCGTTATCACATTGCACCAAAAGCTTTCCATTTTCTGAGATATCTTTAGCAAGTCCTTTGTAGTCTTTTTGATCTATTGTGAAAGTAACTTCTTTTCCTAGAACGAATGACTGTTTTTTATATAGGTATAATAGCTCTTCTGCTGGTGTTTCGAAGAAAGCACGCCATATTTCGATAATTAATTCATTCCTTGTTATTGGAGCTGTAGTTTTAAATAAGCTAGCAGCTTTTTCTTTTAATTCTTGTGGGAAATCATTAATAGTAAAGTTGATTCCTACTCCAATAATGATATCTGTGACTAAGCCTGTTTCTACAGATGTCATTGCTTCAGTGAGAATTCCTCCAATTTTATGATTGTTTAGGTAGATATCATTGACCCATTTTATGTCGACATCTATTAAAGTTAGGTTCTTAATGGCTTTGTAGATAGCTCCAGCTACAAGTAGTGTGTAGGATGGTAATTTGTCATAGGGGAGATTTGGTTTAAGATGGAGTGTCATATAAATACCACCTTGTGGTGAGTAGAAGGAACGTTGAAAACGGCCTCGGCCTGCTGTTTGATAGGAAGCTAGATAGAGGGTATTTGCTTCATGGCCTAAATCAATTGCTTCTTTTGCATCTAGTTGTGTTGATTTTGTTTCGGGTTTAAAGCTGACTTTAATTGGAAGATTTTCTTCTAGAAGTTCTGGAAGAATAAGGTCTCCATTCACCAGTTTATAGCCTTTGTTTTTGATACTATCAATTTCAATGCCTTCTTGTTCTAAACGCTTGATGGCTTTCCAAATTGATGTTCGGGTCAGTGATAGTTCTTCTGCAATTTTTTCTCCGCTGATATAATCGGTTTCTTTAGCTAGAATTTGGTAGACGGCTTGGTAGGATTTCATAGTGTTTCCTTTCTCACTAGTTGGTGTTGAGAATATTCTTTTCTTGTTTGACTTGGAGTCTGATTAAAGTATTGTTTATAAGCTTTAGAAAAATGTAGTGGATCTGAAAAGCCTACCGAGTATGCAATTACCTTGATTGACTCTTGGGTATTTTCGAGGAGTTGTTTAGCTCGATACATTCGAACGTATAGTAGGTATTCTTTTGGGGATAAGGTATTAAATTCTTTGAATACGCTTGATAAGTAGCTTCTGTGAACGGATAGTTCTTTTGCTAAATCTTGAATTGTAAGTGATTGAGGATAGTGGCTATCAATTAATCTTTTGCATTCAAGATAGAGTTGGTGGGTCGATGAAATATTCTTTTTCTTCTGATTGGGAGCAATAGTTCCCAGATGAAACATCAGTTCATGGAGTTGTCCCATGATATGGAGTTGAGCTAATTCATTTGATTTGGTAATCTGAGCGAAGCGGACAATGTCTGAGATGAGTTTTGCAGTGGTCTGGGTATGACAAGTTTCAGATTGGATGAGATAGGATTGATCAGAAATTTGAGAAAGAGCAAAATAATCAGGAGCTTTCCCTCCAGTGATTCCTAACCAGTAGTAGGACCAAGGTTCTTCACTATCTGCTTGATAAAAGGTTAGTTCATCTGGTTTTAATAGAAAGAAATCTCCTTCTTTTAAATCAACAATTTTACCCTTGTAATGAAATTTTCCTTGTCCTTTAGTAATGTAATGTAGGACGTATGTATCTCGAATTGCTGGACCAAAAGAGTAATTAGGTGTGCATTCCTCATATCCATAAAAGCTTAGGGAAAGGTCGATTGTTCCAGTCTGGTATTCTGAAAAAACTAGCATGTGCTACCTCCTACCTAACATTTTACCATATTCTTGAGACATTTTTCTATTTTGGAAAGCGATTTCAGATGATAAAATAGAATCAATAAAGTGATGAGGTGAAGTAAATGGGAGTTAGGATAGAGAATAATCTATTTTATGTTGAGAGTAAAAATCTAAGTTTGATTATTGAAAATCGAAATGGCTACTTACTTTTGAAACATTTAGGAAAGACTATTAAGAACTATAAAGGTTCCAATAGTGTTTATGAACGAGACCATGCCTTTTCAGGAAATCCAACGGCTCATAATCGAACCTTTAGTTTAGATACGCAACGTCAGATTGTTGGACAACATGGCTTAGGAGATTTTAGGAAACCAACTATACAGATTCAGCATAGTGTAACTGAAGTAACAGACTTTCGATTTGTAGAAGCAAAGATTTTAAAAGGTCAGAATGGTCCACAGGGCTTACCTTCTCCACATAGCATGGACAATACAGAGACTCTTGTCTTAATATTAGAAGATTCTAAGGCTCATCTTAGTCTGAATTTGTATTATACTGCTTTTAATAATGATTCGACAATTGCTAGCTACAGTAAATTAGAGAATAATAGTAATCAGGAAGTTGTCATCCATAAAGATTTTTCTTTTATGGCTGATTTCCCTGCTGCAGCTTACGAAATCGTAACTCTGCAGGGTGCTTATGCTCGTGAAAAGACTGTCAGACGTCAACAGATAGAACAAGGAACCTTTTCGATTAGTTCAAACCGTGGGGCTTCGGGTCATGCTCAAACACCAGCTCTTCTACTATGTGATCAAGGAGTCACAGAGGATGCTGGGAATGTGTTTGCTATTCAACTAATGTATAGTGGAAACTTTGAAGCTTTTGTTCAAAAGAATCAATTGAATGAAGTTCGGCTGGCTATTGGGATTAATCCAGAAAACTTTTCTTGGAAGTTAGACGCTGAGGAATACTTTGAAACACCGGTAGCTTTAATGACCTATTCAGATAAGGGATTAACTGGTGTTAGTCATGAAAGTCAGAATTTTATACTGAAGCACATTATGCCAAGTAACTTTTCTAAAAAAGAACGCCCAATTCTAATCAATAACTGGGAAGCTACCTACTTTGACTTTCAGAGAGAAAAACTGTTAGAGCTAGCTGATGAAGCTAAGAAAGTTGGCATTGAACTTTTTGTATTAGATGATGGTTGGTTTGGCAATCGCTTTGATGATAATCGTGCTTTAGGTGACTGGAGTGTTAATGAGGAAAAACTGGGTGGAAGCCTAGAAAGTCTGATTTCAGATATCCATGAAAGAGGTTTGAAGTTTGGGCTTTGGTTAGAACCTGAAATGATTTCTGTAGATAGTGATTTGTATCGTAAACATCCTGACTGGGCTATTCAGGTTCCAGGATATGAACATACCTATTCTAGAAATCAACTAGTACTTAATCTTGCCAATCCTCAGGTAGTAGAATACTTGAAAAATGTCTTAGATCAACTCCTATCTTATCATGAGTTTGACTACATCAAATGGGATATGAATCGTAATATTACTAAGCTAGGGAATGGATCGAACTATCTAGAGACACAGATGCAATCTCATCAGTACATGCTGGGGCTTTACGAACTCGTTTCTTATCTGACAGAGAAGCACAGCCATATTCTCTTTGAGTCCTGCTCTGGTGGTGGTGGACGAAATGATCTTGGTATGATGCGTTATTTCCCTCAAGTCTGGGCAAGTGATAATACTGATGCCATTGCACGTTTACCAATTCAATACGGGTCATCTTATCTCTATCCAACCATTTCTATGGGGGCTCATGTTTCAGCAGTACCGAATCACCAGATGGGGCGAACGACACCATTAGAAACACGTGGCCATGTAGCAATGATGGGAAATTTGGGATATGAGCTTGATTTGACAAGTTTATCAGATGAAGAGAAAGCTGAGATTGCTAATCAGGTGAACTTGTATAAAGAATTACGACCAGTAGTTCAGTTAGGACAACAGTATAGGTTAATCAATCCCGAGTCTGCATCCAATGAAGCAGCTCTACAATTTAATTACAAAAATCAAACGATTGTAACCTACGTTCGCGTTTTGTCAGTTGTAGAGACCATGGAAACAACTTTAAAGTTAAAAGATTTGGATGAAGAGGGACTATATGAATTACAGGAAAATGGAGTAGTTTACTCAGGTGCAGAACTCATGTATGCAGGATTAACTGTTATCTTATCCCAAGGAGATTTTTTGAGTAAACAGTATATTTTTAAAAGGCTATAATAAAGGTGTATAAATTTATAAAGGAGGCTTTCCAATGAAATGGTATAAGAAAGCAGGTTTTCTTTTAGTAGCTGGGGTTAGTTTACTAGGCCTAGCAGCTTGTGATCAGAATAATCAATCGATTGATGGAAAGGTAACGATTGAATTTTTTAACCAGAAAACCGAAATGGCGGATACTTTGCAAAAAATTGTAGATCATTTTGAAAAGGATCATCCTACTATTGATGTAAAACTGACGACTGTTCCGGCAGCTGGAATTGTTCTGAAGACTCGGATTTTATCAGGAGATGTTCCAGATATTGTTAATATCTATCCTCAAAATATGGATTTTCAGGAGTGGGCAAAAGCAGGTTACTTTACAGATATGACAGGGAAATCTTATCTTGAGAACATTAAGAATGACTATGCAGAAAAGTATGCAATCAATAATAAGATTTATAGTGTGCCTTTAACTGCTAACCTTTATGGAATCTATTACAATAAAACAAAGTTTAAAGAATTAGGATTTGAGGAACCGAAGACTTTTAAAGAGTTTCAAGAGATTGTTAAAAAGATAAAAGATAGTGGGAATTCTCCGTTTGCAGTTGCAGGCAATGAAGGATGGACATTAAACGGTTATCACCAACTTTCTCTCATTACCATTACAGGCAGTGGAGACGCAGCTAATAACTATCTTCGCTTTTCAAAACCAAATGCTATTTCTGCAGATGATGCTATTTTAAAAGCAGATGCAGAACGACTCGATTTGTTGGCAGACAATGCTCAAGATGGATGGCGTGGTGCCTCTTATAATGATGCGGTGGTAGCATTCTCGAATGAAAAAGCCTTGATGATGCCACAAGGATCGTGGGCATTAGCGGCAATTAATCAACAGGATCCAAAATTTGATGTGGGGATGTTTGCCTTCCCAGGAGAAGAAGTAGGAAAAGAAGTCACTGTTGGTGCAGGGGACATGGCATTATCAACTTCAGCTACTACCAAACATCCTAAAGAAACCGAAGAATTTATCAGCTATATGACTAGTCCAAAAGCTATGCAAGCATATTATGATGTGGATGGATCACCAGTTGCGGTGAAAGGTGTACAGGAAAAAGAAGATTCAGCACTTGCAGAGATTTCTAAACTGGCATTTACGGATAAACATTATGTTTGGTTGGGCCAACACTGGAATTCTGAAGAAGATTTTTTCAATCTAAGTGCAGGTTACTTGATGGATAAAAATCTGAAAAATATGGCAAACAATCTCAATGCTTTCTTTAATCCAATGAAGGCAGATTTGAACTAGAATAGGAGTTAAGATGATATGGCTATTCGAAAATTTTTAAATAAATACTGGGGTTGGACTTTTTTGCTTATCCCGCTTGCATTACAAGCTATCTTCTTTTACTTTCCAATGGTACAAGGTGCTTTCTATAGTTTGACTAACTGGACTGGATTGACCTATAATTATAAATTTGTCGGTCTGAATAACTACAAATTGCTTATGATTGATGGGAAATTCTTCACAGCCATTGCTTTTACTTTGATTTTAACCCTGGCATTGATTATTGGAGAGATTACAATTGGGATGGTTGTCGCTCGAGCCTTAAATTCTAAGATGAAAGGGCAGACCTTCTTTAGAGCATGGTTCTTTTTCCCGGCAGTTTTGTCTGGTTTGACAGTTTCCTTGATTTTTAAACAATTCTTTAACTATGGTCTTCCAACGATTGGAAAAATTTTAGGGATTAGTTTTTTACAAGAAAGTCTATTAGGAACACCTATCGGTGCGGTAGTGGCAACTATTTTTGTTCTTCTATGGCAAGGAGTAGCAATGCCAATTATTCTCTTTCTTGCTGGTCTTCAGAGTATTCCATCTGATATTTTGGAGGCGGCATCAATTGATGGTGCAACAAGCAAACAAACTTTTTGGAAGATTGAATTACCATATTTGTTGCCAACGATTTCTATGGTTTTTATCCTAGCTCTTAAGTCCGGTTTGACTGCCTTTGACCAAATTTTTGCCTTGACGAGTGGTGGTCCTAATAATGCTACAACGTCTCTTGGTCTTTTAGTCTATAACTATGCCTTCAAGAGTAATCAATATGGATATGCGAATGCAATTGCCTTGATTTTATTCTTAATTATTGGAATTGTTTCTCTTATCCAAATCAAACTATCAAAGAAATTTGAAATCTAATAGGGGAGTCTTACACATGAAAAAAGAAGAAAAATTGAATCAGTTTTGGAAGTATGTCCTCTTGATAGTAGGTGGTATTCTCATACTTGTTCCTTTGTTGGTAACGGTTTTTAGTTCCTTCAAGACAACCAAGGATATCATGAATCATTTCTTTGGTTTGCCCAATCCTTTTACATTAAGCAATTATGAACGATTAGTTTCGGATGGGATTGGAGGCTATTTCTGGAATTCAGCTGTTATTACGGTGTTATCATTGATTGTAGTAGCCTTCTTTATACCAGCTGCAGCCTATTCCATTGCTCGAAATATGTCCAAGAAAAAAGCCTTTGCAATTATGTATTCGCTCTTGATCTTAGGGATATTTGTTCCATTTCAGGTGATTATGATTCCTATCACAGTTATGATGAGCAAACTCGGCCTGGCAAATATGTGGGGGTTGGTACTACTCTATCTAACTTATGCAATTCCACAGACCCTTTTCTTGTATGTTGGTTATATTAAAATCAGTGTACCAGATAGTTTAGATGAAGCTGCAGAAATTGATGGGGCTGATCGATTTACAACTTACCGTCGAATTATCTTTCCAATGCTGAAGCCCATGCATGCTACAACCTTGATTATCAATGCATTATGGTTCTGGAATGACTTTATGTTGCCACTGTTGATTTTGAATAAGGATTCCAAGATGTGGACTTTGCCTCTCTTCCAGTACAACTACCAAGGTCAGTATTTTAATGACTATGGGCCAAGTTTTGCATCCTATATTGTGGGAATTGTAACAATTACTGTCGTCTACCTCATCTTCCAAAAACATATTATTTCAGGAATGAGCAACGGAGCAGTGAAATAAGATACAAAGGGACGATTCAGCTTGCTGAAAATTTCTGTAGAAAAATAGGAAATTGACGTAGTGTGCTTGCACACAAGAAGATTTATCTTTTTTCTTAAGAAATTAGTCCCGTGTTCAATTCCATATACGAAGGGACGATTCAGCTTGTTGATAATTCTATTTAGAAAACAAGAAAGTAGTACTTAGTTTATCACAGTCTATATTAGTACGAGTTTGATGATAAACAGAGATTTAAAATGAATTTGATTTACGAAGCCAGGTCATATGAGACTTGGCTTCAATTAGAAAAAGGAGAGTAATGATGCCAATTCAGAATAAAACTATGTTGATTACCTATTCAGATAGTCTTGGAAATAATCTTAAAGACTTATATGATAATTTGGAAGAGTATTTTGGAGATGCTATTGGAGGAGTTCACCTTCTACCATTTTTCCCATCAACAGGTGATCGTGGATTTGCGCCAGTTGACTACGACGAAGTGGACTCAGCTTTTGGTGATTGGGAGGATGTTAAGCGTTTAGGTGAGAAATATTATCTTATGTTTGACTTTATGATTAATCATATTTCTCGTCAATCCAAGTATTATAAAGACTATCAAGAAAAACATGAAGCCAGTGAATTTAAAGATCTCTTTTTAAACTGGGATAAGTTTTGGCCAGAAAACCGTCCGACACAGTCTGATGTAGATTTAATTTACAAGCGTAAGGATCGTGCACCAAAGCAAGAGATTGTCTTTGAAGATGGTTCAGTGGAACATTTGTGGAATACCTTTGGTGAGGAGCAGATTGATCTTGATGTGACCAAAGAAGTAACTATGGAATTTATCCGTAAGACCATTCAGCACTTGGCAAGTAATGGGTGTGATTTGATTCGCTTAGATGCCTTTGCTTATGCAGTGAAGAAATTGGATACCAATGATTTCTTTGTGGAACCAGATATTTGGGATTTATTAGACAAAGTTCGAGACATCGCTGCTGAATATGGGACAGAGCTCTTACCTGAGATTCATGAACATTATTCGATTCAGTTTAAAATAGCGGATCACGATTACTATGTTTATGATTTTGCTCTTCCAATGGTGACACTTTATACTCTTTACAGTTCCAGAACAGAGCGTTTGGCTAAGTGGTTAAAGATGAGCCCAATGAAGCAATTTACGACGCTAGACACCCATGATGGGATTGGAGTGGTGGATGTCAAGGATATCCTGACTGATGAGGAAATCGACTATGCTTCAAATGAGCTCTATAAGGTTGGAGCTAATGTCAAACGTAAGTACTCTAGTGCCGAGTATAACAATTTAGATATCTACCAAATCAATTCAACCTACTATTCTGCGCTTGGAGACGATGATGTCAAGTATTTTCTCGCTCGTCTAATTCAAGCTTTTGCCCCAGGTATTCCTCAGGTTTACTATGTAGGTCTATTAGCAGGCAAGAATGATTTGAAATTATTAGAAGAAACTAAAGAAGGTCGAAATATTAATCGTCATTACTATAGCAATGAGGAAATAGCAGAAGAAGTCCAACGTCCTGTGGTGAAGGAACTTCTCAATCTATTTTCTTTCCGTAATCGTTCAGAAGCATTTGATTTAGAAGGAACTATTGACGTTGAAACACCAACAGCTCACAGCATTGTAATCAAACGTCAAAATAAAGATAAGTCCGTAACAGCAGTAGCAGAAATTGATTTGCAAAATCAGACTTATCGGGTAATTGAGAACGGAATTGAAGTAACATTTTGAAGCCTTGATATGGTTGATAAAATAGGGTTTTTATTTTTAAAAACGTTTCCTTTGTTTTCAAATTGCTAAAAAAGTGGTACAATAAAAGGTAGCTTACTATTATCTGAATCAACTGATTTGGAGAGAAAGGATTCATTTTGAAATCAATAGGCTTTATTGAAAAGCTGAGAGGGTTGTCTAGTAAAGAGCTGATTTTATTGGGAATTATCCTGAGTATCTTTTTACCCTTTTATCTTTTTGTAGTTGTATTCTGTTTATATATTATCAGTTTGATTTTTACAGGAGACATGAAAAGTATTCTTCAGAAAATGGGGGAGCATCCGATGCTGCTTCTTTTTCTTGGCTATAGTACTGTTATATCCGTTTTTGCACAAAATTGGATGGGAGTTGTAGCTTCAGTAGGAATTTTTCTATTTACTGTTTTCTTTTTGCATTATCAGTCGATTTTATCACATAAATTCTTTCGATTGATTTTGCAGCTCGTCTTGTTTGGTAGCGTCTTGTCAGCTGCTTTTGCGAGTTTAGAACATTTCCAAATTGTGAAGAAATTCAACTATGCTTTTCTTTCACCCAATATGCAGGTGTGGCATCAGAATCGTGCAGAAGTGACCTTCTTTAATCCTAATTATTATGGAATTATTTGTTGTTTCTGTATCATGATTGCCTTCTATCTGTTTACAACGACCAAGTTGAATTGGTTGAAAGTATTTTGTGTGATTGCAGGTTTTGTGAATCTCTTTGGTTTGAACTTTACGCAAAATCGAACTGCCTTTCCTGCTATTATCGCTGGAGCAATCATCTATCTCTTTACGACCATTAAAAACTGGAAGGCCTTTTGGCTTAGTATTGGGGTCTTTGCGATTGGCTTGAGCTTCCTCTTTTCCAGTGATTTAGGAGTTCGGATGGGGACTTTAGATTCTTCTATGGAAGAACGCATTTCTATCTGGGATGCTGGGATGGCCTTGTTTAAGCAAAATCCTTTTTGGGGTGAGGGGCCATTGACCTATATGCACTCTTATCCTAGAATAAATGCTCCTTATCATGAACATGCTCACAGTCTTTATATTGATACGATTCTGAGTTATGGAATTGTGGGGACTATTTTATTAGTTTTGTCTTCTGTTCCTCCTGTTCGCTTGATGATGGATATGAGTCAGGAGTCGGGGAAACGCCCGATTATCGGTCTTTATCTGTCTTTCCTTACAGTGGTTGCTGTACACGGAATCTTTGACTTGGCCCTCTTCTGGATTCAGTCAGGTTTCATTTTCTTGCTAGTTATGTGCAGTGTTCCATTGGAGCATCGAACTTTGGTATCGGACATGACGGATTAAGTTTATAAAATTAAAATCTTCTATCTTGGGTAGGAGGTTTTTTTACTGGGAAAAATTATTTCTAAATCGAAATAGTTGACAGTTAGAACAATTAGTGTTACAATTGTTTTATTCGTTTCGATATAGAAATAAATTGGAGGTGTCATGAAAGATAGTCATTTGGTAGCCCATCATATTCGTTTATTGAATGGACGGATTTTTCAAAAGTTACTGAGCCAAGATCCTGAGGCTCTTTATAGGGGTGAACAGGGCAAGATTTTAGCGGTTTTATGGAATAGTGAAACTGGCTGCGCAACTGCGACAGATATCGCGCTTTCGACTGGGCTTGCGAATAATACGCTGACGACTATGATAAAAAAGCTAGAGGAACAAAAACTTGTAATTGTTAGTCCGTGTGGGGAAGACAAGCGTAAGAAGTATTTAGTTTTAACGGAGTTAGGCAAGTCCCAGAAAGAAGTGGGGCATCGTGTCAGTCAGAAATTGGATACGGTTTTTTACAAAGGTTTTTCAGAGGAAGAAATTCGTCAGTTTGAAGCCTTTCAAGAAAGAATTTTGGCGAATCTGAAAGAGAAGGCAAAAGAGGATTAAAATAGATCAAATTAGCTGTTTATAAGTAAAGGCCACTTTTGACTTTGTTTTCCAACTCTTAGGACAAGGAAACTAAGTGGTTAGCTATGGTCAGACTCAGATTGATGGCCTTGCTTATGCCCGGTACGATATCTTCCGTTTAGAGAACGGGAAAATTGTGGAGCATTGGGACAATAAGGAAGTCATGCCTAAGGTAGAAGACTTAACCAATCGAGGAAAGTTTTAAAATGAGGACAAAGAATGATTGAATACAAAAATGTAGCCTTGCGCTACACAGAAAAAGATGTCTTGAGAGATGTCAATTTACGGATTGATAATGGAGAGTTTATGGTTTTAGTTGGGCCATCTGGGTCCGGTAAGACGACCATGATTAAGATGATTAACCGTCTCTTGGAACCGACTGATGGAAATATTTATATGGATGGCAAGCGCATCAAAGATTATGATGAGCGGGAACTTCGTCTTTCTACTGGTTATGTTTTACAGGCTATTGCTCTCTTTCCCAATCTAACGGTTGCGGAAAATATTGCCTTGATTCCTGAGATGAAGGGTTGGACTAAGGAAGAAATTGCGAAGAAAACAGAAGAGCTTTTAGCTAAGGTTGGTTTACCAGTGGCTGAGTATGGGCATCGTTTGCCTAGTGAATTATCTGGTGGAGAACAGCAACGGGTTGGTATTGTCCGTGCTATGATTGGTCAGCCCAAGATTCTCCTCATGGATGAACCTTTTTCAGCCTTGGATGCTATTTCGAGAAAACAGTTGCAGGTTCTGACAAAAGAATTGCATAAAGAGTTTGGGATGACAACGATTTTTGTGACCCATGATACGGATGAAGCCTTGAAGTTGGCGGACCGTATTGCCGTTTTGCAGGATGGAGAGATTCGTCAGGTAGCGAATCCTGAGACTATTTTAAAAGCTCCTGCAACAGACTTTGTAGCAGACTTGTTTGGAGGTAGTGTTCATGACTAATTTAATTGCAACTTTTGAGGATCGTTTTGGTGATTGGGTAACAGCTCTATCTCAACATTTACAGTTGTCACTGTTGACCTTGTTACTCGCTATTTTTATTTCGATTCCCTTGGCTGTTTATCTTCGCTATCATGAGAAGTTGGCCGACTGGGTCTTGCAGATTGCAGGGATTTTCCAGACCATCCCGTCTCTGGCCTTGCTGGGGCTCTTTATCCCCTTGATGGGAATTGGAACCTTGCCGGCTTTGACAGCTCTAGTGATTTATGCGATCTTTCCGATTTTGCAAAATACTATCACTGGACTCAAGGGAATTGATCCAAGTCTACAAGAGGCTGGGATTGCCTTTGGGATGACTAGATGGGAGCGTCTCAAGAAGTTTGAAATTCCGCTTGCCATGCCTGTTATGATGTCTGGGATTCGGACGGCAGCTGTCTTGATTATCGGTACAGCGACCTTGGCGGCCTTGATTGGTGCAGGGGGGCTGGGTTCCTTTATCCTTTTGGGAATTGACCGTAATAATGCCAGTCTAATTTTGATTGGGGCACTTTCTTCTGCAGTGCTTGCCATTGCCTTTAACTTCCTACTAAAAGTGATGGAAAAAGCAAAATTGCGGACGATTTTTTCTGGTTTTGCCTTGGTGACCTTATTGCTAGGTCTGTCTTATAGTCCAGCCCTCTTAGCTCAAAAAGAGAAAGAAAACTTGGTTATTGCTGGAAAATTGGGTCCAGAACCAGAAATTTTGGCCAATATGTATAAATTGCTGATTGAAGAAAATACCAGTATGACTGCGACTGTTAAACCAAATTTTGGGAAAACAAGCTTCCTCTATGAAGCTTTGAAAAAAGGTGATATTGACATCTATCCTGAATTTACCGGTACGGTGACTGAAAGTTTGCTGCAACCATCACCTAAAGTGAGTCATGAGCCAGAGCAGGTTTATAATGTGGCGCGTGATGGCATTGCCAAACAGGATCATCTAGCCTATCTCAAACCCATGTCTTATCAAAATACCTACGCTGTAGCTGTTCCGAAAAAGATTGCTCAAGAATATGGCTTGAAGACCATTTCGGACTTGAAAAAAGTGGAAGGGCAGTTGAAGGCTGGATTTACCCTTGAGTTTAATGACCGTGAAGATGGTAATAAGGGCTTGCAATCAATGTATGGTCTCAATCTCAATGTAGCGACCATGGAGCCAGCCCTTCGCTATCAGGCAATTCAGTCAGGTGATATTCAAATTACGGACGCCTATTCGACTGATGCGGAATTGGAGCGTTATGATTTACAGGTCTTGGAAGATGACAAGCAACTCTTCCCACCTTATCAAGGGGCTCCACTCATGAAAGAAGCTCTTCTCAAGAAACATCCTGAGTTGGAAACAGTTCTCAATAAATTGGCTGGTAAAATTACTGAAAGCCAGATGAGCCAGCTCAACTACCAAGTCGGTGTTGAAGGCAAGTCAGCAGAACAAGTAGCAAAGGAGTTTCTACAAGAACAAGGTTTGTTGAAGAAATAGCTTGAGAATCGTAAGATCAACTTACTTAAACGACTATATAGAAGAACGCTCAGACAATTTCGTCTGGGCTTTTTTATGTTAGAGTTATTAAATGTCATTAAAAATGGGAAATAAGAGAAAATTTTCAGGATTTTTCGAATTTTACTGTAAATACACTTGACTATTCACAAAATAGGTGTATAATGTGTTGTGAACTACTTAACAAATAAAGATTTCCAGCTCATGTCGACTAAGGCTGGAAATCTTGTGTATAGACAGTTCAGTAGATATATAATAGAGCGTTGCGTCCGAAAGTCTATCCAGACACGGCTCTTTAAAAACAAAAGGAGAAGATTATGAAAACAGAACCGATTCATCGTACCAGTATGTGGAAATTTAAGTTAAGTGCTGCCACCATGACTTTGATTCCCGCTGCCGTGGGGATTAACTATGTTGCCAAAGCCTTGGCGGAGGGGTTAAAGTTGCCCGTTTGGCTGGGGTCTTTGGGAACCTTTCTTACCAGCATGTTGGCTGGGCCGGTTGCCGGTGCCATTAGTGGTTTCATCAACAACGTGATCTATGGGCTGACCTTATCGCCAATTTCAACCGTGTATGCGATTACCAGCATCGGAATTGGGATTGCTGTCGGAGTTTTGCACGCCAATGGGTGGTTCTCGTCAGCGCGACGAGTATTTGTTTCTGCTATTATTATTGCCATCGTTTCAGCTGTCATTTCAACGCCACTCAACGTCATCTTTTGGGGTGGTCAGACCGGTATCGCTTGGGGTGACTCATTGTTTGCGGTAATGGTCGCCAATCATGCACCAGTGTGGCTGGCCTCATTTACCGATGAGTTTGTCTTGGATATTTTGGATAAAGTCTGCGTGGCCTACCTGGCATTCTTCATCTATCGTCAGCTGCCGAAGCGGATGGTGCACTTCTTTAGCGATGATAAATGATGACTGATAAAACATTGATTTCTGGAGCGCCACGGGTCAAGCTCAAGTGGTACCAGGTGATCGATCCGATTACTAAACTCTTGTTCATCTTGGACATGACGTTGTTGAGCTTTGCCAGTATGAATTTATTGCTTCAGGCCGGATTAATTCTTGTCGCAACACTGCTATTGTTATTTTCCAAATTGAGTTCTACCACCTTTAAGGCGCTGGGATTCAGCCTGTTTCTGATTTGCACCATGCTGATCATCCAAGGGTTATTTTACAGTCGGAATCAAACTGTGCTGTTTTCTGTGCTTGGGGTGTCGTTCTACAAAGAAGGCCTGATTTATGCCACCACTCTGGGTTGTCGAGTATTGGTGATTATTTTGACCAGTGGCTTTTTTATGGTGACCACGAGTATTTCAGAAAACGCGGCCTATTTGGAACTGTCCGGATTGTCTTATAAAACCGTCTACATTCTGATGTCGGTGTGTTATATTTTGCCGGAAATGATGCGCAATATGCGGAAAATCCAGCAGGCACAAAAAGTTCGCGGAACCAATCCGCAAAAAACGTTGATTCAGAAATTAAAGTCAGTCCTGCCGGTTCTAATTCCATTGGTGATTAAGACCTTGGATCAATCGATGACGCGGTCGATTTCTCTCCAACTGAGAGGTTTTGATAATCTCAACCGGACTGTCAGAACCTCCCAGCGCGTGTATCGCCTGTCGCGGACGCTGCACATTGGTCTGACTGGATTGGCAATTTTATTGATTGGGTGGAAGATATGGACGAAGATAAACGGATTGTAATTGAAAATTTGACCACCCGTTATCCGGGTACTGAGCAACCACAACTGCGTCAGATTAACGCGGAGGTTCATACCGGCCAGGTGGTTGGGATTATCGGGAATAGCCACTCCGGCAAATCGACTTTGTGCCGTGTGCTGGCAGGGGTCATTCCCAAAATTGTGTCTGCTGAGATTGAGGGCGATTGGCACATGTTTGGCCAGCGAGTGTCCGACAATTGGCCCGTTTATAATGCCATGAATGGAGTTGTACTGCAAAATCCATCTGGCCAACTAAGCGGGTTGGCAGACACGGTTGCCGATGAAATCGCCTTTGACTTGATTAATCAGGGAATGGCTGAAGGACTGATTCAAAAACGGGTTGAAGAAGTTGCCACGCAAATGGGGCTGATTGAACAGCTGAATTTGCGTCCCGAGAGCCTTTCCGGTGGTCAGATCCAGCGGTTGGCAATTGCCACGGCGATTGTGGCTAATCCGGCTGTTTTGATTATGGATGATCCGACCAGTGAGATGGATCCCCTTGGCCGCCGGCAATTTTTCCAATGGCTGGCCCAAGTCAAAGAGACGACTGTCTTCATTGTCACCAGTGAAATTGACGATTTGTGCGAAGTCGCCGACGTTGTGTGGGTGCTGCACGAGGGTCAAATGGTAGCCCAGGGCAGGCCGGGTGAGGTGTTTAATCATTTGGCAGCTGACTGGCAGATTCCAGCCCCGACAATCCAGCAACTTGCTCAAAAAATGGATTGGCACTTGGCTGATGGCCGGTATCCGGTGAATTACGCTGATCTGAAGGAGGTTCGTTATGTCCACAATTGAACTAAGCCACCTGACGTTCACTTATCCGGAACGGTCCTTTAGCTTGGATGTTGAAGACAAACACTTCGCCGATCCGATGGTGGCTATTGTCGGCCAAAATGGTGCCGGCAAATCAACGCTCTTCAAATTGTTGACGGGCTTGCTGACACCACAAACCGGTGTGATTAAGATCGATGGAGAAAATTTTAATGATCTTAAACCAGTCGAAAAGTTACTGAAGGTTGGGATTACTTTTCAGAATCCTGACGATCAGCTTTTCAACCCGACCGTTCAACGAGAGGTGGAGTGGAATGTCGCGCAGGTCATGGATGACCACGACACGATTACGAGGCGGGCTTTAGCGGCTCTAAAAAGAGTTGGCTTGGATGATAAAACAGCTGAAAGTCCATATGACCTGTCATTGTCGGAACGCAAGCTGTTGAGCGTTGCCACAGTTTTGGCAGTGGATCCGGCGATTTATTTATTTGATGAGCCGATGATGTCGCTTGATTGGGAAAGCCGGCGCAAGTTGACCGCAATTTTCCATCAGTTGGCTGATTCGGGCCACCAAGTTGTGACCATCACCCATGACATGGATTGGGTCGCCGCCGAGTTTGAGTCGGTGTATGTTATGGAACACGGGAAGTTTGGCTTCGCCGGCAGTCCACGGGAATTGTTCAGCAATCACGAACTTGTTCAGCGAGTGGGATTACTACCACCGCGGATTATGGACATAGCGGAGTCGCTGGGTGATTCACAGACATATTTATCGGTTAATGATTATTGCCAGAAAAATCGAGATGTATAGAAAAAGTCACCTCTGCGTGTTTCCCAAGTTGAAGGATTAACTTCAGCTTCTGGCAAGAACTCACATGGGTGACTTTTGTGTTTAATAACGTTTCATGATCATCGGGTGCTTCCTCAGATCACTCGGTTTGATTTTACTTCGTTTCATGGTCATAATCATATACCATTTCTTTTGGATTTTTTGTTTGACTAATACAAAATAGGTCTTCATAGGTCTTCGCATTTTTAGCGCCCATTAGGATCATCAGTATAATTTTCTGAATTAGGAGACTGTCCCATCACTATTCGAACTTCGTCTCCCAACTCACGCTGTTCCCATTCATCCGTGAATCCTTTAAATCGCAATTCTGGAACGTTCTTTTTAACTGAATCATCTATTTTCGCCATAGTCCCCACCATTTTATTGGTTTTTCTTGTTCTTCTATCCTTTTTTGATCTTTGATTTGTTCATGCAAATTTTCCAACTTCTCTTTAAGAGCGTTCACTTCATCTTTATATTGATTGTCTAAGTGTTTGAATTCTGTTTCCTGTGAGGGCATTTTGAGGACTTTTAAGTTATCATTTTCCGCCTTGTATTCTTCTAGCAACTTTTTATCTTGCAAGGCTAATCGTTGTTACTGGTCTAACAAATTAGTTAGTTTTTCTATTTGTTGGTCTTTGGTATTTGATTTGCTACTACTTTCTACATTACCTAAAATTATTTTTTCTGCTTTAGAATTTATTAGATTAGACCCATTGGAACTTTTAAGCTGTAATTCTTTTGGTAACCTTTGGTAGTGATATTGAATATTTTGTTTTGTAACACTCAACTCATCCGCCAGCTCTTTGATCGTTTTTAAGTCTTCACTCATGGTTTAAGTCCTGCCTTTTAACCGTT
Source organism: Streptococcus mitis SK597 (assembly GCF_000148545.1). Taxonomy (GTDB): domain Bacteria; phylum Bacillota; class Bacilli; order Lactobacillales; family Streptococcaceae; genus Streptococcus; species Streptococcus mitis_C. The sequence continues at coordinate 1,447 of NZ_AEDV01000082.1, read as the reverse complement.
GGTAGATATTGTTCAATGGCTTTTTTGAGGTAGCGTGCGATATTATGCTTAGAATATTCTTCACGTCTGCTGGCAACATAAGACAAGTGGTCTTTAACACTATTTAGCCCTCTTAATTCTTTCAGTTCGTCATAGAGGGGGTAAACATGGACTTGCAATCCTGCCATGATTTTTGTATCTTGCATTTCAAACGGACTTAGCAACATATTTTCTAGCAATAGCGTGGTGTACTTGCTTTTCATTGCTTTAATAGCTAGCTTATCTTCGGTTTCTGCTTTGCGTGCTTTATCTTCTTGATAGGCGGTATCTTCTAACTTATAGCTGTTATCGTCTGCTCGACGTTTCTTTCGTAACCAGATATCCAATGTTAAACCGTCCGCATCAATCGCTTGATAGAGATAATGCCAACGCCCCTTAATTTTGATATAGGTTTCATCCATTTTCCACGAATAGAAGGACTGTTTATTTTTCTTTTTCCAGAGATGATAGAGGATTTTACTGTATTCTTGAACCCACCGATAAATCGTAGTGTGACAAACATTTATTCCACGGTCATAAAGCAATTCCTGAACTTCACGATAGCTCAGATTGTAACGTAGGTAATAACCAACAGCGACAATGATGACGTCTTGTTGGAATTGTTTGCCTTTAAAATGATTCATCTCTCAAGCCTTACTAACCTTTTTTCTGCTCTTTGAGAAGCTGAAGGTCGTGCTAGTAACTACCTATTTGGTTTGATTAATTCCATCATTTATCTGGTGCTTGCCCTTCAAAAAGGCTTCTATGGTGAGGTTTTAACAATTCTCTATTTTACAATTATGCAGCCAATTGGTCTCTTGGTTTGGATTTATCAAGCCCAGTTTAAGAAAGAACAACAAGAGTTTGTCGCGCGTAAGCTGGATGGCAAGGGTTGGACCAAGTATCTTTCCATTAGTATTCTTTGATGGTTGGTCTTTGGATTCATTTATCAGTCTATTGGTGCCAATCGTCCCTATCGTGATTCAATCACAGATCCGACCAAAGAGGTCGGGCAAATCCTCATGACAGCTGTTTACCGTGAACAATGGATATTCTGGGCAGCTACTAATGTCTTTTCAATCTATCTCTGGTGGGGAGAAAGCCTGCAAATTCAAGGGAAATACCTGATTTATCTCATCAACAGTCTAGTTGGTTGGTATCAATGGAGCAAGGCTGCTAATCAGAATACTGATTTACCTAACTAGGAAAAGATGTTTGAAAGTACTGTTTTGAGTTTTCGGTTAAAACAGATAATGTTGAAAATCAAGGATTTGATATGATGAAAAAGAGGATCAGTAGGTCCTCTTTTATTGTCGAAAAAATAAAAACTCAGTAGCCTGGGCATAAGGCAACTGAGCTCTAGTCTGTATTTATACTCTTCGAAAATCAAATTCAAACTACGTCAGCTTCACCTTGCCGTATTCAAGTA
>NZ_AEDV01000083.1 GCF_000148545.1 Streptococcus mitis SK597 | reverse complement strand
CTATGAACTTTCGAGCTTCATCTTATAAATCCATAATTTCTTTTTTCTTTCGATCAAATTCTTCCTGGGATAATATCCCTGCATCTAAAAGAGATTTTAGTTTTGTAAGTGCTTCGATTTGCTCATCTAATGATAGATTTGGTTTCATGGCTTTTTCATCTAAACCTTGTGCCATATTCATACCAAAAATCATCCCTGCACCATCACCTAGACCATGTTGCTCCACTCCTGATGCAATTTTTTGTTGTGCTGCAATATTAGAGGCTTTCTGCGATACATCATCATAAGCTTTTAAATTCATCTTATTTGATGAAAATTGTTTAACCAGTTCCTTAGATTCTGGTGAGAACTCAATATTAGCAATGGCAACTTTTACAATCTCAAATCCAAAACGTTCTTTCCAAGTCCCTGCATACTGTCCATCATTTGATACTTGTTCTGCAAGAACTGAAGCTTGTGACGGCAATTGTGAAATACGATAAGTTGTTGACAAAGAATTAAGTGCAACAATAAAAGATTGAAGAAATTCTGTTACTATTTGTGATCTAGCTTGAGCACTATCAAAGGTATAATAAGTCACATTGGCAGGAAGAAAGTTTCTGATAAATTGCTTAGCATCTGTAATTTGGATAGAAAATGTTCCAAAAGCACGTACTTCTAAATCTGTCCCATAAAACAAATCATTATACATGACTGGACCGCGAGTCCCAAATTTAATATCACGAATTTCTCTCAAATTAACAAAGCAAATCTGTTTTTGCTGATCACTTTGACCACCGAATCCAACACGATTAACAACATTGTCAAACAGTGACTTTTTCAATCCATCACCGTTAAAAACACTGCTCTCACCATTTTGGTATTCATATCCACCTGGTTCTGTAATAATTTCCTCGATACCAGACTGACTAAAGATAAAGGCAGCCGTATTTTCTGGAATAAAAATCTTGGATCCGTTCGAAATAACACCTACAGATCCCTTCGTATTGACACCCCTACCATTATTACTTTCTTGAACAATACCTGGACTTACAGCTGTATGTTCATCAAAAGCATGAACTGTGATAATTTCTTTCCACTGATCTGCAAATGTCCCACCAATAGAATCTGTGATTGCTTTTATCAACCCCATTTAATTGCCCCCTTATAAACTTTGTTCCATATCACAATAGGCACATCTTACTGTTTGCTTTACTTGACCTGACAAAGGTGCTCCACAAAAGCTACACTTGGTTGAAATCTTTTCTGGCTCTGCATCCTTAATCCCAAGCCCTGCTTTAAAAGTGTCAAATGTATCCTTAAATGTTTCTGCTAAAACATCTGCTCCAAACAAGCTACTATCTCCCAAGGTTTCAAAATTACTTGTATCACCTGAAATCAATTTAATAATGTTCCTAGCCCACTTGTCAGTATCCTTAGTATTATTAAATGAAAAGATAGCTTGTCCGCCATTATAATAAATTTCCAGCCGTTTCACACCATTGGTTTTGGTTACTGAAACTTGAGGTTTCCCTTCAAAAATTTTAATCTGGTTAATGGGTATGGTAACCTGATCTTTTTTTCCTCCCCATAAACCTTTTTTGATATATATTAAGTGTAGATTCGTTAAAATTAATTCATCTGTAGACAAACCAGTTTTCCCAAAACTCACATGGTCACTATTCATAACCATATATTCATGTGGCAATAATTGATAATCCATATCGAACTCCACTCTTCCTATCAAAGACTAGCTTTCCACTGCTCCACTTGTTCATGTAGATTATCACGATAATCTTTTAGAGTCTTAATCACTTCTTCTTTTCCTTGAATCGGTGCTTTCTTTAGCGGACCATATTGTTTTTTCAAATCTTCCATTTCTTTTTTAGTGCTATCTTTTAGTTCTTGAATAGCAGCGCTATCTTCTAAAACAGTTCCTTTAAAGGCTTCGTCTGCTTCTGTATAGTAATTATCGATTATTTTCTCATTCATAATCAAGTAATCTTCATAGGTTCTTATAGACTCAATTGTCGTATCACTAACATCTTGTGGATTGAAATCGCTTGAACTGAGTTTTTCTTTTGCTTTGGCAAACAACCCTTTCTTTTCAGAACTACTAGATGAAGCTTCTGTTTGATTCTCACTAGAAGAGCTACTTGTTTTTTCAGAAAGAGAACTACAAGCAACTAGAGTAGAGACGGAAAGACATAGCAAAGCTAAACGACAAACTTTTTTTACATTATTCATTGATAGAATCTCCTTTATTTATGAAATCATCATATCATATTTCCTAAAAAAAAAAAGCATTTTCTGATTAGCTAACATTAAAAAATATAGAATCCCTTTTTTAAAAGAATATTTTTCCATTTCAAATTCCACCTATTTCCTCCACCAAAAAAGAGGGTTGTCCCTCTTCTTTAGTTCTTATCCAGATTGCGTAGCATTTCGTCAATCTTGTTTCCATACTCGATGGACTCGTCTTTGACGAAGGTCAAATCTGGGATTTTGTACAATTTCAAATTGCGACCAAGTTCACGTTTGATGGTACCAGTTGCTTTTTCAAGCCCGATTTGGGCTTTTTGGTTATCCGAAGCAAGGTTACTCAAAATGGTGTAGTAAACCTTGGCTACAGACAAGTCACCTAGCATCTGAACATCTGTGATGGTCACGCCTTGAACACGCGGATCACGGACTTTCTTTTGCAAAATCTCATTGACTTCACGCTTGATTTCCATGCCCACACGGTCCGTACGGAAATGATTTGCCATGATATTCCTTTCTCTACTTTGAACCAAAAGCTAGGCCAGCAGACCTAGCTATTTTTAAATTTATTGATTTTCATTTCAAATTGGAACGAAGTTCAATTTGAAATCATCTGCTTCTTTCGCCGTGGTGAAAGTGATGGAACTGATTTATCAGTCCCATCACAGGGGATTTTTGAGACTCTAGGCTCAAAAATAAGCACTGAAACCATCGGTTTGCTTGCGTCCCTCACCACCTAAGAAAGGAGCAAAAAATCTTATCTCTTAATTTCTTCCATGACATAGGCCTCAATCACATCATCAGTCTTGATATCATTGTAGCCATCGATCATCAATCCACCTTCACGGCCGTTTGTCACTTCTTTCACGTCGTCTTTGTAGTGTTTCAAGCTTGCGAGTTCGCCGTCATAGATAACGACACCGTCACGAATAACACGGACTTTTGAGTCACGGGTAACCTTACCGTTGATAACCATGAATCCACCGATAGTTCCCACTTTAGACACCTTGAAGGTTTCACGAATAACTGCTTCACCGATAACTTTTTCTTCGAATTCTGGATCAAGCATCCCTTTCATGGCTTCTTCCATCTCTTCGATAACCTTGTAGATAATGCTGTGGAGACGGATTTCCACATCGTCAGCTTCAGCTTGTTGACGAGCTTGTGGTGTAGGGCGTACGTTGAAACCAACGATAAAGGCATTTGAAGCTTCCGCAAGTGTTACGTCAGATTCATTGATGGCACCAACCGCTGAGTGGACGATGGTAACTTTAACACCTTCCACATCGATCTTTTGAAGTGAGGCAGAAAGGGCTTCAACTGAACCTTGTACGTCGGCCTTGATGATAACGTTAACTGATTTGAGTTCACCAGCTTTAAGGGTATCAAAGAGGTTTTCAAGGCTGACACGTTGGGTAGCTTGACGTTGTTTCATGAGGGCACGTTTGGCACGTTCTTCACCTGCTGCACGCGCAGATTTTTCATCTTCGTAAACGGCAAAGTGGTCACCTGCCATCGGCGCTTCGTTCAAACCTGTGATTGACACTGGTGTTGATGGGCCTGCTACCTTAACACGACGTCCAAGGTCATTGGTCATAGCACGGACACGACCGAAGGTATTTCCGACAACGATTGGGTCTTGAACATTCAAGGTACCTTGTTGTACAAGAAGGGTTGCGACCGCACCTTTTCCTTTATCCAAGCGCGCTTCGATAACTGTACCGATCGCACGCACTGTTGGGTCTGCCTTGAGTTCTTGGATTTCAGCCACAAGAAGGACTGTTTCCAACAATTCTTCGATATTTTGGTTGAATTTAGCTGAAATTTCAACAAATTCAGAATCTCCACCCCAAGCAGTTGACATAACACCATGCTCTGCCAATTCACCGATAACACGTTCTGGGTTAGCACCTGGTTTATCAATCTTGTTAATGGCTACGATGATTGGAACGTTGGCCGCTTTTGAGTGGTTAATGGCTTCGATAGTCTGAGGCATAACCCCGTCATCTGCCGCTACGACCAAGATCGTAATATCGGTAACAGAAGCACCACGCGCACGCATAGATGTAAAGGCCGCGTGTCCTGGTGTATCAAGGAAGGTAATCTTCTTGCCATTTTCCACGATTTGGTAGGCACCGATATGCTGAGTGATACCACCTGCTTCACCTGTCGCAACACGAGAGTTACGAAGGGTATCTAGGAGTGTTGTTTTACCGTGGTCAACGTGTCCCATGATAGTTACAACTGGTGGACGCTCAACCAATTCATCTTCATTGAGATAACCATCTTCGACAAAGAAACGTTCGATGTCGGCATTATCCACTTCAACTTTTTGTTTGGCTTCGATACCATAATCTACCATGAGGAGTTCGATGGTTTCTCCATCCAAGGATTGGTTCTGTGTGGCCATGACACCCATCATAAAGAGTTTCTTAACGATTTCAGCTGGTTCACGTTTGATACGTTTTGCGATTTCCGCAACGGTCATACCATCTGTATACTCAAATTCTGTTGGCAATTCATGGAATTTACGCTCTGTAACAGGTTTTGGAGTCTGATTACGGTTGTTCTTGTTATTGCCTTTTTTGTTCTTTTTGTTGTTATTCCAGTTACTATTCTTTTGATTTCTCACTTGATTTTGACTACTTCGATTCTTTTGTTGTTTTCTAGGACCATCTTCTTCATGATCATAATCGTCACGATTTTTGTCTGGTCGAGCTTGTTTTTTACGACGTGTATCCACTGCAGGTTCTGTTTTCTCAGGGACGACTTCAACCACTGCTTGAACTTGCTGTTCTTGTTGCGCTTGTTGGGCTTGTTCAGCTAACTTAGCCACTTCTTCAAAGATTTCCTCTGGCTCCTTGCGTTTGTTAGCTTGGGCCAAGGCTTCTTTGGCAGCCTGAGTCTGCTTGAAACGTTCCTCACTTGAACGGGCATATTCTGCATTTTGCTCTGCTTTTAGGGCTGCTGCACGGGCTTTAAAGTCAATACGTGGAGTCGCTTGATTTGAACGTTTGTCCTCTTGTTGACGGCGCTCGTTTCCACGATTTTGCTGACCTTGCTGTTTCTTAGCTTGGTCATTAAAGCGACGATTGTCGCGGTTGCCTTGACCTTGTTTTCCGCCATTACGACCGTCGTTTTTCTGACGGTTGCCGTTTTGTTGTTGGTCACGGTTATTGCCTTTATTTTGCTTGCGTCGTTCTGCCTGCTCTTTGGCACGGGCTTCACGCTCAGCCTTGAAATTACGACTTTGCGGTTTAGCTGCTACTTTTTCTGCCTTCGGAGCAACTGGCTCAGCCGGTTTTGCCTCTTCCTTAGCTACAGCTGGTTTAGCTGGCTCAGATTTTTCGGCTTTCTTTTCTGCACTTGCTTTTGGGGCTGCAGGTTTTGCTTCTGCTTTCGGAGCAGCTGCAGGCTTAAAGCTGGCAGCGATTTTTGCAGCGACAGCTTCTTCCACACTTGATGAGTGGCTTTTCACATCCAAGCCCAACTCTTTTGCACGCGCTACAACTTCTTTACTTTCTTTTCCAAGTTCTTTTGCGATTTCGTACAATCTTTTCTTAGACAAATCATGTCCTCCTCTTCTATTCCATAAGAGACCTCATTTTCTTTGTAAATCCAGCATCTGTTACAGCCAAAACCTTTCTCGATTTTCCGACTGCTATGCTTAATTCCAGTGTTGAAAACACGGTTACAATTTCTACTTGATAATAATGACTTTTATCTTGAATCTTCTTGGTCAGATTGGGTCCAGCATCATGGGCTAGAAAGACCAACTTGGCCTTGCCATCTTGAATGGACTTGACCACCAATTCTTCACCCGATATAATCCGCCCTGCTCGCTGAGCAAGTCCCAAGAGATTGCTTATCTTTTGCTTATTCAAGTCCTAACTCTCTTCTTTTCACTTTGTGATCCACATAAGCGATCAACTCGTCATAAAAGCTTTCTTCCACTTCCATGCTAAAGCTACGGTTAAAGACCTTCTTCTTTTTCGCCTCTAAGGCTTCTGCATTGTCTAGCTTGATATAAGCGCCGCGGCCATTGGCCTTGCCTGTCGGATCAATAAAGACTTGCCCTTCCTTGTTCTTGACAATGCGGAGCAAATCCCGCTTATCAATCACTTCATTGGACACAACAGACTTGCGCAAAGGGATTTTTCTCGTTTTCATTTTTCCCTCCTCTAGCAGCTTTTATTCTTCTACAGTATCGTTTTCTGCTTCCAAATCTACCGAAGCAGCTTCTTCCATGGCTTCAAATTCACTAGCAGACTTGATATCGATACGGTAACCAGTCAAGTGAGCTGCCAAGCGAACGTTTTGTCCACGACGACCAATGGCAAGAGAAAGCTTGTTATCAGGAACAACCACCAAGGCACGTTTGCTGTCGTTTTCGTCAAAGATAACTTGATCAACTTCAGCAGGAGCGATGGCATTGTAGATAAATTCAGCTGGATCTGCTACCCACTCGATAACGTCGATATTTTCTTCAATTGGCACCATACGGTCGCTCTTAGCATCGTAACGAGCTGGGTGGAATTTACTAGTAATCTTCTTGATATTCGCTCCACCACGTCCAACGATTGTACCGATAGCGTCCACGTTTGGATTGTGGCTACGAACGGCAACCTTCGTACGGTCACCAGCTTCACGAGCCACGCTCATGATTTCAACAGTTCCATCATAAACTTCTGGAATTTCTTGCTCCATCAAACGTTTGATCATTTCTGGATGGCTACGGCTAACAAAGACGTTGACACCGCGAGGGTTGTCTTCAACCTTGTAGACATAAACTTCGATACGATCGTGGGAAGCAAAAACTTCTCCAGGAATTTGGTCTTGTTTTGACAATTGGGCTTCGATGCTGCCGAGGTTGACATAGATAAAGCGGTTGTCAAAGCGTTCTACTGTACCAGACATGATTTCTTGCTCATGTTCTTTGTAAGTATTGTAAGTGATGGCACGTGTTTGCTTGCGCATTTTTTCCATGATGGTTTGTTTGGCAGATTGAGCTGCTACACGACCAAACTCAGCAGGTGCTTCTTCAAACTTGATTTTGTCACCAAGTTCATAGGCTGAATTAATGGCAAGAGCATCTTTCAAGCTGATTTCCAAACGGCTATCAAATACTTCATCAACCACTTCACGGACAGTATAAACGGTAAAGTCACCTGTTTTTTCGTTGAAGTCAATAGCTACGCTGTCTGATTGACCATAGCGTCTGCGATAAGCGGAACGAAGCGATTCTACTACTGCGTCGATGATGTCTTCTTTTTTGATTCCCTTGTCTTCTTCCAAAATACGGAAGGCCTCTAGCATTTCTTTACTCATGTTTTCTTCACTTTTGAATCCTCAAAAGCTATCCTTTCTTTTTCTATAATTTAACTGCTAAACGTGCTTTTGATACTAAACTGTATGGAATTTGGACGGTTTTCTTACGCGTTTTGTCCATATATTCCATAGTCAACTCTTCCTCTTCGAAGGCCAACAAGGTTCCTTCAAAGACCTTTTGCTTATCGATGGCTTGGTAGAGCCCGACATGGATGTATTTCCCAACCGCTCCAGCAACGGCATCCTTTGTTTTCAAAGGACGTTCCAAGCCTGGACTGGTGATTTCTAGGAAATATTGTTCTGGGAAGGGATCTGGCTTGATGGTGTCTAGGACAGGACTGATCATTTCTGTCAAGTCTGCCGTGTCGTTCAAGGTAATTCCTTCAGGTTTATCTACAAAAATACTGAGAATCATGTCACTGCCAATCTTTCCATACTCGATATCCACGAGTTCGAAAGGAGCTTCTATGACAGGTTCTACAACTTCTCTGACTAATTCTACGATTGTTGCGATTGCGTCCACCTCCTCATAAGCAAGAGGCGAAGATATTTCCCCGCCTCACTTTCTTATATTCTTACCTTTAGTATAGCACGTTTGCCAACTTATGTAAAGCAAAAGCACTTATACAGCCTGATTTCAGGCTATTTCTTAAAATTCTGCCTCAACTCGATAGATAACTTGCCCCTTGTTGGAGAATTTTTGCTCGTATTCTGTCATGACATTGCCTTCAAAATCACTGGCATGTAAGTCTAGACAGACACCATTGAGCTTCATGCCATACTGAGAAAAACTCACTAGGCTGTACTCAAACAAGCCACGGTTATCCGTCTTGAAATGAATTTCACCATTTTCAGGCAAGATACGCTTGAAGGTATCCAAGAAGGTCTTGTAGGTCAACCGACGCTTTTCATGGCGTTTTTTAGGCCAAGGATCTGAAAAATTCAGATACAAGCGATCAATCTCACCGTCTTCAAAGTAGTCAGTCAAGTCAGAACCATCTACCCACAAGAGCTTGATGTTCGGTACTCCAACTTCAAGCACCTTGTCCAAAGCGTAGCTCAAAACAGACTTTTGAATATCAATCCCGATATAGTTGATGTCAGGGTTTTGCTTAGCCATACCTGAAACAAAGGCACCCTTTCCACTTCCAACTTCCACATGAATGGGGTTGTCATTGCCAAACAAGTCCCGCCATTTCCCCTTGGCTTCCAAGGGATTGAGGACCACATACTGGGGATTTGCCTCTAGTAATTCTGTCGCCCCTTTACGATTTCTAACTCTCATCTTCTCTTTCCATACTTGTCTCGGAAGTGACGCAAGCCATGAATCTCCCGATTGACATTTTCTAAATCTTGGTTCATATAATACTTGGAAATCTGGCTCAAGTAAGACAATTGACCGTACCAATACAATTTACTTAATACCGTTTGATTGTACTTGTAACCGTAGTAGGTCAACCATTCCTTCCACTGATGTTCTGGAATATAATGGCAGAGCATATGGGCCACATCCAACATGCGGTCGGTCAAGCGAACCGAATCCCAATCTACCAAATAAATCAAGCCACTATCTGTCTCAATCCAATTACTATGTCGTACATCTCCATGGACAATGGTCGCATGGTCCTCTCTAAATCCTGGAATAGTCTGACGTAAATCAGCCATCACTTCACTGATAAAATGATTTTTACGCAAAGCATCTGGAGCCGTTTCCTGCCAAGACTGTAGTAAATCTACAGGTGTTTCCATGGCATAGCCCAAACGACTCAACTGTGTCATCAACGGACGTGAGCGATGAAGACGGGTTAAAATATTGACGATTTGCTTACGATTCATATCATAGGGGGTCAATATCTTGCCTGTCAACCATTCTTGAGCACACATATCACGCCCATCTGCCAAACGGCGACTCCATAATAATTGTGGAGCAATTTGTTCTCTAGCTAGACCAGGTAGGATTGGAGAGGTGTTCATTTTTACAAAGATGCGCTTTCCATCAGGATAGCTACCCATATAAGCCTTGCCACTTTTCCCAGGTATGGGAGTCAGTGTTAGCTCATTATCACCCAAATCCATTTCTTTCCTCCGTATAAAGTTTCCTTACTATTCTACTAGTTTTTGCCCTATTCGTCAACCGCTCCACACCCGATTCTCAAAGAAAAGCCTCTGGATTGGCTTGAGTATCATTATAGAAAGAAAAAGGTAAGCACAATCTCCTACTTACCTTTTCATAATTTTTATAAATAATATAAGAGTGGCCAACTGTTGTAAAACATGTGGACTAGAGTAGAAACCCATAGGTTTTGGCTCTTTTTATAAGCAAAGCCCAGCAACAAGCCCCCAAGTAGATAAAAAATAAACGAAGGGACATTAGAAGGTCCATGTATGAAAGAAAAGAGAGAGGAAGTTAGCACAAGCCCTAACCAAGAGTTGTCAAAAACCGCACCTTGAAGAAGTCCTCTGAAAATGAGTTCCTCCTGGATGGGGCCAAAAACTGAGGAAGTCAAAATCAAAGACAGAGAAATTCCTCTGCTGACTTCCGCCAAGTGTTGAACTCCTGCGCCAGAAGAAACAGCGAAGAAATGAATATAAACCAGCGTCTCAAGTACACTTAGAAGAAAGATTGCAGTGAAAAGCAAAAGTTGTTTCTTGCTTAACATCCCAAAAGAAATCATATCAAACTTTCTAGCATAAGCAACACTCAGCGAGGTTACTAGAAGACTTACAATAATCAATTCAGATTCATTTTGAAAAAAATCCCCGTGGTTAATCGTATAAGGAACTGTAATGACGATTAGTAGTACTAAAAATCCAAAGCACAAGGCATGAAATTTATCAAAAAACTCCATAAAACTATCCTCCCCACCAAACTTCCCTACACGTCATTCTTTAGTTCTAGCCTTTCCAAAACAAATCATTTGAGTAACCAAAATCCGACCACATAACCACCCCCTAAAAAGATAGCCATTAAAGATAGCATGGGGTTTAGGAAATAAAAGGCCATAACAGATACAAAGGTTAGCACAAAAACATTAAAGGTAATGGTGTCAGAAGCCAAGACCAGAATATAAGGAGTCAACCAGTCTAAGGTTTTGGAATCTAGGAAAAATAAGTGTTTATACATGGTAACCTCCTCTATGGCTGAAAAGCAAGACTTTTGTTTTTTTACCCCAAGACCCTATGTAAAAAAGTGAGCAAAAATGGTAAGTTTGCGATGATATTATTAACAATATGAATCGAATAAGAAGGATAGATACTCTTCGTATAACGTGTTAGACAGGCAAATAGACAGCCCACTGCCGTATAGACAAGAATATCTGCGAAACTTGGCAAGCTAGAAAAGTGGGGCAAGGCAAATAAGAATGACGGAAAGAGAAGATCCAGCCCCCACCTCGAATTCTTAAAGAAGGCATGTTGAAGCAGTCCTCTACACACCAATTCTTCCATCAGAGGTCCTAGTACGATTAAGGTTAGGTAAACACCAAACTCCGCAAAATTGGTCTCACTATAGGCAATAAACAAATTCCAACCTTCGTTCGTCCCCTGAACGTGTTTAGCTGTCAGATAGTTAAAACAGATAAGCACAACAGCTGCTAACACCGTCAGGACGGAATAGCTCAACCACTTTTTTCTAGGGATACGAAAGAGATAAGCATGGCCCGACCTAACCAAAATCCAAATCATCAAGCAGATAAAGAGAAGGCTGATGATGTTTCGAATCCAGATAATATTTCCTACCCAAGACGAGAACTCCCAATAATTGCTCCAAAATTGGGTCGTCCAAGACAGTCCGAAAAACAGAAACAAATAAGAAAGAATTGCACTCGTTTTGAAAAGAATAGGGTGTTTTTTCATAGAATTCCTCCTACTATCTACAAGACAGGATGGCTCGCCTTGTCAGGCTCTATTACTGCAAGATTAAGAAGACAGCTTGTTCTTTTTAAGGCTAACCTGACTACTAGATAATAGATACATTAAGGCATTAAAGACAATGAAAATATGTCCATAGAATAAAATCAACCTCGCATCCAAACCAAGATAAAGTTTGACCATCAAAAAGATGAGCAAAAGAATTTGAAACCATAAGGTTTTTCCAAAAATAAATTTAAAGCGGTTTCGAATGTCTACTTCCTTGATTTTTACCGCCACCCCTTTATTAGCAAGAAGGAAAATGCCTGCTTCAAATAATCCACTGTAGAGAACAAGCCACCCAATCGATACATTAGAGATTTGTAAAAATGTCCCTAAAAGAATATTCAACACACTACTCAAGAAAATAACAAGAAATAATCTATATTTCATTTTAAATACCTCCATTCACTTATTTCACGGACAGTTTAATAGAGCCTTCTAATCAAAGATTCTGTCAGAAGAAGAAGGCAAGCTACTTTTTATAATACTTCAAGCCCCAAATGAGCAAAAGCATGATAAGCAAGCAGAGAATAGCGCCAATATAGGCAATTAGTTGTTGGTAAGATTCTCCTGCTGTGATACCTCTATACAAACAAATGATAGACATAAAACCTGTCAAACCGATATACATAAGTTGATTGGTTCTAGGACTAACCAAATCATCATCTTCAAACTCTCTTATCCTCATCTCCCTAGTGAGGTAAACAGTAACCAAAATAGAGGCCAAGTTAATAACCACTAAAAGAAATTGGAAAACCAATGAAAAATTTAAAAACTGACGAGATAGAAATAGATAAGTAGAGACAAGCAAGGGCAACTGACCTAGGAACAATCTCGTAAGGAAGATGTTCCGTTTTTTAGCAAGAAAAGCTTTCATTTCTTTGCTCCTTTCTTTTTAGTTAAAGCAAAATAGATCACAACCGCAATCATATAGGCTATGGTATAAAATAGATGATACCAAATACTCTCCCTAAGCGGATAAAGAAGGGTAGACATGATCAGATATAGAACGAAAATAATCAGTATTTTTTTCTTCATAAAATTTCCTCCTAAATGTATGCTTTATCTTAGTTTAGCTACAACCTTTACACTGCTAGTATAGCACTCATTTTATCCTTGGAACACTCACATCATAAATGGTCATCAAAACATCTTGAATTGTAAAAAATTAAAAAAGCAAGCATGGAAAACATACTTGCCATTTACACCATATTGATACCAACTTAATTTGTAGATTTTTTATCCTGCTATCACATATCATTTTAACAGGCGAAACAATATTAAAGAAACTCCCCTGTAGATTAAACTAGCGATAAAAAATCTCTTTATCTAATTAGATCTATCTTTATTCTTCTTTGGAGATTTTAAAAATTTTTCCCTAATTAAAGAAGTAATAAAAGAAACAAACATACCAACAACAAAAACAATAAGAAAACTTTTGAAATCCATAATTACCTCCAAGTACAGCTCCTCTACATACAAGCTCAAGCCTTTAAGCAACCATAATAGCCAATTGTAACGTTGTTTTTGCATTCACGAGGAATACCTCTTTTTACTTTCGTCCTATTACAACCTTAATAAGGCTAGTATACTACTATTTTTTAAAATTTTCCATCCAAATCACAAACGGTCATCAAAACATCTTGAATTGTTAAAAATAAAAAAAGCAAGCATGAAAAACATACTTGCCCTGGGGAACTTGACAATGTGAAAATACAAAATAGAAAACTACTCACCCTCACTTCCGTATGTTCTCATATATTCTCATGATCGCAACAAGGATAGCAGCTGTTCCACTTGCCAAAGCGATAAGGGTAATGATAATGTTGAGAATTTCAGGCGTACTCCCTATTCTGTTGACAAGACGGAGTAGAGATATAACTGCCAACTGAATCAGGAGTATTGATTCTACTCTTATCAATGAAGTCAGTTGGTTTTCAACTGCATATAAAAAGACTGGTAACATAACACAGGCTATAGCAATCACAAACAGGTTGCTCCCTGTTCCTTCTCCCTTATTCACCACGGAAATCATGAGAAGATTCGATGCTATAATCAACGTAGAACAGATGATAAAAAAGGATTTCTTATTCATATAGGGTACCTCATATACTATGGCATTTTAATTGATGACTACAGGCGGTACTTCTTTCCACAGATCTTCTAATCATCAACTGACATCGAGTGAACTGTTAAAACCTGACGAAAGACTTGATTTTGACAGGTGGTATTTAGACTGGTATTAGGATGGCTTTCCACAATTTTCATAACAGTATAGAGACCAACTCCTCTCTCTTCCCCTTTAGAACTGGCTCCAAAGGAGAAAATCTCAGAAATATCTATGCCCTCTTCTTTGATGGAATTTTCAATGATAAAGGTCTCCTGTGCTCCATTTTTTAAAAAGGCGATTGAAACATGAGGTTGACTGGCCTCTGCACTGGCTTCAATAGCATTGTCACAAAGGATGGACACAATGGTTAGAAAATCAAGTAGACTCATCCCCTCGACCTGAATCTCCTCAGGAACTTCGACATTAAAGACAATCTTCTTATCTCTAGCTTTTAGAAATTTCCCTGCTAGAAGACTTTTGAGGGCACGGTCCCGAATATTTACCAATCTGCCAAGGTCATATTTGTTGTCCTGCAATTTCTGACTAGAATCCTTTAAGACCGAGTCGTAGACCTCTTTTATCTGCTCCATATCCTCCTCTTCAATGCCCAGACGTAAACTGGTCAAGAGGTTGGTGTAGTCATGGCGAAAACTCCGGACTTCCTTGTAAAGTTCCTCTATATGCCGACTATAGCGTTCCATATCTCTGTAGCGCAAGGCCTGTTCTTGGTCCAATCTCTCATGGAGTTTGTCCTTCAAATAGGTATCTAGCTTCTTGATAATACCCATAAAAAAGAGTAGGTAAAAGACTAGGATGAGATGGCGAACAGTCGTTGATTGAATACCTTGTTCATATTCAAAGAAAGACAGACTTTGCATCACTAGATAGTAAGCCCCCATTATCCAGTTAATCGTAGTCAGGGACTTTTGAAAACCTTTATCGAGAGTCTCCCTTCTCAAACTAGTAAAATCATAGTCTAACCATTTCAAAAAGGCTAGAGAAATAAAGCAAATGAAAATTTTTATACATAACCAAATAAAAGAGCGGTCATCATACACATGCCCTTGCCCCAAAAATGGAATCACAAAATAGGAGACTACCCTGAAAAAAAGATTCACCAACATCATTGGGAAGAGACCATAAAAGAAGAGTAGTTTTTTAGGAAGCCCTCTTAACAATAAGAAAGATAAACCAATGCCGTACAAGGGTTCCATAAAATAAGTTAGGTAAGTATTTCCTACTATATAGCTAATCGTTACAAAAACAACTGCTAAAAGTAGCTTAAAAAGAAAGGACTTAAAAACTCTCTCCAGAGTTAGAACAATTCCATCCACCTTAAAAAATATAAACAATTCCAATCCAGATATCAAAAACACATATACTATCTTCCAAACTAATTCCATTCCAGCACCTCACTCAATGTAAGTTATTGATGGCCTCAGACACTTCTCTGACCTTATAACGCGCAATCAGACAGCTTCCCCCATTGGGAAAGAAAAGGAGTTTCTCTTTCTTATCCAAACGAACTACATTGGCAGGATTAATGAGAAAAGAGCGATGGCACTGCAAGAGACGGGGCTCCTGCTTGAAAACCTCCTCCAAACTCGCTGTAAATTCCAACCTGTCTGTCTTGGTATAGAGAATAACACGATGGGCTCTGGGCGACGTTTCGAGATAGTAGACCTCTTTAAAAGGATACTGGAATTGAGCAAATTTTGATTTAAAGTAAAAGCAATCTTCCGCCAGACTTTTACTATCCTGACTATTGGCATAGAGGAGGGCTGTCTCGATCCGAGATTCAAACTCCTCTGCCGAAAGGGCCTTATCAATGTAGTCCAAAGCTGACACCTGGTAGCGAAAGGACAGGGGCATAAACTCCGAGTGAGTCGTCACAAAGACGATGAGAGCATAAGGATCCCTATCCCGAATCTTTCTAGCCACTTCCAGACCCTTCATCTCCTCATTTCGAATCTCAATATCCAAAAAGAATAGATGATGGGCCCCCTTCTCATGCACTTCAGCCAGCAGTTGCTCTGGTTTGCCAAAAACTTCAAAAGAGCTGGGAGTGATGTGATGTTCTTTCAAGAGTTTCTCAATGGTCGTTTCAATCCTAGTCTGTTGGGAAAAATCATCTTCTAAAACAAATATTCTCATCTTCTTACTCTCCTTGTTTCGATTTCTTCCTAAAAAGAGAATAGCAAAAATACTATGATACAAGCCAACCAAATCCTAAACAGGCCTTTAATGCTCCTGAAGGGTAGCTTGTTCCTCAAATAAGCATGATAATCTTACCACTATTTTATCATAAAATCTTAACAGTACCATTCAGGAAATTTCAAGGACAATTAAAGATTTTATGGTTGAAAAGGAGATAAAAGTGATAGACTGACAGTATCAAAACACAGTTGCTAGAAACAAGACTAGCACCCAGATTAGAGGAGGAATTCTCATGACAGATACAGACCCTATCAAAAGAGCTCAAACCTTGATTACTGACTTAAACAAAACCTACCAAGCATGCAAACAGGCAAGCGCTGACGACGTCCGCTTTCAGGAGCAATTAGACTCTATTCTTGGTTTTCTAGCCAAGGCTGAGACAGTGGATAATCGAGTCTTGATTGAATTGGAAAAATTTTACCAGACTTCCAGTCTTCTCATGGGACTCAGCGCTCTTGATCCAGATGCTCCTACTCGTGCCGCTTGGCGGGCCTATGACCGCTTCCACTTTGACCAAGTCAAGACCAAGTTGAGCCTCTACGGTCCAACCATTATCCTGTAGAAAATAAAAGAAGTTGAGACAAACTGAACTCAACTTCTTTTTTAATATCATATAAGCAAGATTAATCCTGCATCTGACGTTTTACCTGATAAGGCAAATACAAGGCTTGTAAAACCAAACCAGCTCCCAGTAAGGCTAGAAGGGCTAGTTTTTCTTGGAAGGTAATCAACCCAACAACTAATTCCACAAGTAAAACAAAACTGGTCAATCCTCGGACTACCGCCTGCAAGCCTTTTTCCTTTTGACCCTTGTCCAGTGGAAAAAGTTGAGTCAAATACTGGTAGTCAAAGGCGTGATAGAGGGCCAGCAACTGAAAGAGCAAGAGGTAGTTAAAGAGAACCACCACTGCTGTCGCAATCCAAGCTTGCTCGATAAAAACCTGCGCCAGCAAGGAAAGCAAGAGCAGACGAAGACTGAGAGCAAAGAGGTCTCCATTTCGCAAATAAGAACGCAGATAGAGATTTTGCCAAATCTTTCCAGGCACCTTCTGAACAACCTTTAGGATAAAGTCCAGATAAGCACGACGCTTGACGCGGTTTGAAATTCCCTTGACCTGCGTAAAAAGTGCAAAGAAACGAAGCAAGACTTGCTTGCGCTTGCTTTCTTGAGAAATAACATAGTCCCAGTTCAGTCCAGTTGCAGTGAAAAATTCGCTGGCCTTTTGACGAAAGAGGAAATATTTACCTACTCCCAATAAAAGCACATAGACCAGAAAAACAGGCAAGCCATAACCCATGGCTAAAAATAAGGGCGCAAATAACAGCAATAAAAGGGTCTGCACAAAGAGCCAAAAGGCTAGAGAAATGCCAGTTTGACGCTGGAGATGGAGCTTGATTTCCTCTTCTCCGACCAAGAGAAAGAGCTTGTCTGGAGCCTCCATATAGGTGGCAATTCCTCCCCAAAGCAACAGTAAAACAGACGTAATTCCTACAAACAAAAGGATAGGCCAATGATTTTCAGGAAAATGCTGCAAGAGTTGACTGTACTGGTAGGCTAAAAAACCCAGCAAGACAAGCAGGAACAAGACAAAGTGGTCATTGAGAACATAGCGCAAATAACCAAGACACTCCTTACGAAAAGCCTGCTTTCTCTTTAAAAACAAGTCTTTCATAGCTCCTCCTCTTTGGTCAGAGCCAAGTAAATATCATTCAGACTAGCCTCAGGCATGTCAAAGGCTTCGCGCAGTTGCAGGAGATTACCTTTGGCACGCACCTCTCCCTTGTGAAGAATGACAAAGGCATCACACATCTTCTCCGCCGAATCCAGCACGTGGGTACTCATGAGAATAGACTTGCCCTTTTGCTTCTCCACTTCCAAAAGCTGAATCAAATCAGAAATAGCCAGCGGATCAAGACCAAGGAAAGGCTCATCCACGATGAAAAGACTTGGATCCACCACAAAAGCACAGATAATCATGACTTTCTGCTTCATCCCTTTTGAAAAATGAACAGGGAACCAGTCCAATTTCTGCTCCAGACGGAACATTTTTAACAAGGGTTCTACTCGATCAAAAGCCACTTTCTGCTCAATACCATAAGCCATAGCAACCGTTTCGATATGCTCTCTGAGAGTCAATTCCTCATACAGGCTAGGTGTCTCAGGAATGTAGCCAATTTGCTTACGGTAACTTGTCGCATCTTCTTGCAGGGTCAGGCTATTGATATTGATGGAGCCACTATAAGGTGTCAACAGACCGATAATTTCATTGATAGTCGTCGATTTCCCAGCACCATTGAGACCAATCAAACCAACCAACTGCCCACTTTCAACAGTAAAAGATACATCTTTCAAGACAGGGACATGGACATAGCCACCTGTCAGGTTTTTAATTTCTAACATATTTTCTCCAAATCTGGTATAATGTAGCTATATTATATCAAAATTCAATACAGTAGAGGTAGATTTTATGTCAGATTGCATTTTTTGTAAAATCATCGCAGGGAAAATTCCTGCTTCAAAAGTATATGAAGATGAGCAGGTTCTTGCCTTTCTGGATATTTCTCAAGTGACACCAGGACACACCTTAGTCGTGCCAAAGGAACACTATCGCAATCTTTTGGAAATGGATGCTACTAGCGCCAGCCAACTCTTTGCCCAAGTACCAAAAGTAGCTCAAAAAGTCATGAAAGCTACCAAGGCTGCTGGTATGAATATCATTGCCAACTGTGAAGAAATCGCAGGGCAAACAGTCTTCCATACCCACGTTCACCTTGTGCCTCGCTACAGTGCGGACGATAACCTCAAGATTGATTTTATCGCCCACGAACCAGACTTTGACAAACTTGCTCAAGTCGCTGAAACCATCAAAAATGCCTAAGGAGTTGCTATGAAATTATCCAACCTACTGCTATTTGCAGGAGCTGCAGCCGGAAGTTATCTGGTCACAAAAAATCGCCAAACCATCACAGATGAAGTCTTGAATACCACTGACCGCGTTCAAGCTATCAAGGACGATGTGGATATTATCCAAAACAGCCTGCAAATCATCGACCAGCAAAAAGAACTCATCAAGGAATACCAAGAAGACCTGACTTACAAGTTTAAGGTCTTGGAAAAAGATATCCAGACTAGACTAGCTGTGATTAAAGAAACACAGGAAATCGAAGATAAGTAAAAAGAGCCCAACGGCTCTTTTTTAAAAGGTAAACAAGTTATATCCCATCAACTATACATCATAATTTAGGCAACTCATTCACCATTTCATAACTAAATCGAAAACTTTCCGCCGTAATGAAAACACCTGAAACAGTTTGGTTTCAGATGTTCGGAAACTTTGAGACCTAGGCTCAAAGTTTAGGTATGGAACTTCGAAGAAGATCGCTACCGTCCGTCATCACTTAAGAAAAGTCTTAAAAAATCTATAAACAAAAAGAGCCCGACGGCTCTTTTTGCTTTATTCTCCTTCAAAGGCATCTTTAATATGGTCAAAGAAGCCCTTTTTCTTTGGATTGACTTTTAAATCACCTGCAGCTGCGAATTCTTTAAGCGCTGCTTTTTGGCGGTCGTTCAAGCCTGTCGGTGTTACGACATTAACAGTAACGTATTGGTCACCAACTGCACCGCCACGAAGACTCGGAGCTCCTTTGCCACGTAGACGGAATTTCTTACCAGTCTGAGTTCCCTCTGGGATAACCAATTCAACATCACCGTGAACCGTTGGGATATCTACTGTGTCACCAAGAGCTGCTTGGACAAAGTTGAGGTTGAGATTGTAGAAGATAGTCGTTCCTTCACGTTCAAACTTGTCGCTAGCTTCCACAGAAACCACTACATACAAGTCACCATAAGGTCCACCGTTAAATCCTGCTTCACCCTGACCAGCTAAGCGAATTTGTTGACCAGTTTCCACACCAGCAGGAATTTTGACATGTACGCTATGCGCTTGTTTTTCATGCCCTGTTCCGTGACAAGTGGTACATGGATCTTTGATTTCTTTTCCGCGACCGTGACAGGCATCACAGGTTACTTGGCGACGCATCATACCAAGCGGAGTCTGCGTATCGACATTAATGACACCAGCGCCATGACAGCGTCCACAAGTGACTGGACTGGTTCCTGGCTTAGCACCTGAGCCATTACATGTACGACAGCTTGCTTCACGGTTGTATTTAACTTCTTTTTCAGCTCCAAAAATAGCTTCTTCAAAGGTCAAGTTCACACGATACTGGAGGTCATCCCCTTGGCGAGGAGCATTTGGATTGCGTGAAGCACCGCCTCCGCCGAAGAAACTTGAGAAAATGTCCTCAAAACCACCGAAGCCACCTGCCCCATTGAAACCGCCAGCTCCACCACCGAAGCCTCCAAATCCACCATTGGCGCCTGCAGCACCATATTGGTCATAGGCAGCCCGTTTTTGGTCGTCACTCAAAGTCTCATAGGCTTCCTGAACTTCCTTGTACTTTTCCTCAGCACCAGGCTCCTTGTTGATATCTGGGTGGTATTTTTTCGAAAGCTTACGATAAGCCTTTTTGATCTCGTCTGCCGAAGCGTTTTTTGACACCCCCAGACGATCATAAAATTCAGTATTGTTCATAATTCAAGATACAAAGGGCGTCAAACGGACACAGCCATCTAGGGATTTTGACGACGGACGCTTGCGTCCTAGAAAAAACTATCTTTTTGGCACAGTCCGTAGCCCGTGTTCAATTCCCTGAACACCCTTGTTCCTTTCTGTTATTGTTACGGAACGAAACCACCATTTAGGTCGGGTTCAATTCCTTTCTGTTATATTTAGTAAGAAATTTGGGAACCCGTGTTCAGTTACGAACACCCTTGTTCCTTTCTATAATTTTCATGTAAATCTTTAGAGGTTGTTTTCTATACTCTGCTTCACTTGATTAAACTCTTCATCTGATAGAGTAAATATCAAATCCTCTTCAGCATACTCGTTCTGTTCTTTAAAATAGTTGTCCGTATTCTCTGCCAACCCTAAACCGAAAATCACTTTTCTTGCAAACTCTTGATGTGCAAAACCGATAGCCGTAATGATTTGTTTATCTTGGACAAGAACTTTCGGTTGGAAATTCTCACGTGGAAGAAATTCAAAATAGTCAAAGAAGTTTTGCCAAATTCCACCTGTAAATTTCGTGTCGTTCAACAAGCCTGCTTTCGCCAATAAAAGGGGCGCTGAGGAAATGGCTGCAATTAGGATATCTTGCTCAGCAAGACTTCTCAAAAACGAAATCAATTTCTCATCTTGTAGAGCAGGACCTATATTTACCATTCCTGGCAAAATCACACAAGAATAATCTTCTATACGGATCTGATCCAATGTTTTCGTCGGTTGACAGGGCAAACCATCCTCAGAGACCACCATCGAATTCTCAGAAGATACATAATCAATCGTGATATCAAAAGACAGAGCTAAAGTACTTGTTAAAGCGGTTATCTCATAAAGAGAAAAATTAGGATAAATGATACAAAGTACTTTTTTCATACACAACATCCTCTATTTTATCGAAAAACAGAGGCTGGGTTGCAACCTCTGGATTTCTTCCTATCATTACGACGTTCGAGTTTTAAAAATCAAACTAGTAATGCTAAATCGAGCACTCCCTAACCTCTTGGTGAAAAAGACAAATCTTCCTAGAAACTAAAGTTTCTGCGTCAGATTTCCTATTTTCACTGTGAGGTTTTAACGGGCTTTGCATCTTATTTTTCAGTAAACTCTCCGTCTACGACGTCATCACCTGCGTTTCCTGTTGCTTGTGCACCTTCTGCTCCTGCTTGAGCTTGTTGCGCTGCTGCCGCTTGTTCGTAGAGTTTAACAGCAAGGCCTTGAGCTTTTTCGTTCAATGCTTCAAGTTTTGCTTTCATATCGTCCAAGTTGTTGTCTTCTTGCGCTTTCTTAAGGTCATCAAGGGCAGCTTGGGCAGCGTCACGTTCTGCGTCGAAGCCTTTGCCTTCAGTTTCCTTGATTGTCTTTTCAGTCGCAAAGATGGCTTGGTCTACTTCATTACGAAGGTCAACTTCTTCTTTACGTTTCTTATCTGCTTCAGCATTAGCTTCTGCATCTTTCATCATGCGGTCGATTTCTTCATCAGTCAAACCTGAGTTAGATTGGATGACAATTGTTTGTTCTTTTTGAGTTCCAAGGTCTTTGGCCTTAACAGACACGATACCGTTCTTGTCGATGTCAAATGTTACTTCGATTTGAGGAATTCCACGAGGTGCAGCTGGGATATCTGTCAATTGGAAACGTCCAAGAGTCTTGTTATCTGCTGCCATTGGGCGTTCACCTTGAAGAACGTGGATATCAACGGCTGGTTGGTTGTCTGCTGCTGTTGAGAAGACTTGTGATTTAGATGTTGGAATTGTTGTGTTGCGGTCGATGAGTTTTGTGAAGACACCACCCATTGTTTCGATACCAAGTGACAATGGTGTTACGTCAAGAAGGACAACGTCTTTGACATCACCAGTGATTACACCACCTTGGATTGCAGCACCCATAGCAACTACTTCGTCAGGGTTTACTGATTTGTTTGGTTCTTTACCAGTTTCAGCCTTAACAGCTTCGACAACTGCTGGGATACGAGTTGAACCACCAACAAGGATAACTTCGTCGATTTCTGACAAGCTCAAACCTGCATCTGAAAGGGCTTGACGAACTGGAACTTTTGTACGTTCTACAAGGTCACGAGTCAAATCGTCAAATTTCGCACGAGTCAAGGTCATTTCCAAGTGAAGAGGTCCAGCTTCACCAGCAGTGATAAATGGCAAGCTGATTTGAGTTGAAGTCACACCAGAAAGGTCTTTCTTCGCTTTTTCAGCTGCATCTTTCAAACGTTGCATTGCCATCTTGTCAGTAGACAAGTCAATACCGTTTTCTTTCTTGAATTCTGCTACCAAGTGGTCGATGATTTTTTGGTCAAAGTCATCACCACCAAGTTTGTTGTCTCCTGCAGTTGACAATACGTCAAAGACTCCGTCACCCAATTCAAGGATAGATACGTCAAATGTACCACCACCAAGGTCGAATACCAAGATTTTTTCTTCTTTGTCAGTCTTGTCCAAACCGTAAGCAAGAGCTGCTGCAGTTGGTTCGTTGACGATACGTTCTACTTCAAGACCAGCGATTTTACCAGCGTCTTTAGTTGCTTGACGTTGAGCGTCGTTGAAGTAAGCTGGAACTGTGATAACTGCTTTAGTCACTTTTTCACCAAGATAGTCTTCAGCATAACCTTTCAAGTATTGAAGAATCATAGCTGAGATTTCTTGTGGAGTGTATTCTTTTCCGTTAGCAGAAACTTTTTCAGAAGTTCCCATTTTAGACTTGATAGAGATAACTGTATCTGGGTTGGTAACTGCTTGACGTTTCGCAGCATCACCAACGATGATTTCACCATTTTTGAATGATACTACAGATGGAGTTGTGCGGTTTCCTTCTGGGTTTGCGATGATTTTTGATTCAGTTCCTTCAAGAACTGCAACTGCTGAGTTTGTTGTACCTAAGTCAATACCGATAATTTTAGACATGTGTTTTTCTCCTTGTTAGTTAATTTTCTATTTTTCTTTTTGATACTCTTCTTAGGTGGCGGCGCCGTCAGAGATTGACTTCGTCAATCTCTTTGACTAAACTTTGAGCCTATGGTCTCAAAGTTTGCGCAAGTAGCGCCACGGCGAAGAGTATCGTCTTTAGTTCGCTTCGCTCACTATTGCAAAGCCAAACATATTTTATCTTTCTTCATAGTTTATTGTCGTTTCGGACAAGTTTTCTATTATGTAAATTGAGACACGAGGAGTCGAAATCGATTTTATTTCGACAACGACTTGCTTTAGCTACCGTCAGAATCGCCTAATCGAACACGCCCTAAGCTCTGGGTAAAAAAGATAGATTTCCTTGTGTTCATCGGACACTTCGTCAATCTCCTATTTTTACTGTGAGCTTTTTACGGGCTTTGTATCTTAGTTATACACCACTACCATTGCTGGGCGTAGGATGCGGTCATGGAGTTTGTAGCCTTTTTGGAAAACTTGGGCGATGGTATCTGCTGGGTGTTCATCGTCTGCTGGGAGAGTTTGGATGGCCATGTGATAGTTATGGTCAAATTCACCGCCAGCTGCGATTTCTTCAATTCCTTCTTCTTTCAAAGCATGAATCAAGCTTTCTTGCACCATTTCCAAGCCCTTCTTCACATCATCTGTCAAACCTTCAACTGCAAGTGCACGCTCAAGGTTGTCGAGCGATGGTAAGATTGCTTTTGCCAAGTCTTGGCTACGATAACGTTGCAAGTTTTGACGCTCTTCATTGGCACGGCGTTGAATGTTTTGCATTTCTGCATGAGCGCGAAGGTATTTATTTTCGAACTCATCTGCACGTTCATTTGCCAAGTCCAACTCAGACTTCTCAGGAGTTGTTTCTTCTACCGTTTCCACAACTTCCTCTTCTTGAACTTCTTCTACTTCTTCATTTTTTATATCTTGGGCCATTTTCGCCTCCTTTAATGATTTCAATCTTAATGTACTTCGTAATGATTACTGCTGAGGTAGCGGTAAAAATCTGTCAACTTCATGGTCAAAACACGGTTGACCACATTGACTTGATTGATTATTTGCTGATAATCCAGATTGACGGGGCCGATAATGGCTAGAATTCCAACTCCCCGATAAGGAATGAGAAATTTACTACTAATCACCGCTAGGTCAGCTAGACAGGATTCCTGACTGTCCGCAACACGGACATTTTGCATCTGATCTTCATGCAGACCCTCACGAATCTCCAAGGCCACCTTTTGTGGCTGATCAAAGAACTGATAGGCTGCTAGATTGGCAAAATTCAAGAGATTGACCTTGCCCGCCACCACAATGTTTTCGTTGAACATTTCCTTAAAGATATGTTCAAAGAGATCGATAACATTGTCCGTTGTTGTAAAGTAACGCTGGATAATCTGCGGAATCTCTGTCCGAATCTTGTAGTGAATATCTAGAACGGTGTGTCCGAGGAAACGTTCCTGAATGATGCTCTTCAGTTTCAGCAAATCCTCCTGCAAGAAGTTCCTTGGAATCAGAAACTGACTGGTAACCGTTCGCGACTCGTCTAGGGTAAATACTGCCAAGGCTGTATGTTGCCCCAAAACAACGATATCAAAAGCTGTCAAACGTTGCCTGCTGGGCTCAACATCCAGCGCCACTACTGTACAGCCACTCAAGTCTGTTAGTAGATTAGCAGCCTCTTGCAGAATATCCTCCAATTTGAAGAATTCCTGATCAAAGGCTTTGACAATCTCATATACCTCATTTTCAGCCAGTCGGTCAAAATCCAGTGAGTGTTTTACATAGTACTGAAAACCAGCAACACTTGGCATCCGACCGCTTGAAGTATGAGCCTTCTCAAGCAACCCTTGCTTTTCTAAAGCCGCCATGTCATTACGAATGGTTGCACTGCTAGAGTTAATAGACTCTTGCAAGGCTTTGGATCCGACAGGTTCGTGCGTTTTGGTAAAGATGTCAATAATCAGATTTAAAATATCCTGCTGACGCTCTGTAACCACCTCATCACTCCTCTCTGTCTGATCGATTAGCACTCGATACACTCAAGTGCTAACTTATGATTCTATTATACACCCTTAAAAGAGAATGTCAAGACAAAAACTCAAAAAATTAGCACTCTTTTAACAAGAGTGCTAAAAATCAGTCTAAAGACCTAGAATCCTACCTTCCATATACTTGGTATTTCCTTTTAAGTCTGAAAAAACCATGAATTAGATAAGAAATCAGAGAAGCATATAAAACAAAAATAATAAAGAAAGACATAGAAAGATCTTCTCTAAACGAACTCATACAAATAACAAGACCACCTGAGAAAGCAGCCGTACATGAACGAAGTCTATATCGCATAACTTCCCATCTGAGCCCCTTACTCATATAGACTTGATCCTCTGGAAGTAAATTAGAAGACGATTTACGAAGAATCGAACAAGAACCTGCTCCTATCAATTCCCAACCTCTATCTCTAAAATCTTGCAGTTCATGCTTATATTTTTTAAGAAATCTAGAATCATAGATACAGTAGATGACATCGTCTGGTTGACATTTGTCAAAATAGAACAAACCAAAACGACTCGTTCTATACCTCCAACCTTTCAAATGCATCTCATGTAAATATTCTTCTTCCTTGTCCAAATCAACAATGGTGAAAATCCGAAATTCTACTCTGCTATTCATTGTCTTACCCCAAAATTAGAAAACATGCCTGGCGTTATTTATCAGATAATTCTTTCCACTTTTGAAACAATCTCCAAAAAATATAAGAAATCTGAATCGCAAAAACTATCAATAAAACCCAATCTATTATGAAAATCAAAAATACTTCCCAACTGAAAGAACTACTTCCACTGACAAACTTTGAGAAAACCGGTAGTAGAGCTAAAAAGAGAAGCAAAATAGGAAGCATCCGCCTCGTTAAAATCCGTTTAACCATAGCTAACTTCCCGACCGCGTCATTATAAATTTCAAACTCGGCATCTGACTCAATTCCAGAATGAAGCTTTCTAAAGTAGGAAAACCCATTAAAGTCTGTAATATGCTCCCAGCCACAGTCTTTAAATAATTGTAAATAGGAGACTCTCTCTGATTTTTCCATTGGGTAAAAATCCAACTGATAAGACACTTGCTCAGGGTGACACTTTTCAAAGGTATACTTAACTGCAAACAATAAGATAGAATAGCTTACTTTTCTAAGTTTCCAGCCCTTAGCATGCATTTCTCTAAAGTACAGAGCCTCTCTATCATAATCCGCAATTGTAAAAATTCGATAAACAATTTTCTTTTCCATCATCCTTCCTCCCGACTATTTCTGTAGAGGCGCTCAATACGCTTCAATTCAATCTCCAAAACTTTTCGTCCCAAGTCTGTAATCTGATAGATTTTCCGTTTTTCCTCTTCGCGGACAAAGGAAATCAAACCATCCTTTTCCATCTTTGACAAGGTTCCATACATAGTCCCAGGACTAATCGAAACTTGCGAATCTGTCATCTCCTTGACCTTTTGCGTAATACTGTACCCATGACTTTCCTTTTGCAGACAGAACAAGATATAAAAACCCGTTTCCGTCATCGGAAGATAGACCCGACGAATCTTATCCGTTAATTCCATTTATAGCCACCTCCTATCCAGTTCGATATATCGCACTTCGTTATATAAAATATATCACACCTCGATATAAAACACAAGAAAAAAGACCGCCCTCAGGCAATCTTTCTTCTATATTAGTAAAGGTCTAAATAATTATCAATTTCCCATTGTGAAACGAAGGTTGCATAACTTGCCCATTCGATTCGTTTGGCTTCAAGGAAACTAGTATAGATATGTTCTCCAAGAGCCGCTCTGACAACCTCATCTTCTGTCAAAGCTTTCAAAGCGTTGTGAAGAGTTGATGGAAGATCTGTAATACCAGCTTCCTTGCGCTCTTCTGCTGTCATGATGTAGATATTTTCTTCGATAGGAACTGGTGCTTCGATTTTATTTTCAATACCATGCAAACCAACTTCCAAAAGAACTGCCATAGCGATATATGGGTTAGCCATTGGATCCACTGAACGCAACTCAAGACGAGTTCCCATACCACGTGAAGCAGGCACGCGCACAAGTGGCGAACGGTTACGACCAGCCCAAGCAATGTAAACAGGCGCTTCATAACCTGGAACCAAACGTTTGTATGAGTTAACCGTTGGGTTCATGATGGCAGTATAGTTGTAGGCATGTTTGATCAAACCGCCAAGGAAATGGTAGGCAGTTTCT
Organism: Streptococcus mitis SK597; assembly: GCF_000148545.1. Taxonomy (GTDB): domain Bacteria; phylum Bacillota; class Bacilli; order Lactobacillales; family Streptococcaceae; genus Streptococcus; species Streptococcus mitis_C. Next base: position 46,121 of record NZ_AEDV01000083.1, on the reverse strand, counting down.
GACAACTGCATTCCTTTTGGATCATTTGGATCAAAGAAGGCATTGTTTCCTTCTGCATCAAACAAGGACATATTACAGTGCATACCTGATCCGGCAATACCAAATTTTGGTTTAGCCATAAAGGTTGCGTAAAGTCCGTGTTTACGAGCAATGGTTTTAACAACAAGTTTAAAGATTTGAATCTTATCACAGGCATGTAGAACTTCATCATACTTGAAGTCAATCTCATGTTGTCCAACCGCAACCTCGTGGTGACTCGCTTCTACTTCAAATCCCATTTTGGTCAAGACATTGACAATCTCACGACGTGTGTTGTCCGCAAGATCCGTAGGTGCCAAATCAAAGTAGCCACCCTTGTCATTCACTTCAAGCGTTGGATCTCCATTTTCATCAAGTTTGAATAGGAAGAATTCTGGTTCTGGACCAAGGTTGAAGGATTTGAATCCCACTTCTTCCATGTGACGAAGAGCACGTTTCAAATTGCCACGAGGGTCACCTGCAAAGGGTTCTCCTTCTGTTGTATAGACATCACAGATCAAACCTGCAACACTTCCATTTTCATCTCCCCACGGGAAGACTGTCCATGTATCCAAGTCAGGGTACAAGTACATATCCGACTCATTGATACGTACAAAACCTTCAATAGAAGATCCATCAAACATAGCCTTGTTTGACAAGACTTTATCTAACTGTTCATCTGTAGCAGGAATTTCGACGTTTTTCATGGTTCCCAAAATATCTGAGAACATGAGACGGATAAAGGTAACATTTTTTTCCTCGACTTCACGACGAATATCTGCAGCTGTGATTGGCATGAGTTTTCTCCTTAATGTATGACTACTTGCGGTTGCCTAACCGCGACCAAAAGGTGACCGTACTGAAGCAAAGCGACCCTGTTGGAGGAGTTCATTGTGAAGTGCACGACGCACCTCAGTCTGACTCACCGCTTTCTTGGATTTCGCTTCACGTTCAGCATATTTTTTCTTAATGGCAGCGATATTATAACCTTCAGAAATATAATCTTTGATTTCAAGTAGACGATCCATGTCATTCAAGGAATACATGCGACGGTTTCCTTCGTTTCGATCAGGCTTAATCAACTCTTGATCTTCATAATAACGAATCTGACGCGCCGATAGATCGGTCAACTTCATAACACTGCCGATAGGAAAAACAGCCATATTTCGGCGAAATTCTTTTTCCTTCATTTACAATTTCCTTCTTTCTGTCTATTATAGTCTAAAAAAAGACAAACGTCAATTGATAATGTTATAAAATATAACATTATTTTTCTTTTTTCTCTAAAAAGAGCCGAATACGATCAATATCGTAATTTACGAGAATTGCGACAAAAACTCCCATGAAAGTTTCTGATACACGCGCAAATACGTACAAAATTGTCTCTCCACTCGGAATAGATAAGGTAATAATTAACATAGCCGCTACACCACCAATAACTCCTGCTTTGTTATTCATGGCTACATTTGTCATAATGGTTAACATGGTGCAAATGGGAACAACAACCAAGGTCACCCAAAAAGCTTCGTGGAAAAAACTATTTATTAGGAAGAAAACCAGGGCATAGAGGCCACCGATACTATTTCCTAGAATACGCGAAGTCCCAAAATGGACACTCTTATCAAAACTCTCCCTCAGGCTAAAAACAGCTGTCAAAGCACCGATTTGAAGACCTTTCCAACCAAAAAAACCAAAAATCAAGAGAACTAGAAAAACAGCAATACCTGTTTTAAAGGTTCGCATACCAAGTTTGAACTGGGATTTATCGAATTTATATTTTTTAAAATAACTCATAATCTCAACTTTCTATTTCCATTTTATCATAAATCGGTGATTTTTATGAGTAATAGTTGAGAGGAAGCGTTTTTATTTTAAGTAAAAGAAAAGAGGAACTTTCATCCCTCTCTTCTTTGATTCATTTAGTTAATCTTATTTTTCTGTCAAGGCTGCTAGTCCTGGCAATACTTTACCTTCGAGAAGTTCCATTGAAGCGCCTCCGCCCGTACTAATCCATGAGAACTTGTCTGCACGGCCAAGGTTAATCGCTGCGGCAGCTGAGTCACCACCACCGATGATTGATTTAACTCCTGGTTGTTTCACGATAGCGTCCATCACACCGATTGTACCAGCTTGGAAGTCTGGGTTTTCAAATACACCCATAGGTCCGTTCCATACAACTGTTTTAGCGCCAGTCAAAGCTTCGTCAAATTTAGCGATAGATTTTGGACCGATGTCAAGACCAAGGAAGCCTTCAGAAACTGCTTCACCTTCAGTGTCACGCACTTCAGTGTAACCAGCAAATGCGTTAGCTTCTTTTGAGTCAACTGGCAAGATCAATTTACCGTTTGCTTTTTCAAGAAGAGCTTTCGCAACATCCAATTTGTCTTCTTCTACAAGTGAGTTACCGATTTCGATACCTTGTGCTTTGTAGAATGTGTAAGTCATCCCGCCACCGATAAGGACTTTATCAGCTTTTTCAAGCAAGTTTTCGATAACACCGATCTTGTCTGAAACTTTTGAACCACCAAGGATAGCCACGAATGGACGTTCTGGAGTTTCAACGGCTTCTTGGATGTAGGCAATTTCGTTTTCAAGAAGGAAACCAGCAACTGCTTTTTCAACATTTGCTGAGATACCAACGTTAGATGCGTGTGCACGGTGAGCTGTACCAAATGCATCGTTTACGAAGATACCATCTCCAAGTGATGCCCAGTATTTACCAAGTTCAGGATCGTTTTTAGATTCTTTCTTGCCGTCAACATCTTCGTAACGAGTGTTTTCAACTAAGAGAACTTGTCCATCTTCAAGAGCGTTGATAGCTGCTTCCAATTCAGCACCACGAGTGACACCTGGGAACACAACATCTTGACCCAATTTAGCAGCCAAGTCTGCTGCTACAGGAGCAAGTGATTTACCAGCTTTATCAGCTTCTTCTTTCACACGTCCAAGGTGAGAGAAAAGAATTGCACGTCCACCTTGTTCGATGATGTACTTAATAGTTGGAAGAGCTGCTGTGATACGGTTGTCGTTAGTGATTACGCCATCTTTCAATGGTACGTTGAAGTCAACACGAACGAGGACTTTTTTACCTTTCAAGTCAACGTCTTTAACAGTAAGTTTTGCCATGTTACAAAAACCCCTTTATTTATTTTATTCGAAACTATTATATCACACTTTGGAAATATAAGGAAAGATTTCACAAGATTTTTCGATATTTAATCTTTGTGGCATGCTAGAGTGCATTATTTTTACTTTTTCTAACGAATTTTCTTTCTAAAATCTTAGCTTAACACTTGTTAGATTTACTTTTATCCTTTAAAATAGAATAGGAGAAATTCCGTTATTATTTTTCGGAGGAAAAAGAAATGTCCATTAATTGGCAGGAAATTTTATTTCACTTTTTAGGTGGTCTGGGACTATTCTTATATAGTATCAAGACCATGGGAGACGGTTTGCAACAAGCTGCTGGAGATCGCCTTCGTTTTTACATTGACAAGTACACTAGCAATCCCTTTTTAGGTGTTCTAGTCGGAATTGTCGTGACTGCCCTGATTCAGTCAAGTACAGGGGTTACAGTTATCACGGTTGGACTGGTCAGCGCTAGTCTTCTCACTCTTAGACAGGCTATCGGAATTATCATGGGAGCCAACATCGGAACCACAGTTACTTCCTTTATCATCGGTTTCAAGCTTGGTGAGTATGCTTTACCCCTGATTTTCCTTGGGACCATGTTCCTCTTCTTTACCAAAAATAGAACAGCAAACAATATCGGGCGCATCCTGTTTGGTGTAGGGGGAATCTTCTATGCCCTCAACCTCATCAGTGCCGGTATGAGCCCTCTTAAAGATTTACCACAATTCAAGGAATATATGGTAACCTTGGGACAAAATCCTGTGTTGGGAGTTTTTGCCGGTGCAGTGATTACCGTTCTCATCCAAGCCTCTTCCGCGACAATCGGGATTTTGCAAGGTCTCTATGCAGGTGGATTCCTTGATCTTAAAGGTTCTCTACCGGTTCTCTTCGGGGATAATATCGGAACAACCCTAACAGTTATCATCGCGGCAGCTGGAGCCAATATCTCTGCGAAACGCGTTGCTGCAACCCACGTTACCTTTAACGTTTTAGGGACTATCCTTTGCTTAATCTTATTAGGCCCATTTACGTCTATGATTGAGTACTTCCAGGCACTCCTTCACCTCTCACCTGAGATGACCATCGCCTTCTCTCACGGTGCCTTTAACGTAAGTAACACCATTGTACAATTTCCATTCATCGGAGCCTTGGCCTACTTTGTAACCAAGCTCATCCCTGGTGAAGATGAAGTTGTGAAGTACGAGCCACTTTATCTTGATGAGCATTTGATTAAACAAGCTCCATCAATCGCTCTCGGAAATGCGAAAAAAGAACTCCTTCACTTAGGAAATTATGCTTCTAAAGCCTTTGACCTTTCATACAACTACATCATTGACCTCAATGAAAAGGTTGCTGAAAAAGGACACAAGACAGAAGAAGCTATCAATACCATTGATGAAAAATTGACTCGTTACCTTATTACCCTTTCAAGCGAAACTCTTAGCCAGAAAGAAAGTGAAGTGCTCACCAACATCCTGGATTCATCCCGCGATTTGGAACGGATTGGGGACCACGCAGAAGCGCTAATCAATCTAACTGACTACCTTCAACGTAAAAATGTTGAGTTCTCTGAAGCTGCTTTACAGGAATTGGCTGATATCTATCAAAAAACCACTGGCTTTATCAAGGATGCCCTTGATAGCGTGGAAAACAATGATATTGAAAAAGCTCAAAGTCTGATTGAACGCCATAAAGAAATCAACAATATGGAACGTGTTCTCAGAAAGACTCACATCAAACGCCTCAACAAGGGCGAGTGTTCAACGCAAGCTGGGGTCAACTTTATCGATATTGTTTCCCACTACACTCGTGTATCAGACCATGCTATGAATTTAGCTGAAAAGGTCATCGCTGAACAAATCTAATATCCAAGAAGCTATCCTAAATGGGGTGGCTTTTTTCTTTTCCTAACCAAGAATTGCTTTTCTACCATATAAAAAATACTTTGATCCACAATGGAATCAAAGCATTTTAAAAATCTCCCCATACATAAGCGCAGAAGCTGCGGTTCCTCTGTACTTGGCTTCTTCTCTCTTGATAAAACGAGCCAAATTGAGCAACTCAGGTGCCGGATATTTGGGATTCTTGAGCAATTCACGATTGACCAGTCCTGAGAGACGAACTGCCAGCAATTGCTCATTTGTAGTAGGCAGTTTTTTAGCAGTCTCTAGGAGAGCAGCAACTAAATCTTCACTCAAATCATGTCGAGCATGATTGTAAAGATCTGTTACAAGGCTTTCTAGGTTTGGTTCTACCATCCCTACCACCTCCTTAAGTTTAATAATTTTTAATCAAATCAACCGTTGAACGATCCAATTTCTTCACCAATGCTTGCAAGAAAGCTTGCGCTTCTAAGAAGTCATCCATTGCATAGAGGGTTTGGTGAGAATGGATATAACGAGCGCAAACACCGATTGTTGTAGATGGGACACCACCATTTTTCAGATGAGCTGCGCCAGCGTCAGTTCCGCCTTTACCACAGTAGTATTGGTACTTGATACCAGCTTCTTCAGCAGTTGTCAAAAGGAAATCTTTCATTCCTGGGAGAAGCAAGTGACCTGGATCGTAGAAACGAATCAAAGTTCCATCTCCAATCTTGCCTTGACCACCGTAGACATCACCTGCTGGTGAACAGTCAACTGCGAGGAAGACTTCTGGGTCAAACTTGGTTGTGGAAGTATGAGCACCACGGAGACCAACTTCTTCTTGGACGTTAGAACCCAGATAGAGTTCATTGCCAAGTTTTTGACCTGAAAGAGCTTCCGCCAACTCGCTCACCATGAGAACACCGTAGCGGTTATCCCAAGCTTTTGAAATGATATTTTTTTCATTAGCTGTCAAGATTGCAGAACTATCTGGTACGATGGTGTCACCAGGACGGATACCAAAGCTTTCTGCCTCAGCCTTGTCCGCAAAACCGCCATCAAAGACGATATCTGCAATAGCAGGCATGGTTGGTCCACCCTTTCCACGAGTCAAATGTGGAGGAACAGAGCCTGAAATCACAGGAATTTCATGACCATCACGAGTCAAGAGTTTGAAACGTTGGCTGCTGACTACCATAGGATTCCAACCACCAATTTCAACCACACGGAAGGTACCATCTGGCTTAATCTCGCTGACCATAAAACCAACTTCATCCATGTGAGAAGCGACCAAGACACGTGGTGCATCCGCAGCTTCTGAATGTTTAATCCCGAAAATACCACCCAAGCCATCTGTCACCACTTCATCCACGTGCGGTGTCAACTTTTCACGAAGATAAGCACGGACAGGTGCTTCATGACCTGAGATCGCAGCAAGTTCTGTTACTTCTTTGATTTTTGAAAATAATGTTGTCATTTCAGTTCCTTCTTTCTTTCATCCATTTTACCACTTTTTATAGGAGAAGGATAGCGGGAAGGTGGATTTCTAAATTAGTATCTTAGTCTTGCTCTATCTTAGAAAAAGCTTGTATTTTCTTGCATGTGAGGTGAAATCTAAGAACTATTCCAAGACAAACCAAACTATTAATTCCCAAACACAAAACAATTCAATGCTATATTTGTTCAGTTTTTCATGAAATTTGCAGAAAATAATTGACTTTCCTTCCCTCTTTCTTTAAAATAGTACAAAACTAGAAAAGGAAAAAATCATGACCAAAACAATTCTTGTTACAGGTGGAGCTGGCTACATTGGCTCCCATACCGTTAAAGCTCTTTTAAATGCTGGCTATCAGGTACATGTTCTAGATAATCTCTCTACAGGAAATCGTTCAGCTGTAGATAGTCGTGCTAGCTTTAAACAACTGGATGTTTATGATGCTAGCGCCTTAAAGGCTTACTTAGAAGAAAATAAGATTGATACTGTTCTTCATTGTGCAGGTGAAATTGTTGTGAGCGAAAGTATTGAAAATCCAAGTAAATACTTCACTGCCAATGTTGCTGGTATGAACCAAGTTCTCAAAGTCTTATCTGAAGTTGGCATTCAAAAAATCATGTTCTCTTCGACTGCTTCCCTCTATGGTAATAACTGTATTGACAAGCCTGCAACTGAAGATACCCTGCTCGACCCTGTCAACCCTTATGCAGAAACAAAACTGATGGGTGAACGAATGATTTACTGGATGGCCAATCGCTTCGATTGGAAATATGTCATTTTCCGTTACTTTAATGTAGCTGGGGCTGAAATGGATGCTTCAAACGGTCTGCGTGTGAAAAATCCAACTCATATCATTCCCAATATCAACAAGACCGCATTGGGACAAAATGATAGCCTGAAAATATTTGGAGATGACTACGATACACGTGATGGTTCATGTATTCGAGATTACATTCATGTCTTGGACCTTGCACAGGCTCATGTTAAAGGGATGAATTACCTCTTTCAAGAAGACAGTTCTTCTCAAATCTTTAACTTAGGAACTGAAAAAGGCTATACCGTCAAAGAAATCTTTAAAACTGCTGAAGAATTACTGAATCAAAAAATACCACACGAAATTGTTGCTCGCCGTGCTGGTGACCCAGCCAGCGTCCTAGCAGACGCATCAAAAGCTAAACAATATCTTGATTGGAAGGCTAGCTACTCCCTCGAAGATATTATTTTATCAGATTATCGTTGGCGTGTTAAAGAAGGCAAAAACATTTTAGAATAGGAAAACAGAGGAGAAGGTCCTGGTACTCTCTCCTTGTTTTATTCATTAAATTGTCAGAAAATTTATTGACAGATTAAAGAAATCGTGTTACAGTAATATCCGCAGGTATCTTTCGATACCAAATCAACATGAAAGGATGGGGTATGAAACTTTCTCATTATTTAATTGGCTTACTTCTACTCCTAGTCTTTCTCTCTATTAGCATTGGAACCAGTGATTTTTCATGGGGAAAACTCTTTGCACTGGATCATGAAACTTGGCTTCTCTTTCAAGAGTCCCGTCTCCCAAGAACTATCAGCGTTCTCCTGACCGCCTCTAGTATGAGTATGGCAGGACTCCTCATGCAGACTATTACCCAAAATCAGTTTGCTGCTCCAAGCACAGTTGGAACCACTGAAGCTGCCAAACTAGGAATGGTATTGAGCCTCTTTGTCTTTCCATCGGCTAGTCTGACCCAAAAGATGGTCTTTGCTTTTGTTTCATCCATCGTATTTACCCTCTTCTTCCTAGCCTTTATGACCATTTTTACTGTAAAGGAAAGGTGGATGTTGCCTCTGATTGGGATCATCTATAGCGGGATTATCGGCTCTGTGACAGAAGTTATCGCCTACCGTTTCAATCTGGTTCAGAGTATGACTGCTTGGACCCAGGGGTCCTTCTCCATGATTCAGACCCATCAGTATGAATGGCTCTTCTTAGGCCTCATCATCCTGATAGCCGTTTGGAAATTATCCCAAACCTTTACCATCATGAATCTAGGAAAAGAAACCAGCGAGAGTTTGGGGATTTCCTACTCCCTACTTGAAAAATTGGCTCTCTTTTTGGTGGCCCTAACGACAAGTGTCACCATGATTACCGTGGGTGGCTTACCATTTCTCGGAGTTATTGTTCCCAATCTTGTTCGCAAGCGCTATGGAGATAATCTAAGTCAGACCAAACTCATGGTCGCACTGGTCGGTGCCAATCTGGTCCTAGCCTGCGACATCCTCTCTCGAGTCTTGATTCGGCCCTATGAGCTGTCTGTCAGTCTCTTGCTAGGAATCATCGGTAGCCTCGTCTTTATCCTACTTCTATGGAGAGGGGGACGAAAAGATGCAGTTTAAAAGCAAACATACCAAACTCTTCTGCCTTCTCATTATTCTGGCCATTGGAGCTTGTCTCCTCTATTTTTGGCCCATCACTCACTTGTCAGCCTTTGCTTGGAAGCTACGTTCCCAAAAGATTGTCGTTTATCTCTTGGTAGCTATCGCGACTGGGATTTCGACCATTAGTTTTCAAACTCTGACGGAAAATCGTTTCCTGACGCCAAGTATTTTGGGAATCGAATCCTTCTACGTCCTACTGCAAACTCTGCTACTGGTTTTTGAAAGCAAATTTCTTCAACTTGGCAAGTCTCCTATCTTAGAATTCCTAATCTTGCTTCTGCTTCAATCCCTCTTCTTTCTCGCCTTAGAAGGCTACTTGAAGACACTGATAAAACAAGACCTGGTCTTCATCCTGCTAATCTGTCTAGCCCTCGGAAGTCTCTTTCGAAATATCAGTACCTTCCTTCAGCTCCTGATGGATCCAAACGAATACGATAAACTGCAGAACAGTCTCTTTGCCTCCTTTCAACATCTCAATACTTCCATCCTCGCCATCGGTTCTATAATCATCCTTGTTTTGACAATCTTTTTCTTTCGAAAAGCAGTCATTCTGGATGTCTTGCACCTGCAAAGAGAAACGGCTCAAATATTGGGGCTCGATGTTGAAAAAGAACAGAGAGAGGTCCTCTGGGGTATCGTGCTTTTAACCTCAACGGCCACTGCTTTGGTAGGACTTATGGCTTTCTTCGGTTTTATGTTGGCCAACCTCACCTACCTAATCGTCAAAGACTATCGGCACAAGTTACTCTTTGTCGTAGCCATTCTGGTTGGATTTATCAGTTTGACCTTGGGGCAGGCCCTGATTGAACGAGTCTTTGCACTAGAAATTCGCATCAGCATGATCATCGAGAGCGTGGGTGGCCTTTTATTCTTTATCTTACTATACAGGAGGGCGCGTCAGTGAAACTGAAAAACATTGACAAATCCATTCAAAAACAGGATATTTTGCAAGGCATTTCGCTTGAAGTCAGTCCTCAGAAACTGACAGCCTTCATTGGTCCAAATGGTGCTGGAAAATCAACTCTCCTCTCCATCATGAGCAGACTGACCAAGAAGGATCAGGGAATACTCAGTGTTAAAGGCCGTGAAATCGAAAGCTGGAATTCCCAAGAACTGGCCAAAGAACTGACTATCCTAAAGCAGAAGATCAATTACCAAGCCAAATTAACCGTTGAAGAATTAGTCAGTTTTGGACGTTTTCCCTACAGTAGAGGACGTCTGAGAGTAGAAGATTGGGAAAAAATCCGAGAAACTCTGGACTATCTGGAACTGATCAACTTAAAGGACCGCTACATCGATAGTCTGTCTGGTGGACAACTCCAGCGTGTCTTTATCGCTATGGTACTGGCCCAGGATACAGACTTTATCTTGCTGGACGAACCGCTCAACAATCTCGATATTAAGCAAAGCGTCAGCATGATGCAGATTCTTCGGCGACTGGTGGAGGAACTTGGCAAAACCATTATCATCGTCCTCCACGATATTAACATGGCCAGCCAGTATGCGGATGAAATTGTTGCCTTCAAGGACGGCCAAGTCTTTAGCAAGGGAACTACTGCTCAAATCATGCAGGCTGACCTACTCAGTCAACTCTATGAGATTCCCATCACACTGGCGGATATCAATGGCAAAAAGATCTGTATCTATAGCTAGTAACTAAGAAACTCGAGTTAGAGAACCCTCTGTCTCTTAGCTAACAAGCCTATCTAAGAGACTCCCTACATCGTTATCATATTTTAAAAAGGAGAAATCATGAAAACATCCCTTAAATTTTATCTCACTGCCCTAGCGGCCAGCTTCTTACTCCTACTTGGTGCATGTAGTACAAACTCAAGCGCTAGTAAGACGGAGTCAAGTAGCTCTGCTCCAACAGAGGTAACCATTAAAAGTTCACTAGGTGTAGTCACACTTTCAAAAGTCCCTGAAAAGATTGTGACCTTTGACCTCGGTGCTGCGGATACTATTCGCGCTTTAGGTTTTGAAAAGAATATCGTCGGAATGCCTACAAAAACTGTTCCGACTTATCTTAAAGACCTAGCTGGAAAAGTTAAAAATGTTGGTTCTATGGTTGAGCCAGATCTAGAAGCCCTTGCTGCTCTTGAACCAGACCTAATTATCGCTTCACCACGTACCCAAAAATTCGTAGATAAGTTCAACGAAATCGCTCCGACTGTTCTCTTCCAAGCAGGCAAAGATGACTACTGGACTTCTACCAAGACTAATATCGAATCCCTAGCAAGTGCCTTCGGCGAAACTGGTACACAGAAAGCCAAGGAAGAATTGGCCAAGCTAGACAAGAGCATCCAAGAAGTCGCTACTAAAAATGAAAGCTCTGACAAAAAAGCCCTTGCCATCCTCCTCAACGAAGGAAAAATGGCAGCCTTTGGTGCCAAATCTCGTTTCTCTTTCTTGTACCAAACCTTGAAATTCAAACCAACTGATACAAAATTTGAAGACTCACGCCACGGACAAGAAGTCAGCTTTGAAAGTGTCAAAGAAATCAACCCTGACATCCTCTTTGTCATCAACCGTACCCTTGCCATCGGTGGGGACAACTCTAGCAACGACGGTGTCCTAGAAAATGCCCTTATCGCTGAAACACCTGCTGCTAAAAATGGTAAGATTATCCAACTAACACCAGATCTCTGGTATCTAAGCGGAGGCGGACTTGAATCAACAAAACTCATGATTGAAGACGCACAAAAAGCCTTGAAATAAGCTGCTTTAAACTCAATCACATCTTTACATGATAAAACGCATCCTATCAAGCTCACTCAAACCTGATAGGATGCGTTTTTATCATTTTATTAAAACCTTTTGCCCAACCTCATTCCCCTTCTTGATTCCGTTTGAGTGAAAAGTGATCTGGGACGGGGTCCTTACCTGTTTTCGACCAGGGATGGCAACGTAAAATCCGAGACAAGCCCATCAAAACACCCTTGAAGCCATGTTTTTCAATAGCCTGAATCATATAGTTTGAACAGGTAGGCTCAAAGCGACAAGAGGGTGGAAAGGCTGGTGAGATAAAACGTTGGTAAAAGCGCACAGGCGCGATTAAAATTCGTTTCATTATTTCTTGGTTACAGCCATGGTGTGTAGTTGGCTGATTTCTTTTTTATTAAGACGGCGGGATTCTCCCGGACGAAGACCTGTCAAGTCTAGGTGTCCGAAACGAGTCCGTGACAACTTGTCCACTTGGAGACCGACAGCTTCAAACATCTTTTTAACCTGGTGGTTACGCCCTTCATGGATGGTCAACTGCACCACAGAGCGGTTTTTAACTGGGTCCACTTTGAGAATCTCATAGACAGCCGGCTTGGTTTTCTTGCCATCAATCTCAAGTCCACGGGTTAAGGGGCGGAGATTATCCTTATTGGCCACACCTTTAACACGCGCGACATAAACCTTGTCAATCTCATTACGAGGGTGAATCATCTCATCCGTAAAATCCCCATCATTAGTCAAAATCAAAACTCCTGATGTATCCCAATCCAAACGACCTACAGGGTAGATGCGCTCCTTCACGTTAGGCAAGAGGTCGACAACAGTCTTACGCCCCTTGTCATCTGTCACACTGGAAATGACACCGCGTGGTTTGTTAAGCAGATAGTAAACCTTTTCTTCGTTGTAGATAGGCTGGCCTTCAACTTCGACCTTGTCGCCTGACTTGATGGTCGTTGCTAGTTCACGTACCACTTGGCCGTTAACCGTCACCAAACCTTGCTTGATCAGCTCTTCTGCTTTTCTCCTACTGGCCACACCTGCGTGGGCAATATACTTATTGATTCTCATCTTCTTCTATCCTTTCACCAAATAATTGGCTTTCTTGGGCTTGAATCTCAAGCTCATCAATCACTGGTAATTCTTCTAAATGGTTTATCCCCATGTAATCTAGGAAATAATCTGTAGTCACATAGAGGTTGGGACGACCCAACACTTCTTTTTTCCCGTCTTCTTTAATCAAGTCAAAAGCCTGCAACTTTGCCAAGGCTCCACTCGAGTTGACCCCACGGATGGCATCAATCTCTATCCGTGTGATGGGCTGCTTGTAGGCAATGATGGACAAGGTCTCAAGGGCAGCCCGAGATAAACTCTGGTTGATAGGTGCCTTAGAGTATTCCTTCAAAATCTCTGCAAATTGAGGTTTGGTCACCAATCTATAAGCGCCCCCTGTCTCAATCAGAGCCAAACTGGAATCTGGGTCCTTTTCATACTTCTGAGCTAATTTTTCTAAACTCTGTTGGATGCCTGTCGGTGGCAGAGAGAGGAGTTCAGCTAACTGGCGGACTCTAATCCCATCTTCACCCGCTACAAACAAGAGCGCTTCTATTTTTGCTAAAGTACTCATCTTTCCTCTCTATCAAGTCTAGCTTTGGGCCACTTGACTTTCTTCCTTCTTTTCCATGAGATAAATATCTCCGAAACTCTCCTCTTGCACAAGAATCAGCTCCTGGGTTTTGATTAACTCTAGGGTTGCCAAAAAGAGGGTGATGACCTCTTGGACATTCTGGGCTTCCTTAAACAAATCCTGCAAGCGCAATTGATCTCGTCCAGTCATGGACTCTTTCACGATGACCATCATATCCTCAATCTTATACTCATCCCGCAAGATAGTCGTGTGATTCTGTGCAAACTCCTCTTTTTTCTTGGCTAGGATATTTGAAAAAGCCAAAAAGAGGTCAATGGTCGTCTTGTCATGCACAAGCTCGGCATCTTCGTAAATCAATTCTGTCGGTGCTTTGGAATAGTACTGGGCCCGATCTTGGTGCTTGGCTTCCAAATGCTCCCCCAAGAGCTTGAACTTGCGGTATTCTTCGATTTGAGAGAGAAGATCCTGCTCTAGGTTATCCTCCAAGTCGGTCACTTCTGCTACCTTTGGAAGGAGTTTGCGGCTCTTGATCAGCATGAGCTGACTAGCCATAACCATGTACTCCCCCGTCACTTCCAGACGCATGGCCTGCAGGGTTGAGACATAGGCTAGGTACTGTTCGATGACTTCCGTAATAGGCACATCGTAGATATCCATCTGGTACTTAGAAACAAGGTGCAAGAGCAAGTCCAGAGGCCCTTCAAAATCTTTTAGTTTAATATCCATTATCTATATTTTTCTATGGTCAGAACTGTTTTTAATCCTAATTTTTTTGCAATTTCGTACAAATCGACCTTCTTTTCTATTTGTCTTAGAATGAACTGTTCCCGTAGGGCTTGGGCTGATAGTGCTGGAAAACCTTTCTCCTTGACAAAAGCTTCTAACTGACGAAAGGCCCACTGACGAGAATAGGCTTTCCCTGCCCTTTCAAAAAGATAGGTCTGGCCCATCAAGGGCTCCAATTCTGAAAGCAAGGTCGTGGGAATGGTGATAATCCTCTGTTGGGAAGCCTTCTTGATTCGCAACACCTGAAAATCCAGATTGATATCCGCAACCTTGAGAGCTAAAATCTCACTTGGCAAGAGTCCCATTTCTAGGATTAAGAGCGCTAGCAAGCGTCCCTCTGGATAATCACTTTCCTGCCAAAAAGAGGCTAGGTTTAACAGTTCGGGTTTTACGGTCTTCTTTTCAGCTTGTTTGACTAATTCCAAACGATAAAAGCTATCCACTTCTCCTTTTTGATAGAGAAAGTAGAGAAATTGATTACAGGCCGAAGTCTTTCGCTTCTGGGCGCTGATTTTTAGATTGGCTAGCTGGGCTTGGTAAATCTTGAGACTGGTCTCCGAAATCCGCTCGCCCACAATGTCTAAAAATTGCTCCAAATCATACTTATAGGACTGCTTGGAATTGGCAGACAGACCCTGCTTTTCCTCTAAAAAGGCTGAAATCCTGTCTTTCATTTGCATCGAATCTCATATTCCTTACTAAAGTCATGCAAGAGGGCATTGACTGCCTTGAGGATAGACTTGCGCGTAATAATCCCTTGGAAAATTCCTGACGCATCCACAACCGGCAAGAAGGACTCATCTACCAGCTTGTGCAAGACCTCCGTAATGGTAAAATCAGGCGAGACGACCGCTACGTCCGTTTTGGTCATATGAACAATGTCCGTATCCGCCATGATTTCTTGACTCAAATCATGCTCCATCTGATAAGCCATAATATCTCTGAGCCCAATCGTCCCAACAAAGTGTTTTTCATCTGTCACAACAGGAACACGGGTATAGGTCATCTGACTAAGCAAGAGGGTCGCGTGATCTGCATTGTGGGTATCAATCAACACGGCCAGATTTTCAGCAGGAGTCAAAAAAGTTTCTTCTTGCCCCAACAAGAAAGTCTCAAACTCCTTGGCAATCATCGGCTAAACTCCTTGGACAAGCCCGGATACACCTCGTGGTCTCGTGTCAAAAAGTCCACTTTGAAATAACTGTCATCAATCTCCACACGAGCATAGAGACATTCTCTGATGGTCCCACGTGGTTGACTGATGGAACCTGGATTTAGAAAGAGGGTCTTACCTTCCATCCAAGCGCTTGGCACATGCAAGTGACCATAGAGGCAGATATCGGCCTCTTCTTCCTGAGCCCAGTAGTCCAACTTTTGAAAGTTGAAATTGATGTCAAACAAATGACCATGAGTTTGGATAATCTTGGTCGAACCAAGCTCAGTCACCAAACGTTCTGGGTAGCCTGCATAGAAGTCCATATTCCCTTTAACAACGCGGATGCCCTCCCAAAGGGGAGAATCCGGACGCAGTTCAGAATCGCCGTTATGAAAAACAGCATCAACTTTGCCCACATAGCGATCACGGACTTCTTCCACAATCAAGCTATCGCCATGAGAATCGCTCATTACAATGATGGTTTGCTTTGCCATGATGGAAATACCTCCAAAAGTTTCTTAACGGCTAAGGCACGGTGAGATTGACTATTTTTTTCTTCAAGAGTTAATTCAGCTGAGGACTTGCCTGTCTCTCCCACAAGGAAGAGAGGGTCATAGCCGAAGCCATTTTCACCCTTGGGTTCAAAGTTAATATAGCCAGGCCAGTCTGCTTCAACAACCAAGCTTTCCTTGTTGGGACTGGCTACGACTAGGGTTGTATGGAATTGAGCCGAGCGGTCCTTGAGTTCAAAGACCATGGCCAATTCGTGCAAGAGTTTGGCATTGTTTTCACGGTCAGTAGCTCCCACTCCTGCGAAACGAGCTGACCAGACACCTGGCAAGCCACCAAGGACATCAACTTTAAGTCCAGAATCATCTGCCAGAACCATCTTGCCCGTTAATTGGGAAATGGTTTCTGCCTTGAGGCGGGCATTTTCTTCAAAGGTCATACCTGTTTCTGCTACTTCAGGCAAGTCAGGGTAGTCATTGAGATTTTCCACATCGTAGCCTAGCTTGTCAAAGATAGCTCGGAATTCCTTGGTCTTGCCCTCGTTACGAGTCGCAATCAATAAGGTTTCTCTGACCTTGTTTGTCTCAAAGAAGGCTTCTACATCAACACCTTCTTTAGGCAATTCTACATGTAGGAGTTGCCCATTTTCAACCAGGAGCAAAGCCCCCTGACGTTGAATAACTTCCAAGTTACGTCCTGCTTCTTGGTTGAGGATATCTACCACAAAAGACATTAAACGGTAGAGAGAACCATAGCGTAAAACAATCACAGAAATAGGAAAACCTTGTTCCTCATTTCGAAATCTTTGGGCAAACTCAAATAGAGGAAAATCCAAGTCATCACCATTCAAAGTCCGGACACCACCAAAAATACTATAGTTTCCAACATACCAGTCCTGGTCATCCTTGTATTCATAAATTTTATTTGTCATAATTCTACATGCTCCACATGAATTTCTTTTTCCAGCCATTCTTCACCAATTTGTGCAAAACTTTGGCTGCTGGCTGTTGTGTAAAAACGGTGATGGAGTGGTCCAGCATCGCGACCACGATTGATTTCAAAATAATTAAGTAAGACTGAGATGTCCCGTACACACTCTGCCCCACTATCGATAAGTTGAACCTTGGGCCCCATAACATTTTGAATAATAGGTCTGAGAAGCGGATAATGGGTACAACCCAAAATCAGGCTATCCACCTTCCCAACCAAGGGACGCAGGGTTTCATAGACCACTTTCTTGGTGACACTGGTCGACAGGGCCCCCGACTCAACCAAGGGAGCAAACTTGGGACAGGCCAAACTCTCCACCTGTAAGTCCGGATCCAGATCATGAATTTTCTGACGGTATATGTCTGATTGTACCGTCATGGGTGTTCCAATCACTCCGATTTTCCCACCTGGACTGGACTTGATAGCTGCCGAAGCTCCTGGCAAAATCACACCCAGGACTGGTATATCTAGTTGAGCCTTGATTTCTTCCCAGACGACCGCAGTCGCAGTGTTACAAGCAATGACAATCATCTTAACATCCTTGGTCAAGAGAAAGTTGACCAACTGCCAAGTATATTCACGAATTTGCTCAGCAGGACGGGGACCATAGGGCGCCCGTGCCGAATCTCCAATATAGACGATTTCTTCATGGGGAAGCTGGCGCATGAGCTCGCGCACAACGGTCAAGCCCCCGACACCCGAATCCAAAAAACCAATTGGTCGATTATCCATACAGTCTTCTTTCTAGTCTTTTTTCTGATTGATAGTTCATTATGATTACCGTTCCTTATGAACTGAATAATGACAGCCTAATCAACAACTATCTCTCTTAATCATAATCAAATATCAATAGAATGCAAGGAAAAAGTCTCATCCCTAAACCCTTAGCCAACATAGTGAGAAGTCTGGAACTTTCATCCCAGACTTTTCCTTATTTATTTTTTCTTTTTATTGTTAGCAAGGGCTGCCTTTTGTTGGCGGATGATTTGGTGGTAAACTTGTTGTACCTTGGCTTCGCTTGGTTTTTGACCATTTGCACTCAAAAGAGTACGAACTGCTTCAGCATTCAAACGTGGGTTGTCAGCAAATTCTTTTTCAATTTGCTTACGAACCAAGTACATTCCTCCAAGAGCTCCTCCTAGAAAAGCTAGCACAATCAATACAATTGCTAATAGTAAATCCATCATATTTCTCCTGTTTCTTTTTGAGTCTCTTTCATTATAACACAAAGAAGGCGAACTGACTAGTTTGTTCTACACTTTCAGAGATGGAATAGACAGCAAAAAGAACCCTGCTTTTCTGCAAAAGAGGGCTCCTTACTGAATTTATACTCAATGAAAATCAAAGAGCAAACTAGGAAGCTAGCCGTAGGCTGCTCAAAACACTGTTTTGAGGTTGCAGATAGAGCTGACACGGTTTGAAGAGATTTTAGAAGAGTATCAATTTCATATTTCTGCCTATCCATTTGTACTAATAAAAGACTGAGACACTGGATCTCAGCCTTTTTCTTTATCCCAAAACCAATTCATCACTGACCAAACTTTGGCCACTATTTTTCTGGAAGAGATGCATGAGGTCTTCAACCGTCAGATGCTTTTTCTCCTCTCCCTTGACATCCACCACTATCTTGCCTTGATAGAGCATAATGAGACGATTTCCGTACTCAATAGCATGGTTCATATCGTGGGTAATCATCAAAGTCGTCAACTGATGGTGTTCCACAATCTTTTGCGTCAAGTCCATCACCATTTGACTGGTTTTTGGATCAAGTGCCGCAGTATGTTCATCCAAAAGCAAAAGTTTGGGTTTCACCAGAGCTGCCATGACTAGGGTCAAGGCCTGTCTTTGTCCTCCTGAGAGGTATTGAGTATCCACTTTCAAGCGGTTTTCAAGACCAATATTCAACTCCTTCAAGGCCTCTTGGAACTGGATTCTATCCTTCTCCTTCACGCCCCAACCAAGCCCTCTCTTCTGCCCGCGTCTCAAGGCAATAGCCATATTCTCCTCAATCGTCAAACGAGAAGCTGTCCCCATCTTAGGATCTTGAAAAACACGGGCGATATCCTTGGCTCTCTTTCTGACACTCAGATTTTTAATGGATTTCCCTGCCAATAAAAGGTCCCCTTCATCCACAGATAGATTGCCGGCCAAGATATTCATCAAAGTGGATTTCCCTGCTCCATTTCCACCAATCACAGAGATAAAATCTCCCTCTTCAACCTCTAAGTCTAATCCTTTGAGGACATGGTTCTCATTGACCGTCCCTGCTTCAAATGTTTTGTGAATATTTTCAAGTGTTAACAAACTTGCCATAACTTTCTCCTCCTATTCATTTCTCAATTTCAGACCACGAATCTTTAATCGCTTTTGCAATTCTGGTGCAAATAAAACTAAGGCTAACAAGATTGCATTAAAGAGACGAACCAGATTTTGATCTAGATTTGGAATTTCATAGATATTTAAAATAATCAAACGGTAAACAATAGCACCGATTCCGATAGATAACAAGCGGCCTCCAATGGTCAAGTCGTGTATCAAGACTTCCGCAATAATGACTGCACTCAAACCAACAACGATGGTTCCTGTCCCAGAAGTCACATCCGAAAATCCATCATTTTGGGCAAACAAGGAACCACATAGGGCAATCAAGCCGTTTGAAATCATGTAACCAACAATCTTCATGGTGTCTACATTGACCCCATTTGCCTCACTCATCGGAATATTGTCACCAGTCGAACGCAAGACCAAGCCAATCTCTGTTTTCATCAAAAGAGTCAAGACCAAACAAACAAGTAAGAGACAAACCAAGCTGAGCGTGAAAACAGCTTCTTCAGTTGTCAGTCCCAAGCTAGCCAACTGTTTAAAGACAGTTGAAGAATCTCCCAAGGAAAGATTGGGCACACTTCCCATGATTTTAATATTGATCGAATAAAGCCCTGTCAAGGTCACAATCCCTGTCAAGAGAGCTGGAATTTTCATCTTGGTATGAAGCATTCCTGATACAAGACCTGCTACCATACCTGCCAGCAAAGCAAGTAAGGTCGCAATCCAAGGATTTGTCCCTGACTGTATCTGAGATACGACGACAGCCGCCCCCAGTGGAAAGGCTCCTTCAGCAGTCATATCCGCAATATCCAAAATACGGAAAGTCAAGTAGACCCCAATCGCCATAATAGACCACAACAAACCTTCTGATAAACTAGATAACACAAAATTCATCTTAAACCTCCTTATTCCTTTCCTTCTAACTTACTAATATCAATTCCTAGTGCATCTGCCATTTCTTGATTTGTGTGCAATTCCAGCTTTTCAGGCAACTCAACTGCTATATTTTCTGGCTTCTCACCTTTTAAGACACGAACCAGCATTCTTGCTGTCTGACGTCCCAATTCTTCATAATTGGTTCCGTAGTTATACAAGCCACCAACAGCAATCATTTCTGTTGAACCACCGAATACTGGAACCTTGTGTTTAATAGAAACCTGCTTAACTGTTTCCATGGTTGACGAAATGATATTATCCGTTGGGACAAAAACCATATCCACCTCTGCCATCAAGCTTTCTGCTGCAGCCTTGACGTTGTTACTGTCCAAGATTGTTTTTTCAACAACAGTAAAGCCTTTTTCTTCCAGAAGACGCTTAGCTTCATCCTTTTGGACAACTGAATTGGGCTCGCTCTGAGTATAGAGGATTCCAATTGTTTTAGCTTTTGGCAACACTTTCTTTATCAAATTGATTTGGGTTGAAATGGCATCTGATGACTGATCGCTTGTCCCAGTTACATTGCCCCCAGGATGTTCTCTTGACTCAACTAGCTTGGCACTGACAGGATCTGTTACCGCTGAAAAGATAACAGGTGTCGTTTGTGTTGTATTGGCCAAGCTCTGGGCAGAAGGTGTTGCGATGGCTAGAACGACATCACTAGATTCTGCTAGTTGCTGGGAAATGGTTTTTAGATTTCTTTGCTCACCCTGTGCATTTTGCAAATCAATCTCGATATTTTTCCCCTCAATATAGCCTTGCTTGGCCAACTCATCCACAAAACCTTCTCTAGTAGCGTCCAAAGATTGATGAGTAATAAACTGCGAAATACCGATACGAAACACATCTTTTTTCTTATCTGCCTTCAACTGATGCAAACTGATCAGAGAGGTTAAGAGGATCCCCACTACCAAGAGGGGTGCTAGCAATTTTCGAACAACTTTCATAATGAAACTCCTTCTCAGAAAAGATAATACTCAATGAAAATCAAAGAGCAAACTAGGAAACTAGCCGCAGGCTGTACTTGAGTACGGCAAGGCGACGTTGACGTGGTTTGAAGAGATTTTCGAAGAGTATAAAACAAAAAACCGCCTAGATAATACCTAAACGGATGCTTGAAATAATCTAACAAGTTACAACTTAGCTAGTCCATTTAGATATTCATCTATATGGACCACAATCAAAAATCTTAGCCACATAGATACAAACAAATTGCTTGAACTGTTTGCATCCACGGTGACATGTCTACAAACACTATCTAAAGTAGCTAAAGTAAAAGTTTTGATTCATTGTTACAGCTTGTTTCTTATTCATTTCTTTTTCTGCTTTCTTTTTTGATGTTTTCTATCTTACCACCTTTTTCATTAGCTGTCAAGAATATTTCAGAATATTTTAAAATTTTTCGAAAATTCTTTCATAATTCTTTCAATTCTTTTAGGATAATTTCAAAGATTTGCCCATTAGACAAAATAGAACGATTTGAAGACTTTTTTGGTATTTAGTTGTACTAGAGTCTTTTAAAAGTGTTTTGATGGCTTGTATTTCTTCTTTGGTTGATTCCATATCACTATTATATAATGCGTTTTGATTTTAGTATAGTATTAAACTGACTCTTGGCAGTCGGACAAAAAATCGACAGTTATTTTATACTGTTTAAAACCAATAGTCAATACGACAATCTCTTTACTTTTCGGTTATCAACTCTGTAGATTGCTAACATATCCAAAACAAGCCAAGTATCCCGAGGATAGGCAACATATCTAGGTGTCCAGATAGGATTAAACTTTTGTTTATACTGTCTAAGACCACTAAATGAATAGAATCGATTAGTGAAGGCATAGATGAGATAGGCTACTTTTTCTTGTAGAAAGCTATGTTTCTCAGTTCCTACATTTGACAACGGCGCCATGCCTAATTCAAATAAACGAACTCTTTCTTCTTTAAAATGAAGTAATAATTTCACAAAGAGATAATCCATAATACCATTAGGTGCTGTCCTTAAGTGGTAGCGCATCAAATCGATGCTAGCTTCTTCAGGACCATTACAAGCTAAAAAGGTAACAAAAGCCTGAACCCTATCTTCCTTATCCCTTACAAGAGCTATTGGTGCTAATTGAATGTACTTCTCATCAAAAAATCCAAGTGAAAACCCTTTTTCTTGACGACCATCTAGCCAATTATCCGATATTTCTTTAAGGGTGTTAAGCAACTTCTTATCAAAAGGTGGTTGTAATACTTGGAATTGATACCCCTTGCTTTCTAATCGATTAACAACGGTTCTAAATTTCTTTCCTTGTTTTCCTTCGGTTGTAAATCTATCCAGTAATACCTGAGCAGTCTCCCCAAATTTCATAAAGTCGTACCCATATTCATGAAGTAATAGGGTGGTTTCTTGATTAATTTCGTAGAAAATAACAGAGACATTTGTGTCCTCCGCGTCCTCTAAAAACTTAGATACGCCTTTTTCTAAGTATCCTGACTGTGCCAGTGGATCCGACATAACGACACATTTATTATTTTCAATTGCAAATTGGAAAACAACCTTGTCTTGACCATCCTCTTGGTACCAATAAAGGTATTTGTCATCTAAATAAGCCAGGGTAGCATCTAAATTTATATTTGGTATTGTTGCAATAAAGTCTTGATAACGTTGCTTATCGAAAACTTCTCCAAAATTCTCTTTGGTTTGATTGCTCTCACGGAGTACCAAAACATACGAAATCACCAATATCAGAGACGAGCCAAAAAGATGAATCCAGTGTGTAATCAAATGAGGAAGATGTTTAACTTCAAATACATGATGAGGGTTCAAATGTCCTAACAAAACAAGGGTCAAGAAGAAACTTCCACCAATATACGATATATCCTTACAACAATCTTCCCAAGCATAAATATAATGACTGCGAACAAATGTATTTCTAATCCACCATATGATAGACAAAATAATGATTAGAAAAAAACTACTTGCTAATGAAAGACTACCAATATTCAAATAAACAAGGCTTACTAGACCTAGTACAGTAGCTAATGGTAATGTAAATTTTAAACGTCGTTTCACTAGTCTTGCAAGAAGGAAGAAGTGAACACCGAGAATGATACTAGGAAGTTGAAAAACAAACTGTCCAGTGCTAGGTGAAAGTTCTTTAAACAAAGGAAGATGTCCTAATTCTTGAGGAACTATAGCTGACACCACTAGGAAGAAAGCAAACAGTCGCAACCCCCAAACCAATACTATAGTGGATAGTGATCCAATAACCTTTTGGGGAATTCCCAAATATTTCTCATTAAGTCGGCCACCCATATTTTTTAAGAATAAAACAACTCCTAAACAGAAAGGAAGAATATAATAGAATAAACGAAATACTAGTAACCAACTTAGCGCCTGATCTTTATCAATACCAAGGCCAACTAAACCAGATACCATAATTAAATCGAAACTACCTAGACTACCAGGAATCATCGATATAATCCCAATTGTAATAGCAATCATAAAGAGGGGGATTACATCATAAATTGGTAAATTATAGCCTAAAACATAGCCAACCAAAAGGAAAAAACTTAATACACTAGCCCAATCAAGGGCAGAAGTTAACACTAAAGATAAAATTGCCCTTCCACTCAATTGACCAAAATAGACCCATTTTTTTCTATTTGAAACAAATAAAATAATTGGAAGATAGAGACAAGCTCCCAAAAGAGCTGGCCAATATTGTTTAATCCCCATTGAAATAGGAAATATAACTGTGAAAATTAAACTTATCAGTGCAAACAGTGAGAAACCACTCATAAAATAAGGGATGACACGAGAAATTCCTTGCATACTTTTTTCAGAGCGTTCTTCATCTCCATAGAAAGAATAGCGTAAACCAACATCCACCAAACCGGCAAAGCCAATCATATTATTCAAGCTATTTATAGTCCAACTTGTTTCTAGTAAGTAAGATAATTTTTGTTTCTGATTAAGTTCTTTATTTAGGATTCTATCATAGAGCATCATTGGCGCAACAGCCATAGAACCGAGCAAAGCTAAACCAATGACTTTTATTGGAGAGAGTTCCCCCAAGATTTCTCCAATCTTATCAAACGAAATTGTCTTAAAAAGTCTGATTATCTCTACAATAACTAAACTAACAATAGATAAAAATAAGGTAATCTTGATGAGTGTCTGCCATTTTTTCATGCAATTCAAAATTGTTCTCACAAGCTCTTCCTCTTATCCTAATAAAATTTGTAATATTGGAATAACAACGATAAATAGAACCGTGCTTAGAGTCACCACATTCGTAGAAAATTCCACATCTCCTTTTCCCTGATTAGCAAGGATTGGGAGGACAGCTAGAGCTGGTGTAGCGGACTGAATCATAAAGGTCTTAAATTCTACTGTCGCCATATTTGGTGCAGAGAACTTCAATACAAGAAACATAATCAGAGGAGCTAGGATAAAGCGTCCAACTAAAGTGACAATTGTATCTTTATCAAAAGTAATAGTATTCAAGCCTGCCTTTGCAAGAACGATACCAATATAAATCAGAGATAAGGGAGTGACGATATTTCCAACATAAGTTAAGGTATTTGTTGCGAAATCTGGAATGGAGATTCGGAGAATCAAAAATAGTAGAGCGACAAGAAAACCTACAAGCGGAGCTGGAAGCAATTTCTTCCAGTCAAATTTAGTTTTCTTCTTACTTTGACCCGATTTACTATCGCTCGTTATTACATACACGCCTAATGTCCAGGTAGAAATCGTGTTAGTGATATAGTAAATCAAGAAATATGGAAGAGCCTGATTACCAAAAAGAGCAACGTTTAATGGTAAACCGATAAAAATAGTATTGGCATTCACAAAGGTATTAATCATGGTTCCTCGCCGTCCTGGACGAACCTTGAAAAGCCTAACCGCAATATAAGCTACGATATAGCCCAATTTAAATGCTACAAAAGTATAAAAGAGTCCTCCAGAAAGACTGATTAGTTTATCTAGCGTTAGGTATTTCATCACCGACACAAAGATTGACGCTGGCAAGGCTACATTCATGATCAAACGAGATAGATTGGATCCAAAACTATCTCCAAACCATCCCCTCACCTGAAGAATATACCCCAAAACAATAATAGCAATAATCGGAATGATACTCGTAATCGAGGTTAAAAAGAGTGACATAGGTGTCCTTTCTAAATTACTTAAGTCCACAGGCCATACAAATCTGCCACTATAGAAGGATAGCAGCAGAAATGAATTATTTATACTCTGGATACCACTTCAAATCACGAACTGCTTTGGCCATATCTGTTTCCTTAGCGCGTGCAAGACCTTGCTCTTGTGCTTTTTTAGCGACTGCTTCTGCTACTTTAATAGAAACATCTGCTACATACTTGAATGGTGGCAAGACAGGAGCTCCTGGTTGGCCTGGATTGACAATACCACTCAATGAATGCGCCGCTGCTCCAATCATTTCATCAGTCAAAAGACTTGCTTCAGAAGCCAGCATACCTAGACCAAGACCTGGGTAAATCAGGGCATTATTTGCTTGACCAATCACATAGTCTACACCTTTATAAGAAACCGTATCAGCAGGAATTCCTGTTGCGACAAAAGCTTTACCATCTGACCATTCAATCAAATCTTTGGCACTAGCTTCTGCCAATTTAGTTGGATTTGACAAAGGGAAGATCATTGGACGTTCTATGTTTTCACACATAGCTTCTACTATTTCTTTAGTGAAGGTATTAGGTTGAGTTGAAGTTCCTACAAGAATGGTTGGCTTCACAGTCTTCACTACTTCAAGCAGGTCAGTCAACTTATCTGCGTTACTAAAGTCAGCACGTTTCTTAGCAAATGGTTTTTGCTCTGGTGTCAAGTCATCCATGTCATCAAAGAGAAGACCTTGTTTATCAACCATAAAGAAACGTTTATAGGCTTCTTCTTCAGAAAGACCTTCACTTACCATTTCACGAAGAACACGAGAGGCAATTCCTGCACCCGCAGTACCACCACCATAGCAGAGATAAACTTGATCTGTTAATTTTTCACCACTAATATCCAGCGAACCAAAGATAGCACCCAGGGTAACAATTCCTGTACCTTGAATATCATCATTAAAGGTCGGAATTTGTTTCCGGTATTTTTCAAGAATATTGGCAGCATTCAAGCGGCCGAAGTCTTCCCAGTGAAGGTAGAATTTAGGAAAGAGACGTTCTGCTGTTTGAACAAATTGGTCAATGAAGTCGTAGTAACGATCTCCGCGGACCCGTTCGTGACGATTTCCTAAGTAATTAGGATTGTTACGAAGTTCTTCACGGTTAGTCCCTGCATCAATGACTAAAGGAAGGACCGTCGAAGGATCGATTCCAGCAGCACCCGTATAGACCATCAATTTCCCAACAGAAATATCGACACCATTTGTTCCCCAGTCGCCAATTCCAAGGATTCCTTCTGCATCTGTTACAACAATGAGACGAATCTCGCGATCCCCGGCAGCGTTTTTCAAAGTAGCTTCAATATTTTCAGGATGATTGATATCAAGATAGCCCGCATATTGGGGATCTACAAAGAGGTCACTATAGCCTTCAATGGTATCTGCAATGGTTGGATCGTATACAATTGGATTGAATTCCTCCAAATGTTGAGAAAAGAGGTAATAGAAAAGAGTCCTATTGGTATTAAAAATTTCCATTAGGAAAAGACGTTTTTCCAAATCATTGGCTTTTGTTTGCATTTGTGCATAAGTTTGCGCCGCTTGTTCTTCAATCGTTTGAACATACGGTGGCAGTAATCCAATAAGGCCTAGTTCCTTTCGCTCCTCTAAGGTAAAGGCAGTACCTTTATTGAGGAAAGGATTGTTTAAAATATCATGTGCAGTCATAGTGCAACCTCCTTTTTATTTATATTATATCACATGAAACGAATTGTTCGTAAAACGTTGTTGTTTAAATCATACAATTGTATACGCATATGTTATAATGAGTCTACGAGAACAATTTCTAATAGGCTCTTTTATACTCAAAACACTATTATTGATAATACTTTAAGTTGTTATATTTTATAAATTTCTGAACTCATCAAACTCTCGATGATCACTCTTTACTAAAAGTTTCGAGTAAAATAAACCAATCATACAAATTGACAATCCTAATTAAAATAAATATCACATAAGTATGTTATGTAACACTTTGTATTTTTTAAGGTGTTTTTTTGTCATATAAAACTTGTATTCTATTTATATGACAACTAAAAACTATTTACAACAATATATTTCCCAAAAAGTGAAATATTTTCGAACTCAGAATAAAATGAGCCAGGAAGAACTTTCGGAACAAGCAGGACTCGGGCTTAAGTATATCAATCAACTTGAAAACCAAAATGTGAATCTGACCATTCACAGTCTTGAAAAAGTGATTGACGCCCTAGAAATGACCCCAGAGGAATTTTTCAATTTTGATAGCCTTGAATCAACCTCTGATAAGAGTGACAATCTTTCACTCAAAAGAATCAACATGAAGATTAAACAGCTCCCTATTGATAAACGAGAAAAGATGTTGGTCATTTTTGAGAGTATCTTAGATAATCTTTGAGATCCCTGACTCACTTACATTTTAACTGGTGAATACTCGTATAGTCAAATTGTAGGATACGGATAAAAATTATTTATCTGCTGTTTTCCACTTATTTTCCTTCTCCAACTAATGAAAGTGAGCCCATATGAATTTAAAAGATCTACAATATTTTTATGACCTCTGCCAGCTTCAATCCTATACGGAAGTAGCAAAACAACATAAAGTCAGCCAACCATCTATTTCTTATGCTATCAAGCGCTTAGAGGAATCCTTTAACTGCAAATTGATTCACCATGACCCCTCGCATCGTTCCTTCAAGCTAACTCCTCAAGGACAAATCCTTCTAAAGCATACAGAACTGATTTTACCTGAGGTCATTTCTACTCACAAAGAAATTAATCGCTCCTTGGCACAATACTCTACTGTAGGATTCCCTCCTATTATCATTCAGTATCTCTTTGCTGCCTTAAACGAAAAAGATAAATTCGATTTTTTAAAAAAGATACGCCCTATCCGCGGTGGCTCCGTGGAGTTATTAAACCTTCTCATCAAAGGAGACCTTGATGCAAGCCTACTCGGTTTGATTGAACCTCTCAACTATCCTTCAATAGAGTCACACGAGCTATTTCATAAAGAACTGTATGTCGTTTTATCTAAGAACCATCCTTTTGCCACTGCTCCTTCCCTCGCTTTTGAAGAATTAACAGATCAATCCTTTATACTCTTAGACGAACACTTTGTTCACCTGAAAGCTTTTGAAACGCTTAATCAAAAGTATCAAAACAAGGCAGAAATATTCTTTAAGACTGATGACATTGCCATCCTTAAAGAACTTTTAAAGAAAGGGATTGGCCTTAGTTTACTGGCTGATATCGCACTTTCTGATGAAGATGATGATTTAATAAAAATTCCGCTTATACCGAAGGATAAGATAACTTTTACAGTTTATTACGCTTACCTTAAATCAGCTACACCGTCATCAGAAGTAGAAGCCTTATTTAATCTCCTTAAATCATATGAATAGAAAAAACTCTAACTATCAATGAACTGATAGCTAGAGTTTTTTACATTGTAGATATTATACTCAATGAAAATCAAAAAGCAAACTAGGAATCTAGCCGCAGATAGAGCTGACGTGGTTTGAAGAGATTTTCGAAGAGTATTAGACTATAGTAGATTGAAGCTAGAGTAATACGTCGCGACTTCTAAAACTTTTCTAGAAATTGATTTGACTTTCCTAATAAAGTTGTTCAGATTTTATTTCATCTCACTATAATTCAATGATTTTCTAAGAATTCTATTTCTTTCGAAAATTCTTTCAAAGTTTTTCAAATCAGTCCAACAAAAAAGGTTTATAATTTCCATAAAAGTTGACATGGAAATTATAAAACCAATATTAGTTTAATCCTTGTTGATAACGCGCCAATTCGGCTTGGTTAGCCCAAACATAATGACCTGGACGGATTTCAACCATAGAAGGTTTATCAGTCTCATAGTCGTGTTGACTTGGGTCGTAAACCTTCAAGACCTTCTTACGTTCCAAGATTGGATCTGGGATTGGTACCGCTGAAAGCAAGGCTTGAGTATATGGGTGAATTGGATTGTTAAACAATTCTTCTGTTTCAGCAACCTCTACAATAACACCCTTATAAATAACCGCGATACGATCTGAAATAAAGCGCACGACCGACAAGTCATGGGCGATGAAGAGATAGGTCAAACCAAGTTCTTTTTGGAATTTTTTGAGCAAGTTCAAGACTTGGGCACGCACAGAAACGTCCAAGGCTGAAATTGGCTCATCCGCAATAACAAAGTCTGGTTGCATGACCAAGGCGCGAGCAATACCGATACGTTGACGTTGACCACCTGAGAATTCATGAGGGTAACGAGTCAAATGCTCAGCAAGAAGTCCCACTTCACGGATAATATTTTTAACTTTCTCTTTACGTTCTTCTTCATCTTTGAACAGATGATGATTGTAAAGACCTTCAGAAATAATATAATCAACAGTCGCACGTTCATTCAAACTTGCGGCAGGGTCTTGGAAAATCATCTGGATACGACGAATCAATTCCGCGGCTTGTTCACGCGATTTCTTACCATTAATCTTTTGACCATCAAAAATGATATCACCATTACTTGTATCATTTAGACCAATGATGGCACGACCAATAGTTGTTTTCCCACTACCTGACTCACCAACAAGCGAGAACGTTTCTCCCTTGTTGATAAAGAAGTTAGCATTTTTAACCGCGACAAACTTCTTACTTCCTTCACCGAAGGAAATTTCTAAATCTTTGATTTCTACTAATTTTTCAGACATTTCCTTCCTCCTAGTCAGCCAGATGGGCAAATCCCATTTTTTCACGAATCTTATCATGGAGATTTGCAATCACAGCTGGTTTTTCTACTTTTGGAGCATCCTCATGAAGTAGCCAAGTTTTAGCCCAATGTGTCTCTGATACTGAGAATTGAGGGGCTTTTTGTTCGAAGTCAATCTGCATTGCATAGTCTGAACGCAAGGCAAAGGCATCCCCTTTCAGGTCAGTATAAAGTGACGGAGGTGTTCCTGGGATTGAGTAAAGATCCCCTTTATCATCAGCAAGCTGAGGTAAGCTAGACAAGAGACTCCATGTATATGGATGGCGAGGGTCATAGAAGACTTCCTCAACCGTTCCATACTCAACGATTTCTCCTGCATACATAACCGCTACCTTATCCGCAATACTTGCTACCACACCAAGGTCGTGCGTGATAAAGATTGTTGTGAAATGGTACTCGTTTTGTAAAGATTTTAGCAAATCAATAATCTGTGCTTGGATGGTCACATCCAAGGCAGTCGTTGGCTCATCACAGATCAAAACATCAGGTCGGCAGGCAAGGGCAATCGCAATAACGATACGTTGACGCATTCCTCCAGAATATTGGAATGGGTATTCATCAAAACGTCTATCTGCATCTGGAATCCCAACCTTATTCATGTAGTCAATGGCCAATTCTTTTGCTTCTTTAGCTGTTTTTCCTTGGTGTTTTACAATAACTTCTGTAATCTGACTACCAATTGTTTTAATGGGGTCCAAACTAGTCATTGGGTCCTGGAAGATAGTCGCAATCTTAGCACCACGAATTTGTTCCCAATCCTTGTGAGAAGATAAGGCTGTCAAATCTTGACCACGGTAGTCAATACTTCCTTGGGCAATGCGACCATTTTCTTCAAGCATACCTGTGAAAGTCTTTGTCAAAACAGATTTCCCTGATCCTGACTCACCTACCAAGGCCAACACTTCTCCTTCAACTAGTTCAAGGGAAACGCCGCGAATGGCTGTCAATACTTTGTCACGAACGTCAAATTCCACGACAATATCGCGAGCAGTCAAAATTACATTTTTTTCTTTTGTCATTTCTACTCCTATCTATGTGTACGTGGATCACTAGCATCCGCTAAGTTTTGACCAACTACGAAAAGGGACAAGGATACCAAGACAAGAGTTGTCAATGGAATCCAGAACAAGTAAGCATTGGTTGTTACGTTTTGTGAATAATCTGAAATCAAACGACCCAAACTTGGCACTGTAATCGGTAATCCAAGACCGAAGAATGACAAGAAGGCTTCATATGAGATAAAGCTTGGAAGCATTTGAGTCATGGTTGTCACAATAACAGATACCAATTGAGGCATGATATTTTTGGCAACAATCTTCAAGGTTGGCGTTCCCAAAGTACGTGACGCCAAGTTGTATTCCAAGTCACGATAACGCAAGATTTGCACACGGATCATGAAGGCAATCCCAATCCATGTCGTCACACTCATAGCAAAAATCAGATTCCAGAATCCAGCTCCGATTGAGTAAGTCAAGACAATAACAATCAAAAGAGATGGGATGTTTGAGATGACGTTGTAAACTTCCATCATCACACGGTCAACTGATTTTGAAATACCCCAAATACCACCGACAAAGACACCGATAACCAAGTTAATCACTGTCGCAATCACAGAAATGAGGATAGAGTTACGAGCTCCAAACCAGACACCGTCAAATAGTGATTTACCGTTACTGTCTGTACCGAACCAATGCTCAGCATTTGGCTTGATATAACGAGCACTAAAGTCGTTTACCTTGCTAACATCATTGAAATCAAACTTAGAAAACATTGGGTAGATGAAACTCATCAAAATAATGGCTACCAAGATTCCCAACATGACTACAGTTGATTTTTTCTTCATAAATTGTCTAAACACTGACTTCCAGTAAGAATATGCTGGCGCATCAATAGTTTCAGAGGCAAAATCGTCACGTTTTACAAACTGAAATTTTTCTTTATCGATTGTAGACATTATTTGCCTCCTTTCTCAGTCAATTTAATACGTGGGTCAATAATCGTCATCCAAATATCTCCCAAAAGAAGTGAGAAGATAGAAATACATGTAAAGATGAAGACAAGACCAACGACCATAGAGTTATTAGATGCTTTTACAGAGTCGATTAGCATTTTACCCATACCTGGGAATGCGAAGACTGTTTCAGTAAGGGTTGCACCACCGATAACCCCGATAACGGCACCAGGAATTCCTGAAACCAGCGGAACCATGGCATTTTTAAAGATGTGTTTGTTTGAAATTTCCTTTTCAGATAAACCTTTTGCACGAGCAAAACGAACAAAGTCTTGTGATTGCAAGTCAATCATGTAACGACGAATCCAAATAGCTGTACCAGGAGCACCCAACAAACCAAGGATTACTGCCGGTAAAACGTAAGAACGCCAATCTCCAGCCCCTAAGATAGGGAATGAATCTGGTAAACCAATTGAGGAACCAATCAATCGAACAATATAAACAAGGGCGATTGTTGGAAGTGCCATCAAGAAGGTCAAAGCCCCTGTTGAGAAGCTATCGATCCAAGTGTTCTTGAAACGAGCCATGGCTGAACCAAGTGGCACGGCAATCGCATAAGAAATTACCAAACCGATCAATCCAACGACAGCAGAGCTGGCAATCATAGAAGGATATTGGTAGTTACTTTCAGTAGCTGTATAAGGATCATCTTTTCCGTAGTT
Source organism: Streptococcus mitis SK597 (assembly GCF_000148545.1). GTDB lineage: Bacteria > Bacillota > Bacilli > Lactobacillales > Streptococcaceae > Streptococcus > Streptococcus mitis_C. Next base: position 13,512 of record NZ_AEDV01000083.1, on the reverse strand, counting down.
GGCTACTTCACGAGAATCAGCCTGACTAGGTGATTTGTAGGTTCTTGAGTAAATATTTACAGAAGAAGTTTTCTTACCTGTTGGGAACTGAACTTGAGCCGTTTTTGTTTGCCCTTGTCCCTGAGTAATAACCTGTAAAACAGGACTATTAGCATAGGTTGGATAAGAGTCACCTAAATTGATGTTCACAAAGTTTTGATGCACAAATGGAAACTGACTGTTGAAGTACAAGAGATATTTGTGTTTGGTACCTGAACCAACCAATGACCATCCGATCGCTGGATCGTTTTCGAAACGAAGGTAACGTTTCAAGTCTGGATTTTCAGGGTCTTGAATTTTATTAGTATGATCAATGTCAATCAAGTTAGCATAGAAGTGAAAAACACGTTCAAAAATTGGGATTTCACGAGTAGCGTAGAATTGGCCACTTTCAGTAAATTCTCCCAGGGTCCAACCATGACCGATTTGTTTGATGTATTTTTCATAGATAGCCTTGTTGCTTTCATTAGCTTCAACTGTTACAGAAGCATCCATCTGGCTAGCTTTTTCTTGCAACTCTTTGGTATCGTAGTACTCGATATAGCCCATACGCTCATAAACAGTATTCTCATAGTTATCACGTTTATCAGCAGTTGTCGCAATCTTGTTATAGTTGGTATCCTGTTTGAAAATCAATTTTCGAGGAACCATTGTATAGATAATCGTGTAAGTCAAGGTTGTTACTAAGAAGATAGAAACCAATGACCGCAAAACACGCATAAAAATATATTTTTTCATATCATTTCCTTTAAAAATCCCAAAAGAACCTTCTCCTCATGGAGAGAAAGTTCTATTGAAAATTATTTACTTCACATGACTTGCCAATTCTTTTTGAGCTTTCTCGTTTGACTCAGTCTTTTCTTTCAACCATTTTTCACGAGCTTTTTCATACTCTTCTTTGGTGATTGCTTTTTCACCAACTTCAGTGTACTTCAAGTATCCTGAATTTTCACCTTTAAGGCCGGCTACTGAATATGAAGAGCTAAATGGTAGAACTTTTGAAACATATGAAACGGCTGTTTCTTTAGGAGAAGCCATTACTGGAATTGTCAAAGCATTGTCAGTCAACCAAGCTTGTGCTACCGCGTATTTTTCATAACGTTTTTGAACATCTTGGTTCTCGCTGTTTGCGTCATCAAGTAATTTTCCATAGTCAGCTAAACCAAGTTTGCTTACTACTGATGCATCTGTGTTTTGGTCAATACCAAGGTAAAGACGAGTACTTCCTCCCTTAAGGACGAACTGATCCAAGAAAGTAGAAGGATCTTGATAGTCAGGGTTCCATCCTAGCAAGGTATGGATATCCCAGTCTTGCTCTTTAGCTGTTGGAGCACTAAATGAAATTGGTAAAGCTTCTGCTTGAGTCATTTGTTGCAAGTCTACAACAACATTATCTGAACCCAATACTTTTTCAATTGATTGTTTCAATGATTGAACACGGTTTACAACCGCTGTTGATTCTTGGATAACCAAGGCATCCAAGTGGATTGGGAATTCAACACCTTCAGCTTGTAGGCTTGATTTAGCTTTAGCAAAGACTTCTTTCGCTTTTTCTTCATTGTAGAGTCCATTTTGAGAATCAGCTAGAGAAACCTTAGCCCAAGTAGAAGAATTTGTCTTAGCCAAGCTTTCTTGTACCAATTCACCAAATGTTTTCTTACCAACTTGAAGATTATATGGTGCAAATGTATTACGGATGGCTACTGCAGCTCCATCAGTACCATTTGTTTGAGCTGAATAAGAACTGCGATCTACCGCAAAGTTCAAGGCTTGACGGAACTCCTTATTTAGCAAAGCTTTTTGAGTAGATGTCTTTTGGGCATCACTTGTCTTAGCAGTGTGGTTATAAGTTGTACGGCCATAGTTCAAGCTGACAGTTGCAACACCCGCACCTGGTTCGTTAAAGTAAATGTTATCTTTGAAGTCAGCTGCATATTTTTCATATGTAGAACTTGTAGGGAAGATACGAGCCTTGCTATATTGACCATCAGAAAAACCTTTGGCAATTACATCTTGATCCTTACCGTCCCAGAAAGTGAACTTAACATTCTCAATTTTTACATTTTCTTTGTCCCAGTAAGCGTCATTTTTAGCCATCTCGATAGATGATTTAGGAGTTACAGCTTTCAAGACAAATGGACCGTTATAAAGAATAGAGTTAGCATCTGTTGGAGAACCAAAACCTTCCCCTTTTGAAGCTAAGAATTCTTCATTAACTGGCATCAAAACACCACTAGTAGTCTTGTCATTCCAGAAAGTTTCTGGCTGGTTCAAAGTATATTCTAGTGTTTGGTCATCAAGTGCTTTTACTCCGACGGTTGAAAAATCGCTTGTTTCACCCTTAATATATGCTTCTAATCCTTTAATAGAAGAGCTAACGATTGAAAGTCCTTTTGATTTCCCATCTACCGCATGTTTCAAACCAGTAACGAAGTCTTTAGCAGTGACAGGAGCGTACTCTTCTCCCTCTGCTGTCACCCATTTAGCATCCTTACGGATTTTATAGGTATACGTCAAACCATCTTTTGAAACTGTCCATGATTCAGCAATAGAAGGAACCAGATTACCATATTTATCGTTAGCCAACAAACCATCTACTGCATTTGTTGTGACGAATGATGTTGAATCGATATTGCTGACGATATAATCCAAGGTTTCTGGATCTGTTTGATAAACATATTGGTAATCTTTTGCTAGTTTAGCATTATTTGAACTAGTGTTTGAACACGCAGCTAGAACTCCTGACGCTAATAAGGTAGCCCCCGCTACAGCAAGCACTTGACTTTTTTTCATTTCTTTACTCCTCTTATAAAGTATAGGTTATCATCAATTATACCATAGATTTAAAGAAAAGTAAACGAATTTTCAGAATATTTAGGCTTATTCATACAAAAAATCTGAAAAAGCTATTGACTGAAAATCATTTTCAAGGTATAATAATAAACGTTGAGGCGGTATAGCCAAGTGGTAAGGCACGGCTCTGCAAAAGCTTGATCGTCGGTTCAAATCCGTCTACCGCCTTCTATAACTTGATTTATCAGGTTTCATTTAAACAGAAAGCCCAATTTAAAGGGCTTTTTTCTTTTTTCTTCGGATAAATACGAATAACTTTAAAAAACTTTTGAGGCAAGTTTGGGGCTGAGTTTTCCCAGAATACGACTTCCCTATGAATTAACCGAAATAGACTCCAGTCTCTCGTACTCTTTGCTATAAAGTCATTAAAGAACCTTTGAAACTGAAAAAAGCTTCGTCACGCATGGTGACAAAAGCCTCTAGTTTACTCTGTTTCTTCTTCTATTTCGACTTCTGTGATCTGGACTTTTACCTTGGTAACACGTCCATTTTTCACTTTATCATTGGTTAGGATAAGCTGTTTGTTTTGGCTGACCACTTCATGGCTGAGTTTCTCAGTAGTTGGAATGGTCCCAACTCCTGTCAAATAATAACCAGCGATGGTATCAACGTCATCACTTTCCAGTTCAACATCAAAGTAATTATTGAAATCATTGAGGGTCATCGTTCCTTGAACAATGTAGGTATCCTCGCCAATCTGATGAACATCTATTGCTGCTTTGTCCGTTTCATCATCAATTTCACCAACAATTTCCTCTAAGAGGTCTTCCAAAGTCACCAAACCAGCCATACCACCGTATTCATCCAGCAAGATTGCCATTTGTCTTTGGGTATTGCGCAATTCTTTTAGCAAGTCATCCACAAAAATAGTTTCAGGTACAAAAAGTGGATCTTGTAAAATTTTCTTCCATACAATATTGTCAAAACCGTCCACAAAGCCCGCCTTAAGGAGACTCTTGGTGTGAATGATCCCAATCACATTGTCCTTATCCCCATCATAGACAGGGATACGAGAATAATTTTGTTTTAAAATACTTTGGATAATGGCTTGACTATCATCCTGAATATCCACCATAAAGGCATCCGTTCGAGGAACCATGACCTCTCTGGCCATTAATTCGTCCAGTGAAAAAATCCCTTGTAACATTTCAATTTCGTCAGCATCTAGTGTTTCTTCACTATTTGTCAGCATGTACTCAATTTCATCACGGGTCATTTTTTCGTCAGCATCGTCAAAGGTCATAGGAGTCAAGCGACTCAAGAGATTGGTAGATGCAGACAAGAGCCAAACAAAGGGACTAACTAGTTTCCCAAGCCCAATGATAACTGGCGCTGTACGAATGGCCAAGGCATCCTTTAGATTAAGAGCGATTCTCTTAGGATACAATTCCCCAAAAACGATAGAAATATAAGTCAAAAATGCTAAAGATAGAAAAGTTGCCACGGCTTGTGCTGTTTCGCCATTCCCAAGCCAAGAGGCAATCACACGTCCTAGAGTATCAGCTAAACTCGCCCCTGATAAGATTGTAATCAGGGTGATTCCTACCTGAATGGTTGATAAAAAGTGGTTAGGGTTTTCTAATACCTTCAACAGACGGATATAGCGTCTATCTCCTTCTTCTGCCTTTTGTTCAACCCGCGCACGATTTAGTGACACCATGGCCATTTCTGTGGCTGAGAAAAAAGCATTTAACACCGTCAAGATAAACAATAAAACAAATTGTAGCAACAAATTCTGACTACTTGGGTCTTCCATAGTTCTTCTCCTAAAATAGTATCTTGCCCTCTATTATATCACAAAATCTAGTCCAGTACATATTATTTTTCTCAGTGTCTATTGCAGCCCTGCTGAAACTAGTAAAAGAAGAACTCCTACATCTACAAGTGACATAGGAGCTTATTTTGTATTTTACTGAGTAACAGTCACTTCTCCAGTTCGGTAATCCAGTTGAAGTCCCTTTTGAACATTGGGAACTAGAACATTAAATTCCAATTCTCCGTCTGAAGACTTGGCTTCAATCTGTGAAGCTGAAGGAACTAAGTCCTCATTTGAAGCGTAATAAAGGGTCACGCGGTAACGGACGCGCTTGTTTTGGTCCAAGGCTTTACGCACCTTGCTTTCATAGTAGTTTTGACCAGTCGAATCCTCGGCTTGCGCCTGATTTGCCCAGGCTGTTTGAACAGCAATGTTTTTAGGATTGCTTGTCGAGGCATCAAAACCATCCAAGCCACCGATTAAGGCATAGCCTAACAGATGACCTCTATCAACTGCATGGGTATAAGAGCCCTTTAGATTCTTAACCTGATGCCAACCTGGAGGAGTCCATGAAGTCGAACCATTCCCAGTTTCTTCACGATTCTTGTACTGACGAGTAGCCTTAGACAAGAGGGCATTAGCCACGGTTGGAACAGTTTCCTTGCCCACTGTCTTTGTTTTATTATCAGCGTAGGGCTTACTTGAAACCTTGGCATTTAGGTTTGTTTTATTACCATTGACGATAAAAGCACCAGCCCCGTTCCACTCCAGACTCCCTTTTATTTGGCTTTTGACTGCATCTGTTAAGACGCTTTCTGCCAATTCTTGACCAGGCGCGTCTGGTGATTGACTTTTCTGACTTATTTTTGTCTTAGCAGCCTGATTGCCTAGTTCAGTCTGCTTAATATAATAGCTCCCCGCAGATAAGAGCAATAACACTAGTAAACCAATCAGTGTCTGTCTTATTTTTTTGTTCATATTTCTCCTTATCTTTAGAAAAAGGCTGGTCTCCCAGCCTAATTTCCTGTAAATTTATGAATCAATTCCTGCCATTTTGCTGGAGACAGGATAGCCCATGGATCTTGACCCTTGCCCAAGATTCCATAACCTACCATTAGACCGATTCCTAGGGCTAAAACACCTAAAATCAGTACTATGATGACTAAAAGTAAACGCTTGACTACATAGCTTGATTTCTTATTCATCTTCATCACTTGCCTCAATCCGCTGAATCTTAGCACCTAGCTGCGCCAATTTCTCATGGAAACGGTAGTAGCCTCTATCCAAGTGGACTAATTTACCGACAACGGTTTCTCCTTGCGCTACCAAACCTGTCAAAATCAAGGCTGCGCTGGCACGAAGGTCAGTTGAAAGAACTTCTGCCCCCTGCAAAGGTTGACCACCAACAATACGAGCTGTATCACGGATAATCTCCGAGTGCAAGCCCATGCGACGCATTTCTTCTAGATGTTGGAAACGATTTTCGAAAACTGTCTCCACCATAGTTGATTCCCCTTTTGCGACGGTCATCAAAGCTGTAAATTGAGCCTGCATATCTGTTGGAAATCCTGGGTGGGGCAAGGTTTTCACATGAACAGCTTTTAGATTTTCTAGTTGAGAGCGAACTCGAATTCCTTCAGTCTCCTCCGTCACTTCCACTCCCATTTCAAGCAATTTGGCAATCAAGGGACGATTGTGCTCCCAAACAGCATCTTTAATCAAGACATCACCACCAGTCATAGCAGCAGCTACCATAAAGGTTCCTGCTTCGATACGGTCTTGGACTACATTGTGAGTCGTACCATGAAGTTTCTCAACACCGGTAATGGTAATGGTCTCTGTACCAGCACCCTTAACCTTAGCTCCCATTTCATTGAGGAGAATGGCCAGGTCAACAATCTCAGGCTCACGCGCAGCATTTTCAATCACTGTCACCCCATCAGCTAGAGTCGCTGCCATCATCAAGTTCTGAGTAGCACCAACACTTGGGAAATCCATATAGATATGAGCTCCATGTAAGCGATCCGCCTTGGCTTCGATGTAACCAGCTGTCTGACTAATCTTAGCCCCCATAGCTTCTAGACCTTTCAAATGAAGATCAATAGGACGGCTACCAATCGTACAACCACCTGGCATGGATACCTTGGCATGACCTACACGGGCAAGGATTGGCCCCAAGACAACGATGGATGCACGCATCTTGCTGACATACTTGTAAGGAGCTTCCTCAGTGATATCGCCAGTCGCATCCACCTCGACAAGATGAGCTTCCTCATCAAAATCCACCTTGGCATTTAAACCACCAACCACCTGATTCATAGTGAAAACATCTGACAAGATAGGAACATTCTGCAAGACGGTCTTTCCTTCACTTGCTAGAATAGTCGCTGCCAACAAGGGCAAGACTGCATTCTTTGCTCCTTCGATCGTAACACTTCCTACCAGACGATTATCGCCACCTTGAACCACAATTTTTTCCATACTTATTTCCTTTACTCTTGATTTTATAATAATCCTCTAAGCGCTTCTTGCCACAACTGATATAGGCTGATAAAGAAAGAACTCATGATGTAGCCCATGACAATACTGAAAAGAGCTATCAATAAACGGACTTTCCCTGTATTCTCAGCTGTCACTTTTAAAACCTTTTCCCATCTAACAAGATTCTTTAAAAGGTAAAAACTCACATAAATAAAGAGCATATGACTGCTTAGAGTGAATAATAATTGAACCATTTGACTATTATACCATCTTCTCTGTTTGTGCGCTAGTTTGGAAACTTCACTTAAAACTAGGGATTGTTTTTCAAGTAATCAATTGCATCTTGTAGGGTTTTAACAGGCACGATTTTCATATCTGTCTTGATTGTTTTAGCTGCTTCTAGGGCTGTTTGGTAGTTGTTTTTCGCATCTGGATGCGCTTTTTGTTCTTCTTCGCTAACAGGGTTATCTGGAGCAAAGAAAATCGCGGCACCTTCTCTAGCCGAAGCTACAACTTTCTTATCAATACCTCCAATGTCCCCCACATTCCCATCGCGGTCAATGGTACCTGTACCGGCAACAATACGGCCATTACGAAGGCCAGGGTCAGCTATTTGGGTATAGATGGCCAGACTAAACATGAGACCTGCACTTGGACCGCCAATACCAGCTGTTGAAAAGCGAATTGGGACATCACTGGTTACTTCTGTACGGTCAATCAAGCCGATTCCAATTCCATTTTTGCCATTTTCCAAGGTGATAATCTTTCCTTCTGCAGATTTGGTTTGCCCATCCTCTTCATAGGTTACTTTGACAGAGTCCCCTAATTTTTGAGAATTGACATAATCAATCAAATCTTTGGAACTGTCAAAGGTCTGATCATTGACTGCTGTGACGGTATCAGAGATGTTGAGAATCCCTTTAAAGGTTGAATTATCTGTCACAGTCAAAACATAAACCCCAAGGTATTTTAGTTCAATATCCTTACCAGCTGTTTTTAACCCTTGATATTTGGCCATATTTTGCGATGTTTGCATGTAGAATTGATTGATCCGCATAAATTCAACATCGGAAGAGCCACCTGTAGTCTCTTGGGCACTACGAATATCTGTAAAAGGCGTCAACCAAGCATAAATCATATGGGCTAAAGTAGCGTGCTGGATACCAACCGTAACGAATTGATAGGCCCCAGCTTCCTTATCTTCTTTGTCATTGACTTTAAGGACTTGGCGAATATCTTCCGAACCACCTGGAACTTCTATATAGTAGGGCAAGGGCACTACAAATGCCAAGAAAGTCACAATTAAGGTCGCAATGACATATAAGGGCCATCTAATCTTTTTTTTCATTTCTTATTTCCTCCAAAATACTCTCGGGAACATAGCAAGCAATATCCTGACCAAACTTCAAAAGCTCTCTAACACCGGATGAACTGATATAGAGATGTTCAGGTCGACTATGTAAATAAATGGTCTCTATATTAGGAGACAGCTGATGGTTGTAGTAATCAAAACTGGCTTCATATTGCAAATCCGCTGCATTCCTCAACCCCCGCACTAGACAAGTAGCCCCCAGTCTTTTTGCGACATCAACCACCAATTCATCATGAGAAGACACGACTTCAACATTTTCCAAATGTTTCAAAGCCGTTTCTAACCCCCGTTTACGATTTTCGATAGGGAGAAATCCTTGTTTGTGGGGATTAAAAAAAATACCGACATAGAGCTTATCAAAGAGTTTGCTAGCCCGTTCAATGATATCCAAATGCCCATTTGTCATCGGATCAAATGAGCCTGTGAATAAGCCAATTTTATCTGACATAGACTGTCACCTTACTAATTCCATAAATCTTTTCCTTCCAGATGCCCAGGCAGGCAATTTCTTCTGGAAGTTCAACGGCCTTATCCGTCTCACACACGATCATGACATCTTCAGAAAAAAGCTCCCTCTCAGCCATTTTTTCAATATCTGCTACGATTTGTTCCTTGGCATAAGGAGGGTCTAAGAAAATGAGGTCGAATTCCCCAGATACCTGTTCCAATGCCCTTTCTGCATCCATCTTAAGGAGTTGAAATTTTCCAACTTCCTTGGTCATCTGAATATTTTCAGCCACGATAGCCTGAGCCTTACGGTCTCGTTCCACCAAAACAGCGCTGGACATACCACGCGATACTGCCTCGATAGATAAACCACCACTACCTGCATAAAGGTCCAAGACTCGTCCCCCTTCAAAGTAGGGACCAATCATGTTAAAAATAGCTCCCCTAACCTTATCCGAAGTAGGTCTTGTCGTCTTTCCTTCTAGTGTCTTGAGGGGACGTCCCCCATAGATTCCTGATACGATTTTCATACCGTTTATTATACCAAATTATGGGCAAAAAGAGAAAGAAAACCGAACCTTGCGGTTCGATTCTCTATAAAATATTTTCGTAAGTATCGCGGACTTCTTGAGGCCAAACACTTGTTTGTACTTCTCCAATGTGTTTCTTGCGAAGTAGGAACATGGCCATCCGAGATTGTCCAATTCCTCCACCGATTGTCAACGGGAATAGGCCATTCAACAAAGCCTTGTGCCATTCCAATTCCAAGCGGTCTTCATCACCGGTGATTTCTACCTGACGGCGAAGGGTTTCTTCATCTACACGAATCCCCATAGAAGACAACTCAAAGGCTCCACCTAAAGACTCATTCCAAACAAGAATATCGCCATTTAGACCCTTGTAGCCATTTTCAGACTCGCTTGTCCAGTCATCGTAGTCTGGTGCACGCCCATCGTGTGGCTTGCCGTCTGGCAATTCACCACCGATACCAATCAAAAAGACGGCTCCAAATTCTTTACAGATAGCATTTTCACGTTCTTTCGGTGTCAAGTCTGGGTAGCGTTCTACCAACTCTTCTGTGTGGATAAAGGTGATTTGTTTTGGCAAGATAGACTCGATGTCATAACGGGCTTCAACAGCTAACTCAGTAAGGCGAATAGCCTTGTAAATCTTCTCAACTGTTTCTTTTAGATAAGCGATATTCCGTTTACCATTTGGGATAACCTTCTCCCAGTCCCACTGGTCAACATAAACAGAGTGGGTCGCATCCAACGAGTCTTCGTCTGGACGAAGGGCCTTCATGTGGACGAAAAGACCTTCACCTTCACCGAAACCAAAGCGAGCCAAGGTATGGCGTTTCCATTTAGCAAGGGAGTGCACCACTTCATAAGTAGCATCAGGGATTTGGAGAACCTTGACCGATACGGCGTTCTCCACACCTGATAAGTTGTCCTGCATCCCGTCGCCGACCCTGCTCAAGATAGGACCTTGAACTTCGACAACTTCTAACTTATCTTTCAAATACTGGGTAAAAGTGTTTTTGACAAAGGAAATCTCTTCTTGTTGATGGATAAAACTTTTCTTCATAAACTACTCCTCAAAAAATTAATTAAAAGCATTATACACCTATTTTCAAGAAAAAGAAAGAGCAAATACGAAAAAAATCAGTGCTCCTTCGAACACTGATGTTAGGTACCTTCTAGTCATTACGACCGAAGATACGTAGAATACTTAGGAAGAGATTGATAAAATCAAGATAGATACTGAGAGCCATTGACACAACCCAACCTGTCGCTACACGACCTTGTGATTGCTCATAAGCAAGACGAATCCTTTGGTTGTCCCAAGCAATCAACCCTGAGAAAACCAAAACCATGGCTACGCTAATCATATAATCAAAGAAACCGCTAGCCAAGAAAATATTAACTACCATGGCAATCAGCAAACCGATGAGAGCTGCCATCATAGCCCGACCAAGACCACTCAAATCTTTTTTAGTGAACATACCAACTGCCGCCATGACAAAGAAGAGAAGGGCGCTCGATACAAAGGCAGATAAAACTGTACCTGGAGTATAGAAGGCCACCACAAAACTGAGGGTAAAGCCATTTAATACTGAGTAAAGTAAAAATACTGGAAGAGCCGCTGGACTATTTCTTGAAGCCATGTTACTAGCAACGAAGACTAGTGCTAGCTCCGCAAAGGTTGCAATGGTCAACCAGAGACGCCCCTGCATCAAAAAGTAAACCAACTGAGACTGAAAGACCGTCAACATAAGGCCTGATACCAAAGCAGATAGTCCGATCCCCAGACCAACAAAGGCATAAACCTTAGCGTAAAATTGATTGAGACCTGCACGGTCGTGAATAATAGTGTGATTCATCTTTTCTCCTTTTCTATGAACATCTTTCCTTGATTATAACAAAGAAAGTTAAAATTAGCTTAAATGGAAAATTAAAATACCTGCTGCAACGGCAACATTCAAACTCTCCGCCTGCCCCTTCATGCTAATATGGACCAACTGGTCTGCACTTTCAGCCATAAGGGGACTAATTCCTTGACCCTCATTTCCCATGACTAGTACAAAATTTTCTATAGGAGGCAGTTCTCTGTAATCAACAGAATCTTTAGATAGGGTTGTTGCCAGCACAGGGATAGCTGCCTCTTTAGCTTCCTCGAGAAGCGCTTGACTCGACATCCGGTAAATAGGCAGATGAAAATGACTGCCTTGCATCGAACGTAGAGTCTTGAGACTGTAGATGTCTGCCGACTTATCTGAAACAATCACTCCAGTAAAACCTGCTGCATCCGCAGTCCGAATGATAGTTCCCACATTACCAGGATCTTGCACATCTTCCAAAAACAAGAATTTACCCTGACTAAAGTCAGCTTGCCCTACTTCTTCTTTTTGAACCACCGCAACAATGCCCTGTGGAGTCTGAGAATCCGCCAAATCTAGCAAAATATCCTCTGAAACCCAGACAGTTTGCGGAAACGAGGCTAACTGATCTCGGTAACTTTCTAGGGCAAAGATTTTCTCAATCGTCACTCCAGCTTGGACAGCTTCTTCAAACAAGTGCCAGCCTTCAATCAAATAAGCAGACTTGCGGTATTTTTTTTGGTGTAATTTCTTAGCATTTTTTACCACAGAATTGGCTTTTGAGGTTATAATAGTCATAGAAATATTATAACACAATCAAAGGGGTTTGGTATGCAAAAGGTTAGAATGATTGCCCAAGGTAGGGTACAGGGAGTCGGCTTTCGTTGGGGTGTTTACAGCCTAGCACTTGAAATCGGTGGCATCACAGGCCGAGTATGGAATAACGACGATGGCACAGTGGAAATCTTAGCCCAAGCAGACTCATCTGCTACCATGGCAAAATTTATCCAAGAAATCCGAAAAGGACCCACACCTTTTTCAAAAGTCAGCTACTTAGATGTCAAACTGAGCAACTTTCCTCCCTACCCTGACTTTAAAATCGCAAATTAGGTCTCTAGAACTATTGTATATTTTGTAAAAAAACAGTAGAATAGAAAGGTATTATTTTTAAAGAAGGAATAAAAACAGTGAAATCTATTAAACGTTTTGTACTCTCAGCTATGGGAGTGGCTATGTTGCTAGTCTTAACTGGCTGTGTTAGCGTCGATAAAGCCACAGGAAAGCCAACAGGATTTATTTGGAATACGATCGGAGCGCCTATGGCTGAAGCTATCAAGTACTTCGCTACTGATCAAGGTCTAGGCTTTGGTGTCGCTATCATCATCGTTACCATTATCGTGCGCTTGATTATCTTGCCACTTGGTATCTACCAATCATGGAAGGCAACACTTCACTCTGAAAAGATGAATGCCCTCAAGCACGTCCTTGAGCCACACCAAACTCGTCTCAAAGAAGCAACTACTCAAGAAGAAAAACTCGAAGCCCAACAAGCTCTCTTTGCTGCTCAAAAAGAGCATGGCATCAGCATGTTTGGTGGTGTAGGATGTTTCCCTATCCTCCTTCAAATGCCTTTCTTCTCTGCTATCTACTTTGCTGCCCAACATACTGAAGGTGTTGCTCAAGCAAGTTACCTAGGAATTCCTCTAGGCTCTCCAAGTATGATTTTAGCTGCCTGCGCTGGTGTCCTTTACTATCTTCAATCACTCCTTTCACTTCACGGAGTAGAAGATGAAACGCAAAGAGATCAAATCAAGAAAATGGCTTATGTGAGCCCAGTCATGATTGCCGGCTTCTCCCTCATCTCACCAGCTAGTGTCACACTTTACTGGGTTGTCGGTGGTTTCATGATGATTCTCCAACAGTTTATCGTCAACTATATCGTTCGTCCAAAACTTCGCAAAAAAGTCCGTGAAGAACTAGCCAAGAACCCACCAAAAGCACGTGCTTTCTCTACACCAAGTGGACGAAAAGACGTTACTCCTGAACAACCAACTGCTATCACAAGCAAGAAAAAACACAAAAATCGCAACGCTGGAAAACAACGTTCGAGATAAGAAGAAAAAGGCTTAGCTGGTTTGCTAAGTCTTTTTGCAAGTCATACTCTTCGAAAATCTCTTCAAACCA
>NZ_AEDV01000084.1 GCF_000148545.1 Streptococcus mitis SK597 | reverse complement strand
GACCTCAAAGCAGTGCTTTGAGCAGCCTGCGGCTAGCTTCCTAGTTTGCTCTTTGATTTTCATTGAGTATAAGCATAGTGGCTGGATTCAGAAAAAGGCCTTACCAGACGCTTTTGATTCTGGTAGGGCCTTTTCTTTATTCTTTTAAGTGATAAGAGTAGCTAGCGACAACGACGTCTTGGTGCCAACGAAGGGCATATTTGAGTTTGAGAATCATCTGATTATGCAGGATATTTTGCCAAGGTTTATTAGGGATAAACTGGGGTACCAGGACAGTGACTGTATAGTTCTTTTTCTGGGCATCCTCAGAGATTCGTTTGACATACTTGACAGTAGGGGTGATGATGTCGCGGTAGCTGGTCTTGATATTTTTCAGAGTAATGGTTGGGAAGTAATCGGCAAATTCTTGGAGAATTTCTTGGTCTTTTTCTGCGGTTTCCTTGGTAGAAATATGCATGACTAGGACTTCGTCACCGATACTTTGAGCGTAGTTAATGGCTCCGACACTGACTCGGGTGACATTTCCTACTAGGACCAGAACCAGATTACCGTCATAAGTACGTTTTTCGACTCCTTCATAGAGTCGCAGTTGTTGGGCTACTTTTTGGTAATGACTGTGAATTGCCAAGAAGAGTAGGGTGAGTACGAGAATAATCGGGAAGAAAGGCCAGATATCACTGAGACGGAAAAAGAGCAGGATTAGCACGATAGCGTAGCAAATGATGGCTCCAAGGATATTGGCAAGGGCAGGTTTTAAGAAATTTGTCCCTTTTTCTTTTTTCCAATGGCGAATCATCCCAGTCTGAGATAGGGCGAAGGGCACGAAGACCCCGATAGTATAAAGAGGAATCAAACGTTCGGTATTGCCATTAAAAATGAGAAGAAGAATCATAGCACCAAAAGCCAGAGTTAAAATTCCATTGGAGTAGCCTAGCCGGTCTCCTTTTTCCATAAAGAGATGGGGCATGTATTTGTTTTTAGCCATATTGTAAGCCAGCATAGGGAAGGCCGAAAAGCCAGTATTTGCAGCTACGGCCAAAATCAAGGCTGTGGAGAATTGGAAGATATAATAGCCAAGGTGTCCTAAGAAGGAATTGCCAAGGATGCCTTGAGCCATCTGTGAAAGAATAGTTTCTCCGTGTTGAGGCATAATCCCCATCCAGTAGTTTAGGAAGGTAATGCCTGCAAAAAGAAAACCTAAAATCAGTGACATAATGGTCAAGGTTTGAGCGGCATTCTTTTCTTTTGGAGCCTTGAAAAAGGGAACGGCATTTGAAATAGCTTCAACTCCTGTCAGAGAGGCAGAACCGCTGGTAAAGGCTCTTAGAATGAGAACGATAGACAGGCTCGGAACAGCATGCCCAATAGGTGAAGTTGCCTGATAGCTGAGAGACCCTGTCATTAGTTGAAAGATTCCGTAGAGCAAGAGAAAGACAGTACTGATGATAAAGAGATAGACAGGAATCATCAGTGAACTGGCAGATTCTTTTAAGCCCCGTAAATTCAAGAGCATGAGCAAGCAAACTAGAAAAATGGAAATATGGAGGTTGTAAGGGTGTAGAGCAGGGAGAGCTGCTGTGATAGCGTCCGCTCCAGATGAAACAGATACCGCTACGGTCAGCATGTAGTCAACTAGCAGACTACCTCCAGCGATTAAGCCAAGTTCGGGAGATAGATTTTCTCGAGTAACCATATAGGCCCCTCCCCCTTGAGGGTAGGCATGGATGATTTGACGGTAGGAGACGGTCAGGCTAGCTAGGAGCAGGAGGACAAAGAGGCCGATAGGAAGGCTCCACCATATCGCAAGAGGAGAGAGACTAGCCAAGACGAGGACTACTTGCTCAGGCCCATAGGCAATGGAAGATAGAGCGTCGCTTGACAACATGGCCAAGGCCTGCATTTTTCCCAGTAGTCCCCCTTCGCCTTCAGTTAATGACTTAAGAGGACGACCGATAAAAGTCTGTTTTAATTTTGTAAACATGGTATTTTCCTTTTCTGAAAATTTCAATAAGTGCTATTATACTGCTTTGGAAAAAGAGCGTCAAGAGATGATAATGGGTTTTAGAATATTTTTTTCAGATGAGGAGAGAGGTCAGTTTTTTTGCTATAATAGTAGATAGAAAACGAGGTTAGAAGAGATGATTTTTGATACACATACACACTTGAATGTAGAAGAATTTGCAGGTCGTGAGGCAGAAGAAATTGCCTTGGCTGCTGAGATGGGTGTGACACAGATGAATATTGTTGGTTTTGATAAACCGACGATTGAGCGTGCCTTGGAGTTGGTAGATGAGTATGACCAGCTCTATGCGACTATCGGTTGGCATCCGACAGAAGCAGGGACTTACACAGAGGAAATTGAAGACTACTTGCTTGATAAGCTCAAGCATCCAAAGGTAGTTGCCTTGGGTGAGATTGGTTTGGATTATCATTGGATGACAGCGCCCAAAGAGGTGCAGGAGCAGGTTTTTCGCCGTCAGATTCAGCTATCTAAGGACTTGGATTTGCCTTTTGTTGTCCATACCCGTGATGCGCTGGAAGACACCTATGAGATTATCAAGAGTGAGGGAGTTGGTCCTCGTGGTGGTATCATGCATTCTTTCTCAGGGACTCTTGAATGGGCAGAGAAGTTTGTTGCGCTTGGCATGACCATTTCCTTCTCAGGAGTGGTGACTTTCAAGAAGGCAACTGACATCCAAGAAGCGGCTAAAGAGTTACCTTTGGACAAGATTTTGGTGGAAACGGATGCTCCCTACTTGGCTCCTGTTCCTAAACGTGGTCGCGAAAACAAAACAGCCTATACTCGCTATGTAGTGGACTTTATCGCCGACTTGCGTGGTATGACGACAGAAGAGCTAGCGGCAGCAACGACTGCAAATGCAGAACGAATTTTTGGATTGGACAGCAAGTAATGAAAGAAAAAATTTCTCAAGTCATCGTGGTCGAAGGTCGCGATGATACGGCCAATCTCAAACGCTATTTCGATGTAGAGACCTATGAGACCCGAGGTTCTGCCATCAATGAGCAGGATCTAGAACGGATTCAGCGCCTACACCAACGTCATGGAGTCATTGTCTTTACAGACCCAGATTTTAATGGGGAGCGGATTCGGCGCATGATTATGACGGCCATTCCAACAGTTCAGCATGCCTTCCTCAAACGAGATGAAGCTGTTCCTAAGTCCAAGACCAAGGGCCGTTCTCTGGGAATTGAGCATGCCAGTTATGAAGACTTGAAAACGGCTCTAGCTCAGGTGACAGAACAATTTGAACATGAGAGTCAGTTTGACATCAGTCGTAGCGACTTGATTCGCCTTGGTTTTCTAGCGGGAGCAGATAGTCGTAAGCGACGAGAATATCTAGGAGAGGCTCTCCGAATTGGTTATTCCAACGGTAAGCAACTCCTCAAACGCCTGGAGTTGTTTGGAGTCACCTTGGCAGAAGTGGAAGAAGCTATGAAATCTTATGAGTAGGAAAGATGTAGCCGTTACAATTTTTTAAGTTTCACAGTATTTTTCGAAGTAGGTAGAAGAGGAGGCGTCTGATGTTAATTGGTCAAAAAATCAAAGAGATTCGGATAGAAAAAGGAATTAGTCGTCCAGATTTTTGTGGAGATGAGCAAGAACTGACGGTTCGTCAACTATCGCGAATTGAAAGTGGAGCTTCGCAACCGAGTTTGCCGAAGTTAGACTATATTGCTCGCCGGTTAGGAGTTCCAGCTTATAGCCTTATGCCGGATTTTTCAGCTCTTCCTCCTGCTTATTTAGAATTGAAATACCAGATTTTACGTGAACCAATCTATGGTAAAGAAGAGGAATACGATAAAAAAGAAGCGTGTTTGGAAGAGATAGAGGATTTATTTTATGAGCAACTTCCTAATGAGGAAAAAGTATGGTTTGAAGCTACTAGAGCAACGATAGATGTTATTAGAAGCGGACGACCAGAATATGGGGAAACCGTACTGGACGATTATTTTAAAACAATTTATGATAAGGAATTGTTTTTGATAAATGAATTAGAAGTTATCAACTTATATTTTGCTATAGTGCTTACAAAGATAAAACAAGGTCAAAATCAGATTGAAGAAATTAACAGAATTCATTCGTTTTTAGTTCGTTTGACAAATCATGTAGAATTAATTGCACCAGAATATCTGTTTGCTTTAAGTAACACTTTGTTTTCGGGTCTAGCCTGTTTGGATAATTTGTCGTCTTATGATTCACTAGAATCTTATATCTTTAGCCTTAATCATATAATGGAAAAAACACAAGATTTCCAGAAGAAACCAATTATATTAATGTTGGAGTGGAAATTATCTCTAATAATAAACAATGATTATGTATCTGCCGAACAGTTCTATCAGAAATCGAAGCTATTTGCTGATATAATAGAAAATTCTTATTTAGTTACTATGTTAGAAAAACAATGGCAAGAAGATTTAAAAAAATATTTATAAATATCGTGAAGCAATGACAAAAATGTCCTTGTTCTTACATCAAAACAGTTCTAAAGTTCGTCTTTAGGGCTGTTTTTTTATATATAAGCTAAAAATGACACGAAATAGTTCTATTTTAAGGACATTGATGTCCTTGGAGTTTATTTAAGAATAATTTATAATCAATTAAAACGTGAAAGGAGATTACAATATGAACTTTTTTAGTTTATTTTATTTAGTTACTTGGTGGTTTAAATAAAATTTAGTTATGTCTACTTAGTTTCAAAATAGATTCTTTAGGGCAAAGTGTCAGTTTATTAGGATAGTTATGATAAAAATGTATATTTCGAGGAGAAAATAAAATGAAAAATAAGATTTTAACAAAAACAGCAATTGTTTTAAGTTGCTTTTTAACATTAAGTACTGTTGCTCTCCCATCTGCAACTGCTTTTGCTTCTACATATTCAGTTTCGGATAAAGCAACTCAAGTTTCAAAACGTTCTACGGCAACTAATAGTGAAGGAAAACATATCTACATAGATAACGGACGTATATTAGAATTTGATAAAGATACTGTTTCGCAAGAGGATATCCAAGCTGCTAAAATGGACAGAGGAAAGTGGTCTTTTTCAGTTACAGCTATTCGAAAAGGTTATAGTAAACTCCCTTCGAATGTTAAAAGATGGATAAATCAATATATAGGATTGAATGCCATATTGAGTACACTAGAACACTTTACTGGTTGGATTGAAGATGGAATCTACCAGGCTTGTAAGCGTGCAGGTATGCCAGATTGGATGGCTTGGACAGTAGCTAAAGCTTTGACCTTGATAGCACTATAGTTTATGAAAAAATTAAAAAAATACCTTCCATTCTTTTTCTGTCTACTATACCTAATACACGGAATACTTGATTTATCAACTTTAAATATTTTAGGTGCAATCTTTAAAATTATAATTAGTACTTTGGGTATAATAGTTACATATCCGTTTTATAAAGAAGGAAACGAATAATTTAAAGAAATAATCCTGTACTCAGTCTTATTTAGTTGTTCTTATAGTAGTAGGAATAATCCGTGTTTACCATTTGCGAGTAATAAACAATAATCCTAAAAAAAGTCTCTGATAACTAGTGATTGATTTTTCTCGGATTAGTTTCACACAATTGTTTATACGAATGATTGGAGATTATGTTAAATTTACTTTGTGGTATTTTGCAATCAGAGTACATCAAATAGGCACCTTTTTATGTGTCCTTCGTTTTATAATAGGGTAAGAATATTTATAAACATAGTGAAGCAATGACAATAATGTCCTTGTTCTGGTCTTGAAATAGTTCTAAAGTTCGTCTTTAGGGCTGTTTTTTTATATATAAGCTAAAAATGACACGAAATAGTTCTATTTTAAGGACGTTGACGTCCTTGGTAGTGTGATAAAGATGGAGTATAATGACTATAAAAGTTCATTTCAGGGTGCTATTTTGACAATTTAGAGAAAAACAAATAATTTTAGAATATCATTTAGTAATATAATAGTATCAACGTTGATAATGGAAAGAGGAGCAAATAACTCAACAATCTTGTAATCAAAAATAGAGGAGTATTAATATGAAACAAACAGTTAAAAAATTAGCCCTTGTAGCGAGCGTTGCAACAACATTAGGTGGAAGAGTGCAGTAGTATCGGCCGCGGTTAAGTATCCAGATGGTGGTGTCTGGACGTATGGTTCAGCTAACGGCGGTGCTTACTCAAACTACTATCACCCGTCAAAATACCATAGTTCAACGGTTTCCAGCAGATGGAATAGTTCATCTGATAAGGGATATGCTGGTGCTGGAGGGACTTCTCGTGCATGGATTCGTACTTCTTGGGGAGAGAAAGTTGCATTCTACTATAATGTTTAGAATGGTATAGCCCTATTGTTTAGCTTTACTTGGTCATCTTCTCACTAAGTGACCAAGTAACTTTTTGGAGGAAATGATGAAACGCTTATTTATTTTGATTTCAATGGTATTGGTATCGCTTTATATGGTGATAAATTCTGTTGACCATCGAGAAGAGATTTTATTTGGTAACTATCCCTCTGTTGACGTGATGGGTACTGGGCTAGACCAGCCAGTAGCTGGTCGCGAAGAGGTGACAGAGGCTTTGAGTAACTTGGCAGTAGAGCACAATAGTCTCATCGCCCGTCGGATCGTTGAGCCAAATGAAGCTGGAGAAACACGCTTTACCTATGCTACTTATGGTGAGGGAGAACTTCCAGAAGGTTTGACCATTTCCTCCAAGGAGAGTGCAGAAACGAGTGATTTATTAGGGTCTTACTTGATTGTGTCAGGGAGTTTGGATGGAGTGAGCTTACAGACCGCCCTGCAAGAACTTGGTTATAATGGTGTTGTCTCGAATAGAACGGAGGCATTTTCGATGGTCGTCCTCTTGGCTGCTACCCCAATGGGGCTACTGAGTCTAGCTATTTTTCTGCTGACTTTTATGAGTCTGACCCTGATTTATCGGATCAAGTCCCTTCGTCAGGCAGGGATTCGCTTAATAGCTGGTGAGAGCTTGTTTGGAGTTGCTCTCAGACCAGTGTTAGAAGATGTGAGACAGCTTATCTGCTCAGTACTGGTATCCAGTCTTTTGGGATTGGGGATTCTCTGGTATCAAGGTGCCTTGTTTATGGCAACGGTGCAACTGGTCATCATTGCTCTTCTACTCTATGGATTGACCTTGGCAGGGATTTCTACCTTACTAAGTGTCGTGTATCTACTTGGTTTACAGGAAAATAGTCTGGTGGATCTATTGAAAGGGAAACTCCCTCTCAAACGTATGATGACATTGATGATGGTGGGGCAACTTTTAGCCGTACTGGTGGTCGGATCGAGTGCGACTGCTCTCCTACCTCACTACCGTGAAATGCAGGAGATGGAGAGAGCTAGCGATAAATGGAGCCAGTCCTCAGACCGTTACCGTCTATCCTTTGGTTGGTCTAGTGCATTTGCCGATGAAGAAGGAATGCGTAAGGATAATCGTGAGTGGCAGACATTTACTGAAGAACGGTTAGCCAATACAGACTCTTTTTATATTATGAGCAATGTTGACAATTTCTCAGATGGAGCAGAAGTGGACCTAGATGGCAATCGTCTCAATGACTACACACCGTCAGGGAATGTTATCTATGTCTCACCGCGCTATCTGATAGAAGAAAAGATTACCGTTTCTTCAGAGTTTATGGATAAGATGCAAAACTTGTCTGAGGGAGAGTTTGGGCTGATTTTGCCTGAGAGCTTGCGAGAGCAGTCTGCCTACTACCAAGGATTGTTTACAGATTACCTGCAAAGATTTTCATCTGAAAGTGTAGAGGCGACGAGTCAGAAACACTACCTTCCACAGGTAACGCTAGCTTTTACAGAAACAGGACAGGAACGTTTCCTCTATAATGATGGGTACAAGACAACACGCCAGTACCTAAAAGATCCGATTATTGTAGTTCTAACGCCGCAAGCGACTGGAACAAGACCTGTTGCAGGGATGTTGTGGGGAACTACGGCTAATAGTGCCTTGAAACTAGATCGATATGGAGACAGCATCACAGCTCTAAAAGAGCAAGGTCTGTATCACAAGGTTTCTTACTTGGTAAAAAGCCAGCTATTTTTTGCCAAGGTACTAAATGACAAATGGGTGGAGTTTTACTCTCTCCTTATTGGGACGATTTTGACCCTGTCTACGGCTATCTTGTTATTTGATTCCATGAATCTTCTCTATTTTGAGCAGTTCAGACGGGAGCTTATGATTAAACGTCTTGCTGGTATGACAATCTATGAGCTTCATGGCAAGTATTTACTGGCGCAAGGAGGAGTTCTCTTGCTTGGCTTAGTCCTATCTAGTATTTTGACAAGAGATGGTTTGATTAGCGCTCTAGTTGTAGCTTTGTTTACGCTTAACGCCCTCTTGATTTTAGTAAGGCAGGACAAAAAAGAAGAAGCTGGTAGCATGGCAGTATTGAAAGGAAAATAAGATGATTGATATTCAAGGATTGGAAAAGAAGTTTAATGACCGCGCGATTTTCTCTGGTTTAAACCTCAAGCTGGAGAAGGGCAAGGTCTATGCCTTGATCCTGAAAATTCAGAGGAGGTTATGAATCTCTTGGTGGATTTGAAAGATGAAAATCGAATCATTATCATTGCAACCCATAATCCCCTAGTCTGGAATAAGGCAGATGAAATTATTGATATGAGGGAGCTTGCTCATGTGTTAAAAAATCCGTATTCGCAGGGTATCTGATTATCCCAGTGTCAGAGGTGGTTTAGAAGACATCCTCATCATGGAAAATATGACCAATCATCTCCTTTTGGTTCAAATCCGAGTAAATGGATATTTGCTTGATTTTGCTAGCATTGAAGGGCAAAGGCAAAAGCATTATCGTTTGAAAAATTTACCTCAAACGGTTGAATTTACAGTGGACGATGTGGAGGAGGATGTAGATTTGACCCTACCTGAAAATCGAAGTTATCAAGAAGCTGATTTTTTTGATACTCAATGAAAATCAAAGAGCAAACTAGGAAGCTAGCCGCAGGCTGTACTTGAGTACGGCAAGGTGAAGCTGACGTGGTTTGAATTTGATTTTCGAAGAGTATGAACGGATGTTTCGAGAGAACCGCTCAGTCCCCCTTTAAAGATTTCCAAGACTATCTTTCTTCATGAGGAAAGATAGTTTTTTGGTATGATTTTCACCCCCAAAATACAAGGGGAATGTGTTACAATAGTAGTAACAGATAATAGAAAAGAGAATAGATGAGAATTGCAGATTATAGCGTGACCAAGGCAGTGCTGGAGCGTCACGGTTTTACCTTTAAAAAGTCCTTTGGGCAAAATTTCTTGACGGATACCAATATCCTTCAAAAAATCGTGGATACGGCTGAGATTGATGACCAAGTTAATGTCATTGAAATTGGCCCAGGGATTGGTGCCTTGACGGAGTTTCTGGCTGAGCGTGCAGCGGAAGTTATGGCCTTTGAGATCGACCACCGTTTGGTACCGATTTTGGCAGATACCTTGCGTGATTTTGACAATGTGACCGTAGTCAACGAGGACATTCTCAAAGTCGATTTGGCGCAACATATCCAGAATTTCAAAAATCCTGACCTGCCAATCAAGGTAGTGGCTAATTTGCCTTACTACATCACAACGCCTATTCTCATGCACTTGATTGAGAGTGGCATTCCGTTTAGTGAGTTTGTGGTCATGATGCAAAAAGAGGTAGCGGACCGCATTTCCGCTCAACCAAATACCAAGGCATATGGTAGTTTGTCAATCGCTGTGCAGTATTACATGACTGCCAAGGTTGCCTTCATTGTACCTCGTACGGTCTTTGTGCCAGCACCAAACGTGGACTCTGCTATTTTGAAAATGGTGCGTCGTCCAGAGCCAGCTGTAGCAGTGGAAGACGAGAGCTTCTTCTTTAAGATTTCCAAGGCTAGTTTCACCCATCGCCGCAAGACCTTGTGGAACAATTTGACAGGTTACTTTGGCAAGACTGAAGAGGTCAAGGACAAGCTGACCAAGGCTTTGGACCAAGCAGGATTGTCACCAAGTGTACGTGGGGAAGCTCTCAGCTTGGCAGAGTTTGCCAGCCTAGCAGATGCGCTTAAAGGGCAAGGACTCTAAGATGCAGGGACAAATTATTAAGGCTTTGGCAGGCTTCTACTATGTAGAGAGTGATGGCCAGATCTATCAAACACGGGCGCGTGGAAATTTCCGTAAAAAAGGTCACACACCCTACGTTGGGGATTGGGTAGATTTCTCTGCGGAGGAAAATTCAGAGGGCTATATTCTCAAGATTCACGAACGCAAAAATAGCCTAGTCCGTCCGCCTATTGTCAACATTGACCAAGCTGTAGTAATCATGTCTGTCAAGGAGCCTGATTTTAACAGCAATTTGCTGGATCGTTTCCTGGTTCTTTTGGAGTACAAGGGCATCCATCCCATTGTCTATATTTCCAAAATGGATTTGTTGGAAGATAGGGAAGAACTGGATTTTTATGAACAGACGTATGGTGACATCGGCTATGACTTTGTGACCAGTAAAGAGGAACTCCTGCCTTTGTTAACAGGCAAGGTTACAGTCTTTATGGGGCAGACAGGTGTTGGGAAGTCAACTCTTCTCAATAAAATCGCACCAGATCTCAATCTTGAAACAGGAGAAATCTCAGACAGTCTGGGTCGCGGGCGCCACACCACTCGAGCTGTTAGTTTTTACAACCTCAATGGGGGAAAAATCGCGGACACACCAGGCTTTTCATCACTAGATTATGAAGTATCAACGGCAGAAGACCTCAATCAGGCCTTCCCAGAGATTGCCACTGTCAGTCGAGACTGCAAATTCCGTACTTGTACCCATACCCATGAGCCTTCTTGTGCGGTTAAGCCAGCAGTTGAAGAAAGTACCATTGCGCCCTTCCGTTTTGACAACTACCTGCAATTCCTCAGTGAAATTGAAAATCGTAGAGAAACTTATAAAAAAGTCAGCAAAAAAATTCCAAAATAAGGAGAAACCTATGTCTCAATACAAGATTGCTCCGTCAATTCTGGCAGCAGATTATGCCAACTTTGAACGTGAAATCAAACGCCTAGAAGCAACTGGGGCAGAGTATGCCCATATCGATATCATGGATGGGCACTTTGTGCCACAAATCAGTTTTGGTGCAGGTGTGGTCGAAGCTCTTCGCCCTCATAGCAAGATGGTCTTTGACTGCCACTTGATGGTGGCGAATCCAGAGCATCATTTAGAAGACTTCGCGCGTGCAGGTGCGGATATCATCAGCATCCATGTGGAAGCGACACCTCATATTCATGGCGCCCTCCAAAAAATTCGTTCACTCGGTGTTAAACCTTCGGTTGTCATTAACCCTGGTACGCCTGTTGAAGCGATTAAGCACGTGCTTCACCTAGTTGACCAAGTCTTAGTCATGACAGTTAACCCTGGCTTCGGTGGGCAAGCTTTTCTGCCAGAGACCATGGATAAGGTCCGTGAGTTGGTTGCCCTTCGAGATGAAAAAGGTTTGAAATTTGAGATTGAAGTGGATGGCGGGATTGATGACCAAACTATTGCTCAAGCTAAAGAAGCTGGTGCGACTGTTTTTGT
Source organism: Streptococcus mitis SK597 (assembly GCF_000148545.1). Classification (GTDB taxonomy): domain Bacteria; phylum Bacillota; class Bacilli; order Lactobacillales; family Streptococcaceae; genus Streptococcus; species Streptococcus mitis_C. The sequence continues at coordinate 6,080 of NZ_AEDV01000084.1, read as the reverse complement.
AGCAGGTTCCTATGTCTTTAAGGGAGATGTCAATGAGCGAGTACAAACTCTCAGAAAACAACTGGACTAGAGTTGCCGTTTTTGCAGGCGGAGACCGCGGTCATTATCGGACGGACTTTGATAGCTTTGTCGGTGTGGATCGAGGCTCGCTCTGGGTTTTGGAAGAAGCCTTGCCTCTTACTCTAGCAGTCGGAGATTTTGATTCTGTGACGGAAGAAGAGCGACAGGTGATTCAAAAACGTGCCCAGCATTTTGTTCAAGCCCGACCAGAAAAGGATGATACTGATTTGGAATTGGCTCTCTTAACTATCTTTAAGAACAATCCTCAGGCTCAAGTTACTATTTTCGGTGCTTTGGGTGGTCGTATTGACCATATGTTGGCTAACGTCTTTCTACCTAGCAATCTTAAGTTGGCACCATATATGCGTCAAATAGAAATTGAGGATGGGCAAAATTTGATTGCCTATTGTCCAGAAGGGACCAGTCAGCTAGAACCCCGTTCAGACTACGACTATCTAGCTTTTATGCCGGTTCGGGATAGCCAGCTGACCATTCTTGGAGCTAAGTATGAGTTAACTGAGGAAAATTTTTTCTTTAAAAAAGTGTACGCTTCTAACGAATATATAGATAGGGAAGTGTCAGTGACTTGCCCAGATGGCTATGTGGTCGTGTTGCATAGTAAGGACAGGAGGTAGGATGGAAAGTTTATTAGTTCTATTATTGCTTGCCAACCTAGCTGGACTTTTTCTGATTTGGCAGAGGCAGGATAAGCAGGAAAAACATCTCAGCAAGAGCTTGGAGGATCAGGCAGATCACTTGTCAGACCAGTTGGATTACCGCTTTGAACAAGCTAGGCAAGCCAGCCAGTTGGATCAAAAAGATCTGGAAGTAGCTGTTAGCGACCGCTTGCAAGAAGTTCGAATCGAGTTGCACCAAGGTCTGACTCAGGTCCGTCAAGAAATGACAGATAATCTCTTGCAAACTAGAGACAAGACTGATCAACGGCTTCAAGCCCTGCAGGAATCCAATGAGCAACGTTTGGAACAAATGCGCCAGACAGTCGAGGAAAAACTAGAAAAGACCTTGCAGACACGCTTACAGGCTTCCTTTGAGACAGTTTCCAAGCAACTAGAGTCGGTCAATCGTGGTCTTGGAGAAATGCAGACAGTTGCCCGCGATGTCGGAGCCCTCAACAAGGTTCTCTCTGGAACTAAGACGCGAGGAATTCTGGGTGAATTGCAACTGGGGCAAATCATCGAAGACATCATGACCCCTGCTCAGTACGAACGAGAATACGCAACGGTTGAAAACTCCAGTGAACGAGTTGAGTATGCTATCAAGTTACCCGGACAAGGCGACCAAGAGTACGTCTATCTACCAATTGACTCTAAGTTTCCACTAGCAGATTATTACCGCCTAGAAGAAGCCTATGAAGCAGGTGATAGGGACGAGATTGAACGCTGTCGCAAGTCACTCCTAGCAAGTGTCAAGCGCTTTGCCAAGGATATTAAGAGCAAGTACATAGCACCGCCTCGGACGACCAATTTTGGAGTTTTGTTTGTTCCGACAGAAGGTCTCTACTCAGAAATTGTCCGCAATCCTGTCTTCTTTGATGATTTGAGGCGGGAGGAGCAGATTATTGTCGCAGGGCCAAGTACCCTATCAGCTCTTCTTAACTCCCTATCAGTTGGCTTCAAAACTCTCAATATCCAAAAGAGTGCCGACCATATCAGTAAGACTCTTGCCAGCGTCAAGACCGAGTTTGGCAAGTTTGGTGGCATTCTGGTCAAGGCACAAAAGCATCTCCAATATGCCTCTGGCAATATTGATGAATTATTAAACCGTCGTACCACAGCTATCGAGCGGACGCTCCGTCACATTGAGTTGTCAGAAGGTGAGCCTGCGCTTGATCTACTCCATTTCCAAGAAAATGAGGAAGAATATGAAGATTAGTCACATGAAAAAAGATGAGCTGTTTGAAGGCTTTTACCTAATCAAATCAGCTGACCTGAGGCAAACTCGAGCTGGGAAAAACTACCTAGCCTTTACCTTCCAAGATGATAGTGGCGAGATTGAAGGGAAGCTCTGGGATGCCCAACCTCATAACGTTGAGGCTTTTACAGCAGGTAAGGTTGTCCACATGAAAGGGCGCCGAGAAGTTTATAACAACACCCCTCAAGTAAATCAAATTACCCTCCGCCTGCCTCAAGCTGGCGAACCCAATGATCCAGCTGATTTCAAGGTCAAGTCGCCAGTTGATGTCAATGAGATTCGTGACTACATGTCGCAAATGATTTTCAAAATTGAAAATCCTGTTTGGCAACGGATTGTCCGAAAGCTCTACACCAAGTATGATAAGGAATTCTACTCCTATCCAGCTGCCAAGACCAACCATCATGCCTTTGAAACGGGCTTGGCCTATCATACGGCGACCATGGTGCGTTTGGCCGATGCCATTAGCGATATCTATCCTCAGCTCAATAAGAGCCTGCTTTATGCGGGGATTATGCTGCATGACTTGGCTAAGGTCATTGAGTTGACGGGGCCAGACCAGACTGAGTACACAGTGCGAGGCAATCTTCTTGGGCATATCGCTCTGATTGATAGTGAAATTACCAAGACAGTGATGGAACTCGGCATCGATGATACCAAGGAAGAAGTCGTTTTGCTTCGTCACGTTATCCTCAGTCACCATGGCTTACTTGAGTATGGAAGCCCAGTCCGTCCACGCATTATGGAAGCAGAGATTATCCATATGATTGACAATCTGGATGCAAGCATGATGATGATGTCAACAGCTCTTGCTTTGGTGGATAAGGGAGAGATGACCAATAAAATCTTCGCTATGGACAATCGTTCCTTCTATAAACCAGATTTAGATTAATAATTTAAGAAAAACGAGCATTTTTAGGATAAGAATGTTCGTTTTTTTATGTGAATATGGTATAATAGATAAAATATCAAAATTAAATGAAGTGGGAAATAGAAATGAAATTAAGAAGAAGTGATCGGATGGTTGTCATTTCCAACTATTTGATTAATCATCCTTATAAACTAACTAGTCTCAATACTTTTGCTGAAAAGTATGAATCTGCTAAATCATCCATCTCAGAAGATATCGTCATTATCAAACGCGCCTTTGAGGAAATCGAAATTGGTCACATCCAGACTGTAACTGGGGCTGGCGGAGGTGTTATCTTTACACCGTCTATTTCGAGTCAGGATGCTAAGGAAATGGTTGAAGACTTGCGTGCCAAGTTGTCAGAAAGTGACCGTATCTTGCCAGGTGGCTATATCTACCTGTCTGATTTGCTTAGCACACCAGCTATCTTGAAAAATATTGGTCGCATTATTGCCAAGAGCTTTATGGACCAAAAGATTGACGCGGTTATGACAGTAGCGACCAAGGGTGTTCCGCTTGCAAATGCAGTTGCCAATGTCCTCAATGTTCCTTTTGTCATTGTGCGCCGTGACTTGAAAATTACCGAAGGTTCAACGGTTAGCGTCAACTATGTATCCGGTTCAAGTGGTGACCGCATCGAGAAAATGTTCCTTTCAAAACGCAGTCTAAAGGCAGGCAGCCGTGTCTTGATTGTGGATGACTTCTTGAAAGGTGGCGGAACTGTCAACGGGATGATCAGCCTCTTGCGCGAGTTCGACTCAGAACTGGCAGGTGTTGCAGTCTTTGCGGATAATGCCCAAGAAGAACGTGAAAAGCAGTTTGACTACAAGTCACTCTTGAAGGTAACCAATATTGATGTCAAGAACCAAGCCATTGATGTTGAGGTTGGCAATATCTTTGACGAAGATAAATAAGAGATAGAACTAAAGGTTGGAACGATTGTCCCAGCCTTTCTTTGCAAATAGAATAGAAGGAAGTATATGAAAACACCATTTATCAATAGAGAACAGTTAGAAGCGATTGTTTCCGAGTTCCCAACTCCCTTTCACTTGTATGATGAGAAGGGAATTCGTGAGAAGGCAAGAGCCGTCAACCAAGCCTTTTCGTGGAACAAGGGCTTTAAGGAATATTTTGCAGTTAAGGCTACTCCAACCCCAGCTATTTTAAAAATTCTTCAAGAGGAAGGTTGTGGAGTGGACTGCTCTAGTTATGTGGAGCTTTTGATGAGCCATAAACTGGATTTTCCAGGTTCTGAGATCATGTTCTCTTCAAACAATACGCCAGATAAGGAATATGCCTATGCGCGTGAATTGGGTGCGACCATTAACTTGGATGCCTTTGAAGATATTGAACATCTAGAGCGTGCAGCAGGCATTCCAGAAATTATCTCTTGTCGTTATAATCCTGGAGGCGTTTTTGAACTGGGGACAGACATCATGGACAATCCTGGAGAAGCCAAGTTTGGCATGACCAAGGACCAGCTCTTTGAAGCTTTTGCTATCTTGAAGGAAAAAGGAGCCAAGACTTTTGGGATTCACTCCTTCCTAGCGTCCAATACCGTGACCCATCTCTATTATCCAGAGTTGGCGCGTCAGCTCTTTGAATTGGCTGTTGAAATCAAAGAAAAGTTGGGGATTTCGCTAGACTTTATCAATCTTTCTGGCGGTATTGGTGTCAATTATCGTCCTGACCAGGAGCCAAATGATATTGCCTTGATTGGTGAGGGAGTTCGTAAGGTGTATGAAGAGGTTCTTACGCCAGCAGGTCTTGGTCAGGTTAAGATTTATACCGAATTGGGTCGTTTTATGTTAGCCCCTCACGGCGCTTTGGTCACAAGAGTCACTCATAAGAAGAAAACCTACCGTACCTATCTGGGTGTGGATGCATCAGCAGTCAATCTTATGCGTCCAGCTATGTACGGAGCCTACCATCATATTACTAATGTGACCCATCCAGATGGACCAGCTGAAGTGGTAGATGTGGTTGGTTCACTCTGTGAAAACAATGATAAATTTGCAGTGAATCGCGAACTGCCTCATACAGAAATCGGTGATTTGCTGCTAATTCATGATACAGGTGCTCACGGTTTTTCAATGGGCTACCAGTACAACGCCAAACTTCGTTCTGCGGAAATCCTCTATACCGAAGAAGGGAAAGCCCGTCAAATCCGCCGTGCAGAGCGCCCTGAGGACTACTTTGCAACCTTGTATGGCTTTGATTTTGAAGAATAAGATGATAAGTAATTGAAAATGAAATTGAAAAACAGATTGCTTTCTAAAAAATAGGCAAAAATCTTGTTTTTCCTTCAAGTCGTGATATAATAAAACTATAAAACGTTTTCAAGGAAGGTAACGATATGTCTGAAGAAACAATTGATTATGGACAAGTGACAGGAATGGTGCATTCGACAGAAAGCTTTGGGTCAGTAGATGGGCCTGGTATTCGCTTTATTGTCTTTTTGCAGGGCTGTCACATGCGTTGCCAGTATTGCCATAACCCGGATACTTGGGCTATGGAGTCCAATAAATCACGTGAACGGACGGTAGATGATGTCTTGACAGAAGCCTTGCGCTACCGTGGTTTCTGGGGAAATAAGGGTGGTATTACAGTCAGTGGAGGAGAAGCCCTCTTGCAGATTGATTTCCTGATTGCCCTCTTCACCAAGGCTAAGGAACATGGAATCCACTGTACCTTGGATACCTGTGCCCTTCCTTTCCGTAATAAACCACGTTACCTTGAAAAGTTTGACAAACTCATGGCTGTCACTGACTTGGTTCTCTTGGATATCAAGGAAATCAACGAAGAACAGCACAAAATTGTCACTAGCCAAACCAATAAAAATATCTTGGCTTGTGCCCAGTATCTATCAGATATTGGAAAACCTGTCTGGATTCGCCATGTGCTAGTTCCAGGATTGACAGACAGAGATGATGACTTGATTGAACTTGGTAAGTTCGTCAAGACCCTCAAAAATGTTGATAAGTTTGAAATTCTACCTTATCATACCATGGGTGAGTTCAAATGGCGTGAACTGGGAATTCCATATTCTCTCGAAGGGGTTAAACCACCAACAGCAGACCGTGTGAAAAATGCTAAGAAACTCATGGATACCGAAAGTTACCAAGACTATATGAAACGTGTACATGGATAAAAAAGAAGCCTGATGGAAACATTGGGC
>NZ_AEDV01000085.1 GCF_000148545.1 Streptococcus mitis SK597 | reverse complement strand
AAAATAGGTCATTTTCTTCTGGGAGGAGGATAGTTTCTCTACCGTCCATGTCTAAAACCAGTACTCTTGGCGGATAAAGAGGATCAAAAGGATGGTTAAAGTCAAAATCAATGGCTGTAGGGAGGTGTTGACTTGAAAAGTGGAAGGTAATTTTTCCTTGGTTATTAAGCAATTGAAACTCAAGTTCTTCTTCCAATTCAAAGACATTTTTTAAGAAATGGTCGATGATATACCAAAAAGAGTCAATGACGTCATCAGGCAAGCTGGTAACAATGCCAAAACTAGCCGACCGCATCTGGGTATTGGTAAAAGCCATATTTCTTCCCCCTTTCTTTTCCCTTATCATACAGCAAATAGGATTAAAAATCAAGAAAAGGTGATTTTTTCTTCATAAACATAGTTTTCTATGAAATTTTTTTCAAACAATCTTCAAAAAATACTTGAAAGTGTTTACAAATAGTGATAAAATGGAATAAGTGGAATCATGAAAACGAAATTTTCATACCGTCTCTTTTTTTGGAGTCTCGTGAGGTATGATATAGAAAGGAAATGGAATGAATACAGACGATACAGTAACGATTTATGATGTCGCCCGTGAAGCAGGAGTTTCAATGGCGACAGTTAGCCGTGTAGTCAATGGCAATAAAAATGTAAAAGAGAATACCCGTAAAAAAGTACTCGAGGTGATTGACCGTTTGGATTACCGTCCAAATGCCGTGGCGCGTGGTCTTGCAAGTAAAAAGACAACCACTGTCGGTGTTGTAATCCCCAATATTACCAATGGTTATTTCTCAACACTTGCTAAAGGGATTGATGATATCGCTGAAATGTACAAGTACAATATAGTCCTTGCCAATAGTGATGAGGATGATGACAAGGAAGTCTCAGTTGTCAATACACTGTTTTCTAAGCAAGTGGATGGTATCATCTTTATGGGGTACCACTTGACTGAAAAAATTCGTTCAGAGTTTTCTCGTTCTCGGACACCAGTTGTTCTTGCGGGAACTGTGGATGTAGAACATCAGCTTCCAAGTGTCAATATTGACTACAAACAAGCTACGATTGATGCAATGACCTACCTCGCTAAAGAGAACGAGCGCATTGCTTTTGTCAGCGGTCCACTAGTGGATGACATCAATGGTAAGGTTCGTTTGGTTGGCTACAAGGAAGCCTTGAAAAAAGCAGGTATTCCTTATAGCGAAGGATTGGTATTTGAATCTAAATACACTTATGAAGATGGCTATGCCTTGGCAGAACGCTTGATTTCATCAAATGCAACTGCAGCAGTTGTAACAGGTGATGAGTTGGCGGCAGGTGTCTTGAACGGTCTTGCTGATAAAGGTGTGTCAGTACCAGAAGAATTTGAGATTATTACTAGTGATGATTCGCAAATTGCACGCTTTACCCGTCCAAACTTGACAACTATTGCCCAACCTCTTTATGACCTTGGTGCCATTAGTATGCGTATGTTGACTAAGATTATGCACAAGGAAGAGTTGGAAGAACGTGAAGTTCTCTTACCTCATGGTTTGACAGAACGTCGTTCAACACGAAAACGTAAATAGAAAAAATCAGGGAATCGTGAAGATTTCCTGATTTTGCTTTCTAGAGAAGAGGTTTAGCCCTCCATATAGTCTTTCAAAGCCTGTCCTGTTAGTCCGGCATTGAGGGCAATGAGGAGTTTCAAGCGGGCTTTTTGGGCGTTGAGTTCTTTAACAAAGAAAACACCGGCCTTTTGCAACTGCACGCCCCCACCTTGGTAGGCATAAACAGGCTCCGCTATACCGTTAAAGCATCGTGAAACCAGAGCGACTGGGATTCCTTTTTGCAGAAGGCTTTCTAATTTTTGAGCCGTTTCTTTGGGAATATTACCAGCTCCGAAGGCTTGGATAATCAAACCGTCCAATTGTTCCAAATCCAGCATATCAATCAGCTCGTCTGTCATACCAGCATAAGCCGAGATGATAGGGACTAATCCTTGTATGTGATCTAGGTCAAAGCGGACGCGGGGTTCAGCTGTTTTAAAGTAGAGAATTTCCTGTTTCATGATGAGACCAAGGGGGCCGTGAGTAGGAGTCTGGAAGGTACTGACATTGGTCGTATGTGTTTTGGTGACATACTTGGCAGCGTGGAGTTCATCGTTCATAACGACCAAAACTCCTTTGTCAGCAGCCCTGTCATCGCTAGCCACTCGTAGAGCACTCAGATAATTATAAACACCATCACTGCCGAGTTCGTTGGAGCTGCGCATGGCACCTGTTAGAACGATAGGCATATGGGGAACTTCCATGGTATCAAGGAAATAAGCTGTTTCCTCTAAAGTATCGGTCCCGTGTGTGATTACCACTCCATCGTAGTTATCTGCTTCCTCTTTAATTTTCTGGTAGAGAGCCAGCATATGCTTGGGTTTGATATGGGGGCTTGGCAGGTTAAAAAAGTCTAGGGCGTGGACTTGGATTCCTTTGAGGGGATTGGATACATGGTTCATGGGATTATCTGAACTCGTCACAACAGCGCCAGAAGCATCGGCTTGCATGGAAATAGTTCCGCCCGTATGTAAAACAAGGATTTTCTTAGGCATGATTTACTCACTCTTTCTGAAATGTGGTATAATCATTGTATCACAAAAGGGGAGATTGGGATAGGATGGAAGTCAAAGCTGTTTTTTTTGATATCGATGGAACCTTGGTCAACGATCGCAAGAGTGTTTTGAAATCCACTAAGGACGCGATTAAAATCGTCAAAGAACAAGGGGTGCTTGTCGGTGTAGCGACAGGACGAGGACCTTTTTTTGTTAAGGAATTGATGGACGATTTGGACCTGGACTTTGCGGTAACCTACAATGGCCAGTATATCTTTAATAAAGACAGAGTCTTGTTCACGAGCCCTATTTCTAAGTTACACTTGCGTCAGCTAATTTCTTATGCTAAAAAAGAGGGCAAGGAGATTGCCCTAGGGACCAAGGATGCCATGTTGGGTTCTAAAATCATGTCCTTTGGTTTGGGTTCTTTTTCCCAACGAATCAGTCGCTTCGTTCCCTCTGTTTTAACTCGGACAGTGAGTCATTCCTTTAATCGTATGGTCAGCAAGGTTGTTCCCCAAAAGGAAGAAGACCTGCTTCATCTGATGAATCAGCCTATCTACCAAGTTTTGATGCTGATGACACCAGAAGAATCTGAGAAGGCGGCAGCAGATTTTCAAGATTTGAAATTGACACGTAGCAATCCTTTTGCAGCGGATGTCATCAATCAAGGGAACTCTAAATTGGAAGGCATACGCCGAGTTGGGAAAGAATATGGTTTCGATCTCAACCAAGTCATGGCCTTTGGTGACTCAGATAACGACCTAGAAATGCTTGCAGGTGTCGGTATGTCGGTCGCTATGGGAAATGGTAGTAGCAGTGTCAAGGAAGTTGCTAAGCACATCACGGCCAGCAATCAGCAAGACGGAATCCACAAGGCCTTGGAACATTTTGGTGTTCTGGCTTCAGAAAAAGTCTTTGTCAGCCGTGACTATCATTTCAATAAGGTCAAGACCTTCCACCACATGATGGATGAACGAACCCAAGAAGAACCTCGAGCTTGGGATTTAGAAGGTGCAACCCACAGGGCTGGCTTTAAAATAGAAGAATTGGTGGAGTTTGTTCGAGCTGCCAGCCCTTCTGAAGAGGACTTTGGTCAAGCTCTATCGCAACTTCATCAGGCCCTTGATAAGGCAGCAGATAAGGTAGCACAGAAGACGCCTGCTCAGCAAGATTTGGTAGGGCAGGTAGACGCCTTGATTGACACGCTTTATTTCACCTACGGTAGTTTTGTCTTGATGGGAGTGGACCCAGAACGTATTTTTGACATTGTCCATCAGGCCAATATGGGGAAAATTTTTCCAGATGGCAAGGCTCATTTTGATCCAGTGACCCACAAAATCTTAAAACCAGATGATTGGGAAGAAAAATATGCTCCAGAACCTGCTATTAAAAAGGAACTGCAGCGTCAGCTCAAGGCTTATGAACGCCATAAAGAGAGAAATAATACTCAATGAAAATCAAAGAGCAAACTAGGAAACTAGCCGCAGGCTGCTCAAAGCACTGCTTTGAGGTTGTAGATGAAACTGACGAAGTCAGCTCAAAACACTGTTTTGAGGTTGCAGACGAAACTGACGAAGTCAGTCACATATATACGGCAAGGCGATGTTGACGTGGTTTGAAGAGATTTTCGAAGAGTATAAATAGTAAACAAAAAGGAGCGCTGAGCTCCTTTTCTTTATAATTATAAGGTTTTTTCTTGTTCTCTCACCACCAGCAAATCGACCTTAGCATGGCGGAGAATGTATTCAGATGAAGAACCAACCAAGAGGCGTTCAAAGGCGTTGAGACCAGTTGCGCCAACGAGGATGAGGTCCACTTCTTCAGCATCTGGAATAGTACGTGCCAGTAGGGTCTTTGGATTTCCCATTTCAATGACGATGTGAACATCTGCCACACCAGCATCTTTAGCACGTTTTTCGTACTCTTTCATCAGACTTTCAGCGTCGACTTGGAGTTCTTCGTAAACTTCAGCATCAAAGGTGGATACGCTTTGGAGAGCGCGTGTGTCAATGACATGTGCGATGGTGAGTTTAGCGTCGTTTCGTAGAGCAGAATGAACTCCCTTGACAAAAGCCAAGTCTGCTTCCTTAGAACCATCGATTGCGACCATAATATTTTGGTAACGTTGTGCCATAATGAAACCTCCTGAAATTTTCTTACTATTATTGTAAACCTTTTCACTATAGAAGTAAAGCAAAAAAAGTATTTTTCAAAAGAATGTTAGTGCTTAACATCTATATAAATATATGATAAAATAAAAGAAAGGACAGCAGGAAAGAAGTGAAGGGAGGGAGAATGATGAAAAACTCTTTTCAAGAAACAAAAAAATCAAATTTCCTTTATTATGGAATTATCCTAGTGTCAGTCTTGGTAGAAGTGATTATGATCTGGCAATTAGAGAGTCTGGTACCGTTTCTTTATCCAGGTTTTATCGGATTTTTAGTCTTTCACCTACTCTACCATTTTCTATTATTCCTAGTTGCAAAACGAAGTGGGCGTTGGGATTACTTGATGATATGGGGACTTTTCCTCATGTTCAATCTTCTTTATGACTCCTTTTTAGGCTTGCTTTTTCTAGGTTTATCTTTTGGTATGTAGAAATTAGTTGAGGTGTTGATATGAGATGTTCTAAATATATAATTACAATGATGTTTGTATTGTTTACTTTTGGAATGGTTATTCCTGTTATAGCTCAGGAAAATTCCAATAATATAGATCAATCAATTACTATTTTGAAAAAATACACTGAATTAGATGAATCGAATATTCCTTTTATTCGGACGGATATTATGGAAGAACAGAATGAAAATAAAGAAACAATAACTCTTGCAGAAATGGTGAATGAACTCGCTATAAGTTATAAAAATCAGAAGCTATCTCATAATAAAGTAATAAAAAGAATAAGAAGAGGTTTGATTCCTACTTATGGTAATTGGTGTGGCCCAGGTCATACAATGGATGATAGAAATGGGAATGCAATTGATATTTTAGACTGGGCATGTAAAGATCACGATATTTGTTATAGAGATAATGGATATTGGAATATTGATTGTGATAAACGATTTATCAAACAGTTAAAAGCTATTCTTGATAGTGACGTATTATCTCCAGATGGGAGATTATATGCATCTGCAGCCTATACCTTATTTTCTACTATGAGAAATTATGGTGGATAGTTATTCTCTTTAAACTCTCCCCTATTTCCTCGCTTTTAGCGAGGTTTTTCTTCTATACGAAATTAGTAACACATTTCAGTAAACTTGTCGCATTCTCTTTCTAGTGGTATAATGTTACTATCCTGATGAATTGAGGAAACAAGATGAAAGAATATAACAAATCTAGTAAGTTAGAGCATGTTGCTTATGATATCCGTGGTCCTGTTTTGGAAGAAGCCATGCGAATGCGAGCAAACGGAGAAAAGATTTTACGTCTGAATACAGGAAATCCAGCAGAATTTGGCTTTACAGCGCCAGACGAGGTCATTCATGACTTGATTATGAATGCGCGTGATAGTGAAGGATATTCTGACTCTAAAGGGATTTTCTCAGCCCGTAAGGCTATCATGCAGTATTGCCAATTGAAAAAATTTCCAAACGTAGATATTGATGATATCTACCTTGGAAATGGTGTCAGTGAGTTGATTGTCATGTCCATGCAGGGGCTTTTGGACAATGGAGATGAGGTCTTGGTGCCTATGCCAGACTATCCTTTATGGACAGCGGCTGTCAGCCTAGCTGGGGGAAATGCCGTTCACTATATCTGTGATGAAGCTGCAGAATGGTACCCAGATATTGACGATATCAAGTCAAAAATCACTTCCAATACCAAGGCAATCGTCCTTATCAATCCAAATAATCCAACTGGAGCCCTTTATCCTAAGGAACTCTTGTTGGAGATTATTGAGATTGCCCGTCAAAACGATTTGATTATCTTTGCGGATGAAATTTACGACCGCATGGTAATGGATGAACATGTGCATACGCCTGTGGCGAGCTTAGCACCAGATGTTTTCTGTGTCAGCATGAATGGTCTGTCAAAATCCCACCGTATCGCTGGTTTCCGTGTGGGTTGGATGGTCTTGTCTGGACCTAAGGCACATGTAAAAGGCTATATCGAAGGGCTCAATATGCTGTCCAATATGCGCCTTTGCTCTAATGTTTTGGCCCAACAAGTCGTACAAACTTCCTTGGGTGGCCACCAGTCGGTCGATGAATTGCTCCTTCCCGGTGGACGAATTTACGAGCAAAGAAATTTCATCTACAATGCCATTCAAGATATTCCAGGTTTGTCTGCCGTTAAACCCAAGGCTGGGCTCTATATCTTCCCTAAAATCGACCGCAATATGTACCGTATCGATGATGATGAGCAATTTGTCCTTGATTTCTTGAAGCAGGAAAAGGTTCTCTTGGTTCATGGTCGAGGCTTCAATTGGCAGGAACCAGACCACTTCCGTATCGTTTATCTTCCTCGTGTTGATGAACTAGCCCAAATCCAAGAAAAAATGACTCGTTTCTTGAAACAGTATCGCAGATAGGGCTTACATCTGAAAAAGCTGGAAACATTTGCCTTGAGCTATTGACAAAAGTGAAAGAATCAGATAGAATAGTAAAGTATGTTTAGTAACTGATCACTTTATAGCCGGCTAAACGAATACAAAATCTATGAGGAGGTATTCATCGTGAAACGTACTTATCAACCAAGTAAACTTCGTCGTGCGCGCAAACACGGATTCCGTAACCGTATGTCAACTAAAAACGGTCGTCGCGTATTGGCAGCTCGTCGTCGTAAAGGACGCAAAGTTTTGGCTGCATAATCCAAACGAACTATAACAAAAATCAGTAGGAACTCGAGTCTACTGATTTTTATTTTTGTAAAAAAGTTCAAAAAGGCTTTATATTTTTGCTTAAATGGTGTATAATATTTCACATACTGTAAAAATGGAGAATAATCATGAAGAAATCAAAAGTTATGCTTTTTGGAGCTATGGCTTTGACAGCAGGTCTAGCTCTAGCGGCATGTGGGTCTTCCCAATCAAGTAGTGCAGACAAGACTTACTCTTATATCTTTGTTAGCAACCCAGATACCTTGGATTATATTACCTCTACACGAGACTCAACATCTAGTATCACAACCAACTTGATTGATGGTTTGTTGGAAAATGACCAGTATGGCAATCTCATTCCATCTATGGCTGAGTCGTGGACTGTGTCAAAAGATGGTTTGACTTACACTTATAAGATTCGTCAGGGAGCTAAATGGTACACTTCTGAAGGAGAAGAGTATGCGGATGTAACAGCTCATGACTTTGTGACTGGTCTTAAGTATGCGGCGGATAAAAAGGCTGAAAACTTGTATTTGGTGCAAGACTCTATCAAGGGGCTAGCAGATTATGTTGAAGGGAAATCATCTGATTTTGGAACTGTCGGTGTTAAGGCGGTGGATGATTACACGCTACAGTACACCCTCAACCAACCTGAGACTTACTGGAACTCTAAAACTACAGCAAGTATCCTTAATCCTGTAAATGAAGCCTTCTTGAAGTCTAAGGGAGATGACTTTGGAAGTGTGACACCATCAAGTATCTTGTCAAATGGTCCTTACTTGTTTAAATCTTTCTCATCAAAATCTTTGATTGAATTTGACAAAAACCCTAATTACTGGGATAAGGACAATGTCAAAATTGAGAAAGTGAAACTCTCTTTCTTTGACGGTTCTGACCAAGATAGTTTGGCGAGAGGATTTTTGGAAGGCAACTACACAGACGGACGTATCTTCCCAACAAGTTCAGTCTTTGCTGAACTCAAGAAGGGGAATGAGGACAAGATTACCTACACACCACAAAACTCAGTTACTTTCTACTATCTTTTCAACGTGAATCGTCAAAGCTACAAGCAAACTATGAAACAGTCTGATAAGGAAAAGACAGATTCACGCGCAGCTATGCAAAATAAAGATTTCCGTCAGGCTATCAACTTTGCCTTTGACCGTCATGCTTATGCAGCGCAGACAAATGGTGAGGATGGAGCAGACCGTATCTTGCGTAACACAGTTACACCAAGTAACTTTGTCCAAGTTGGCGATAAGAACTTTGGTGATATTGTCAATGAGAAAATTGTCAACTACGGTAAAGATTGGGCAAATATCAACCTAAACGATGGTAAGCAAGCCTTCTTGAATCCTGAAAAGGCCAAAGAGAAGTTTGCTAAGGCCAAAGAAAGTCTGCAAGCTCAAGGAGTAACCTTCCCAATTCATTTGGATATGCCAGTTGACCAGACTGCTAAGTTGGATGTGCAACAGGCTGGATCGTTCAAACAAACAGTGGAAGAAACTCTTGGTAAGGAGAATGTAGTTATCGACGTTATCCAACTTTCTCCAGATGAAAAAGACCAAGCAACCTACTTTGCAGATACAGCAGAACAAAAAGACTACGACATCGACATCTCAGGATGGGGTGGAGATTACTCAGATCCTAAGACTTACCTAGCCATCCTTGATCCAGAGACAGGTTCTCAGTTGAAAAACATGGGCTTGTCTGAAGGAAAAGACAAGGAAGTTAAGGACAAGATTGGTCTTGCTGACTACAAGAAACTCTTGGATCAGGCTGATGCGGAAATCACAGATACTCAAGCTCGCTATGAAAAATATGCTGAAGCCCAAGCTTGGTTGACAGATAGCGCCCTCTTCCTACCAGTTCAAAGTGGTGGAGCCAACCCAATCTTCCGTAAGACTGTGCCGTTTACAGGTCCATTCTCATTCGTTGGACACAAAGGAGATGCTGACAACTATAAATATGTTGAACTGCAAAAAGAGGCAGTAACTGCTAAACAGTACCAAGAACTCTATGAAAAATGGCTAAAAGAAAAAGCTGAGTCAAATAAAAAAGCTCAGGAAGATTTAGCTAACCACATTCAATGATATTCCTAGTCATGCTTTTCAGTT
>NZ_AEDV01000086.1 GCF_000148545.1 Streptococcus mitis SK597 | reverse complement strand
TAACCATACCTACGGCAAGGCGACGTTGACGCGGTTTGAAGAGATTTTTGAAGAGTATGAAACGAAAAGGAGGTTGGTCATTGTACCAGCCTCCTTTTGAGTATGATATAATAGTTCTATGAGATTGGATAAATTTTTAGTTGCCTGTGCTGTAGGGAGTCGGACTGAGGTCAAAAACTTGCTCAAGGCTGGGCGCGTGACGGTAAATGGTAAAAAAGAAAAATCAGCTAAATTGCAGATTGATGAAAAAATAGATGAGATTCGCTTTGATGGGCAAGTGCTGGAGTATGAAGAGTTTGTCTACTACATGATGAACAAGCCCAAAGGAGTTATCTCAGCGACTGAGGATCCCAAGCATAGAACCGTTCTGGACTTGCTGGATGATATTGCTCGGAGCAAGGAAGTTTTCCCAGTAGGACGCTTGGATATTGACACGCATGGTCTTTTGCTCTTGACCAATGACGGCAAGCTTGCCCATGATCTTCTTTCACCCAAGCGTCATGTAGACAAGACGTATCTGGCTCAGGTCAAGGGAATTATGACCCAAGAAGATGTGGAGACATTTGCCAAGGGAATTCCGCTCAAAGACTTTACCTGTAAGCCCGCTAGACTGGAGCTTGTGTCCATAGATGCAGAAAAAAATCAAAGCCAAATTCGTGTGACCATTGCAGAAGGGAAGTTTCATCAGGTCAAGCGTATGGTGGGCTATTGTGGTAAGGAAGTAGTAGACCTACAGCGTTTGACTATGGGAACTTTAGTTTTAGATGAGAACTTGCAGCGAGGAGAATGGCGTCGCTTGACCAAGGAGGAATTAGAAGTTCTCCTTGCAAGTATTGCTTAATTTAGTTTATATTCGAAAAAGGTGAGGGACAATGTCCTTGCCTTTTATGTTTTTCAGTTGCTTCCTTTGTAAAAAGCGTTATAATAGACTGTAGAATAAAAGGAGGAATCTATGAACGCGATTCAAGAATCATTTACTGATAAACTATTTGCCAACTATGAAGCAAATGTAAAATACCAAGCGATTGAAAATGCTGCCAGCCACAACGGAATTTTTGCAGCCCTAGAACGTCGCCAAAGCCATGTAGACAATGCACCTGTTTTCTCATTGGACTTGACCAAGGACAAGGTAACCAACCAGAAGGCTTCTGGTCGTTGCTGGATGTTTGCGGCCCTCAATACCTTCCGCCACAAACTCATCTCGCAATACAAATTGGAAAATTTTGAGTTGTCACAGGCCCACACATTCTTCTGGGACAAGTATGAGAAATCAAACTGGTTCTTGGAGCAAGTGATTGCGACTGCAGACCAAGACTTGACGAGTCGTAAGGTTAAATTCCTACTCCAAACTCCACAACAAGACGGCGGTCAGTGGGATATGGTCGTTTCTCTCTTTGAGAAATACGGTGTTGTTCCTAAGTCAGTTTATCCTGAGTCTGTTTCATCTAGCAGCAGTCGTGAGCTAAATGCCATTCTTAACAAATTGCTTCGCCAAGATGCTCAAATCTTACGTGACTTGCTCGCTTCTGGCGCAGACCAAGTGACTGTTGAAGCTAAGAAAGAAGACCTCTTGCAAGAAATCTTTAACTTCCTTGCTATGTCATTGGGCCTTCCACCACGTAAATTTGACTTTGCTTATCGCGATAAGGATAACAACTACCAAAGCGAAAAGGGTATCACACCACAAGAATTTTATAAGAAATATGTCAATCTTCCTCTAGAAGATTACGTTTCTGTTATCAATGCTCCAACTGCTGACAAACCTTACGGTAAATCTTATACAGTTGAGATGTTGGGAAATGTGGTTGGTAGCCGTGCGGTTCGTTACATCAACGTTCCAATGGAGCGCTTGAAAGAATTGGCGATTACTCAAATGCAAGCAGGTGAGACTGTTTGGTTTGGTTCAGATGTCGGCCAGCTCAGCAACCGCAAAGCTGGAATCCTTGCGACAGATGTTTATGACTTTGAATCAAGCATGGATATTAAACTTACTCAAGACAAGGCTGGACGTTTGGATTACAGCGAAAGTTTGATGACCCACGCCATGGTCTTGACAGGTGTTGACTTGGACGAAAATGGTAAATCAACCAAGTGGAAGGTTGAAAACTCATGGGGAGACAAGGTCGGTACAGATGGTTACTTTGTTGCCTCAGACGCTTGGATGGACGAATACACATACCAAATCGTTGTCCGTAAAGAATTGCTGACAGCAGAAGAACAAGCTGCCTATGAAGCAGAACCAATCGTACTTGCACCATGGGATCCAATGGGAGCCCTGGCTGAATAAAAACATAGAAAAAAGGAATCAGGTATAGAACCTGGTTCCTTTTAAGTTGCTTGATTACATGATGTGAAGAACATGTGCCACAATACCCACTGCGAAGAGTGAAAGGATAATAGTGATTGGAGATACTTTTTTCTTAAGCAAGTACATGCAAAGGAAAGTAAGGAGTAGTCCTGATAGTCCAGGGATCAACATATCCAAGTTTTGTTGGAAAGTAGTAACTTTTTCAGGTGTTTGAGACAATCCTTGTCCTACTTGTGCGAATGCTTCTTGGATACCTTTAGATCCTTCTGGCAATTTATCCCAATGGATATAAGCCTTTTCATCTAGTTGAACTTTGGCAACATCGAAAGCAAATTTAATATTTACCCAACGTTGAACAAGGACAGCAAGAATGAACATCCCAAGGATAGAAGCTCCTTTAGTGATGTCTTGGAGGATACCGCCAGACATATCTTTAGTGATTTCTGATCCAGCCTTGTATCCAATTTCTTGTGTATACCACAAGAATGACATACGAATCAAGTTCCAAAGAACGAAGAAGAGGATTGGACCTAAGATATTACCAGTAAGGGCAAGTGAAGCACCGAGTGATCCAAGGATTGGGCGTACTGTAAACCAGAATACTGGGTCACCGATACCAGCAAGAGGTCCCATCATACCGATTTTAACCCCTTGGATAGCAGCGTCGTCAATTTCAACACCGTTAGCACGTTCTTCTTCAAGTGCAAGAGTAACCCCCATGATTGGAGCGGCTACGTATGGGTGAGTGTTGAAGAACTCAAGATGGCGTTCAAGAGCAGCGATTTGATCTTCTTTTTTAGTGTAGAGTTTTTTAAGAGCTGGAATTAATGAGTAAGCCCAACCCAAGTTTTGCATACGTTCATAGTTCCAAGAACCTTGTAAGAAAGTTGAACGCCACCAAACTTTTTTACGATCTGATTTAGTTAATTGAAGTTTTTCAGTCATGATGTTTTCAGTCCTTTCTTATCTTAGTAGTCTTCTAGGATATCGCCGATTGGGTCGTTAGAAGTTGCGGCTCCTCCGCCACCATTTCCACCAGTTTTAGAAAGGTGAAGGTAGATAAGAGCGATAGCAACACCGATAGCACCAAATCCGATTAGAGTAATATCTGACACGGCAGCAAGCACGAAACCGATAGCGAAGAATGGCCATACTTCACGAGTTGCCATCATGTTGATAACCATAGCGTAACCGACGGCAACGACCATACCACCACCGATAGCCATACCATCTTTGAGCCAATCAGGCATAGCATTTAGAATGCTTTGTACTGTTTCAGTTGGTACCATTAGAAGGAGTGCTGCAGGGACTGCAATACGAAGACCTTGAAGAAGAAGTGCGACAAAGTGAGCACGTTCAACTGCTTTGAAGTCACCTTTTTTAGCAGAAGCATCAGCAGTGTGAACCAATCCGACAGAGAGTGTACGGACAATCATAGTCAAGAATAGACCAGCAACTGCAAGAGGGATAGCAACCGCTTGGGCAACACCGATACCTGTCTTAGTAAAGTCGCCACCAAGAACCATGATAATGGCAGCAGCAACAGAAGCAAGAGCAGCGTCAGGAGCTACGGCAGCTCCGATGTTAGCCCAACCAAGGGCGATCATTTGAAGAGAACCACCAAGGATAATCCCTGCTTCAAGGTTACCGGTAACAAGACCGATAAGGGTACAAGCTACGATTGGTTGATGGAATTGGAACTGGTCGAGGATACCTTCAAGACCTGCTAGGAAGGCTACAACGACTACTAAAACCATAGAAATAATAGACATCTTTAAAATCCTTTCATAAAATCGATTATTGCACGTTTGCTTTGTTGATCAAGTTAAACAAATCTTTTTTGGTGTCGTTTGGTACTTTACGTACATCAAATTCAACACCAAGGTCACGCATTTTTTCAAATGTAGCAACGTCTTCTTTGTCCATAGACAAAACGTTGTTAACCATTGTTTTACCAGTTGAGTGAGCCATTGATCCAACATTAAGAGTTTTGATTGGCACGCCACCTTCGATAGCACGAAGAGCATCTTGAGGTGTTTCAAACAAGATAAGGGCATGTGTTTCTCCGAAGCGAGGATCTTTCGCAACGTCGATTAGTTTTTGGATAGGAACAACGTTTGCTTTCACTTTACCTGGAGCTGCTTGTTTAATGAGCTCTTTACGAAGATCGTCTTTAGCTACGTTATCTGAAGCAACGATGATACGGTCTGCTTTTGAATCTGGGGTCCAAGCAGTTGCAACCTGACCGTGAAGTAAACGAGTGTCTAGACGGGCAAGGTTGATTTTGAGTTTACCGTCTCCGATGACAGTTCCTTCTGGGATAGCAGCTTGGGCAACTGGAGCAGCTGCAGCGCTTGCTACTTCCTCAACTGGGTTTAGCTCTTCTGGAAGAGCTTTGATGCCATCTTTGGCTTCTTTAATGATATTAGCAGCGACTTTATCTACACCTGCAGCAGCATCCATGAGGCGCTCTGTATAGGCTTGAATCAACATCGGTAAATTAAGTCCTGTGATGATGGCAAACTTACGTTCGGGATTTTCTCCCATCACGCGGCTAGCTTGGTTAAATGGAGATCCACTCCAAAGGTCAGCCAAAACTAGAACCTCATCTTCTGCGTCAAATGCAGCAACAGCGTTATTAAACTTAGCGTATAAATCATCAGGACCTTCATTTGGCATAAAGGTTACAACTTGAACCTTTTCTTGTTCACCAAAGATCATAGATCCTGACTGATGAATACCCGCAGCAAATTCGCCGTGGCTCGCAATAATGATTCCGATACTCATTATTGTCATTCCTCCTTTTTTGTTTTAGTTTTCGTTTAAGAAAACTTTAAGACTTTTTAAGTATAAACCGTTTTCATCTAAAAATCAACTATTTATCATAAAATAATTAAAAAGATTACATCTGAAAATATTGATATATTGAGTTTTAGAGAAGTTTTTTTGAATCCTTATTTAAAAATTTAATATAAAAAAGTTGGAAGAAGCTTCCAACTTTCAAAATAGGTTTTTATTAGATTAGTGGGTGAAGTCGAGTACCATACGTCCTTGGATTTGACCTTTTTCCATTTCGTCGAAAATGGCTACGGCATCTTCTATTGGACGTTTTTGGACAACTGGAACTACTAAACCTTCTGCACCGAATTGGAAGGCTTCTTCCAAGTCTTTACGAGTTCCAACGAGAGAACCGATGACTTGGATTCCATCTAGAACGGTTTTCACGATGCTGAGTTCCATCATTTCAGAAGGAAGACCAACAGCGACGACGCGACCACCAGCACGAACGGAGTCAACAGCCTGGTTGAAGGCAACTTTAGACACAGCAGTTACGACAGCTGAATGAGCTCCTCCATCAGTTTTTTCTTTAATGAGTCCAGCTACATCTTCAACTTCGAGGCCGTTAATCACAATGTCAGCACCTACTTCTTTTGCAAGGGCAAGTTTGTCATTGTTGATATCAACTGCGATAACATGAGCATTGAATACTTTTTTAGCGTATTGAACAGCGAGGTTACCAAGTCCACCAGCACCGTAAAGAACTACCCATTGACCTGGTTCAACTTTTGCTTCTTTAATAGCTTTATAGGTTGTTACGCCAGCACATGTGATAGAAGAAGCTTGGGCTGGATCAAGTCCGTCAGGAACTTTAACAGCATAGTCTGCAGTTACGATACATTGTTCAGCCATACCACCGTCTACTGAGTAGCCAGCATTTTTTACTGTACGGCAAAGGGTTTCGCGACCAGTTGTACAGTATTCGCAAGTACCACATCCTTCAAAGAACCAAGCAACGCTGACGCGGTCACCGACTTTAAGGCTTTTAACATCTGGGGCAATTTCTTTAACGATACCAACACCTTCGTGGCCAAGAACACGTCCTGGTACTTGACCAAAGTCACCATGGGCAACGTGGAGGTCAGTGTGGCAAACACCACAGTATTCAATTTCTACAAGTGCTTCTCCAGTTTCAAGTGGACGGAGCACTTTTTCTTCAACAGCAACACCAGTGCTTTCTGGATTTACAACAACAGCTTTCATAGCTATCCTCCTTGATATTGACCGAGAACAGGGACAACGGGACTGGATTGATTTTGTGTCAACAGAGTCGAGTGTGACGAGCTCTCTTGTATTTATATGTGAAGTATATCACAAAAGAAAGCCTTTTCCAAGGTTTTGGAGGCAAAAAGTAGAACAATCGATTAACTGGTTGATGAGACTGTGAAAAGAACACAAAGACCAGCTCGCAAGCTGGTCAGTATGGACTATAAGAATAAGTCTTGTAGGGTTTTGGCAACTCCGTCTTGGTCATTGGTCAAGGAAATTTGCTCATCGGCATAAGGGAGTAGCTCTGGATTGGCATTTTTCATGGCATAGCCCTTCCCAGCAAAAGCGAGCATTTCGGTATCATTGTGTTCATCTCCAAAAGCAATCAAATCTTTTTTGTCGCGGTTCATTACCTTGAGCAAGTAGTCCAAAGCAAAGGCCTTATTGACACCTTTTGGGGTACACTCAAGGATATTGAGCGGACCTCCCCAGGTATTGATAGACAGTTGATGCTGGTAGAAGGCGTTCATTTCTTTTGCCAAGGCATATTTGTCACTGGCTCTGGTCTGTAACAGAATACAGTTAGGATTCTTGGTTACTAACTCTGGCTGAAATTGATCTTCAGGCTGGAAAGCTTCTACACCAAATAGTTTAGGATCGGCAATTTCTTCATTAGGATTTGTAATGTAGAATTTTTTACGATATTCTCCAGCGATAAAATCGGCTTGAATGTCCTCTGAACGTCGAACCATGTCTAAAAGATATTTTTTGTCTACGGTCAAACACTTTTCAAAGTTCCAAACTTGGTCTGGTAAATGAGTAAGGGAGCCGTTGAAATTAATCATAGGAGTGTCTAAGCCTAGTTCACGGTAAAAATCTTTTGACATGCGGTAAGGGCGGCCGGTTGTAATAATAACTTGATGGCCTTTTTCAGCAACTTTTTTAATAGTTTCTTTGGTAAAGTCAGAAATCTGACTGTCTGAGTTGAGCAGGGTTCCATCTAGATCTAGTGCAATAATTTTTTTCGTCATATAAACCTTTCTAGTGTCTTTCCAGATAAGATGTCTTCTATTATAACAAAAAGCAGACAGAAAAGCAGATTCCAAACAAAAAATGAAATTTCATCAATTTCTTAAATAAATCAAACAAAGATATTGAAAAAGTGAATGATAAATGATATAATTCTATTATTGTTCGTAAAAATTAAAAGGAGATTGATAATGGACAAATTATTTAAACTAAAAGAGAACGGTACAGACGTTCGTACAGAGGTTCTCGCTGGTTTAACAACTTTCTTTGCAATGAGCTATATTCTCTTTGTAAACCCACAAATTCTTTCGCAAACAGGGATGCCTGCTCAGGGTGTCTTCCTCGCAACGATTATCGGTGCAGTTGCTGGTACCCTGATGATGGCCTTCTACGCCAACTTGCCATATGCTCAAGCGCCAGGTATGGGACTCAATGCCTTCTTTACCTTTACAGTTGTATTTGGACTCGGTTATTCTTGGCAAGAAGCCCTAGCTATGGTCTTCATCTGTGGAATTATCTCATTGATTATCACTTTGACAAATGTTCGTAAAATGATCATTGAATCGATTCCCAATGCTCTTCGCTCAGCTATTTCAGCTGGTATCGGTGTCTTCCTTGCCTATGTAGGGATTAAGAATGCTGGACTTTTGAAATTCACGATTGATCCAGGCAACTATACTGTTGTAGGAGAAGGGGCTGACAAAGCTCAAGCAACGATTGCAGCAAATGCTTCAGCAGTTCCAGGATTGGTCAGCTTTAATAATCCAGCTGTTTTAGTGGCTCTTGCAGGACTTGCTATCACAATTTTCTTTGTTATCAAAGGAATTAAAGGGGGAATTATCCTCTCTATCTTGACAACAACTGTTCTTGCTATCGCAGTTGGTTTGGTAGATTTGTCTAGCATCGATTTTGCTAACAACCATGTTGGTGCAGCCTTTGAAGACTTGAAGACAGTCTTTGGTGCAGCTCTTGGTTCAGAAGGTTTGGGAGCTTTGATTTCAGATACAGCTCGCTTACCTGAAACTCTTATGGCAATTCTTGCCTTCTCGTTAACAGATATTTTTGACACAATTGGTACCTTGATCGGTACAGGTGAAAAAGTTGGTATCGTAGCGACAAATGGTGAAAATCATCAATCAGCTAAGTTAGACAAGGCTCTTTACTCTGACTTGATTGGTACTTCAATTGGTGCCATCGCAGGTACTTCGAACGTAACGACTTATGTTGAGTCTGCTGCTGGTATTGGTGCAGGTGGACGTACTGGTTTGACAGCCTTGGTCGTGGCAATCTGTTTTGCGATCTCAAGCTTCTTTAGCCCACTTCTAGCGATTGTACCAACAGCCGCTACAGCTCCAATCTTGATTATCGTTGGGATTATGATGTTGGCTAGCTTGAAAAATATCCATTGGGACGATATGTCTGAAGCGGTTCCTGCTTTCTTCACATCTATCTTTATGGGATTCAGCTACTCTATCACTCAAGGGATTGCAGTTGGTTTCTTGACTTACACTTTGACTAAGCTTGTCAAAGGTCAAGCTAAAGATGTTCATGTCATGATTTGGATTTTGGATGCTTTGTTTATCCTTAACTACATCAGCATGGCCTTATAATAGGATAACCCAGGGGGATTTTCCCCCTTTTTGAATACAAAGGAGATAGGTGATGAAAGAGAAAAATATATGGAAAGAATTATTGCATCGTGCAGGTTGGCTGTTAATCTTTTTTTTGGCGACAATTTTATATCAGATTCCTATAGGGGTTACTGCTATTTTAACTTTAAATGCAGTACCACTGTTACAGTCAGGACTGATAGTTGCTGGTATTTCGATTGTAGTTCTGGTTCTATTTATTATTGGAGCTCGTAAAACGCAATTAGCAAGTTTTAATTTTTCATTTTTTAGAGCTAAGGATTTGGCACGATTGGGCTTGAGTTATTTAGTCATTATCTGTTCAAATATACTTGGTTCTATCTTGTTACAACTGTCAAATGAGACGACAACAAGTAACCAGTCTCAGATTAACGATATGGTTCAAAATAGCTCTTTGATTTCTAGTTTCTTCTTGCTAGCCCTACTTGCTCCGATTTGTGAGGAAATCTTGTGCCGTGGGATTATTCCTAAAAAGGTTTTCAGAGGTAAGGAGAGCTGGGGATTTGTAGTCGGTACGATTGTGTTTGCTTTATTGCATCAACCAAGTAATTTACCTTCTTTATTGATTTATGGAGGTATGTCGATCGTTCTGTCTTGGACGGCTTACAAGACCCAACGTTTGGAAATGTCTATCTTGCTTCACATGATTGTGAATGGGGTTGCTTTCTGTTTGTTGGCTCTCGTGGTGATTTTGAGTCGGACATTAGGGATTTCTGTTTAAGATTTTTGACAATTGCTTGTTTCTATTGGGAAAAAGATGAATGCAATCGTGTCCATCTTTTTCTTTTTATGGTAAAATAGAAAAATAATATGATGAAAAGCCTTGAGGGAGTGACCGATATGTCAAGTAAAGCCAATCATGCAAAGACATCTATTTGCGGAATTATTAATGTAACCCCAGACTCCTTTTCGGATGGTGGTCAATTTTTTGCGCTTGAGCAGGCACTCCAGCAGGCTCGTAAATTGATAGCAGAAGGAGCCAGTATGCTCGATATCGGCGGAGAATCGACTCGGCCGGGAAGTAGTTATGTTGAGATAGAAGAGGAAATCCAGCGTGTTGTTCCAGTGATCAAAGCTATTCGCAAGGAAAGTGATGTCCTTATCTCCATTGATACTTGGAAAAGTCAGGTGGCAGAGGCTGCTTTGGCTGCTGGTGCTAACCTAGTTAATGATATCACTGGTCTCATGGGTGATGAAAAAATGGCCCATGTGGTAGCTAAGGCTGGAGCGAAAGTGGTCATCATGTTTAATCCAGTTATGGCTCGACCTCAGCACCCTAGCTCGCTCATATTCCCTCATTTTGGATTTAATCAAGCTTTTACAGAGGAAGAGTTAGCTGACTTTGAAACATTGCCAATCGAAGACTTGATGGAGACTTTCTTTGAACGAGCATTAGCGAGAGCAGAGGAAGCTGGTATTGTACAAGAAAATATCCTGTTAGACCCAGGAATTGGCTTTGGTTTGACTAAGAAAGAAAATTTGCTTCTTTTACGGGACCTGGATAAACTACATCAGAAGGGCTATCCAATCTTTCTTGGAGTGTCGCGCAAGCGGTTTGTCATCAATATCCTTGAAGAAAGTGGTTTTGAAGTCAATCCTGAGACAGAGCTTGGTTTCCGCAATCGGGACACTGCTTCTGCTCATGTAACTAGTATCGCTGCGAGACAGGGTGTAGAAGTGGTGCGTGTGCATGATGTAGCTAGTCATAAGATGGCAGTTGAAATTGCATCAGCCATCCGATTGGCTGAAGATGCGGAAAATCTAGATTTAAAACAATATAAATAAGATGAAAGAATTCGAAAATAATCAGTGGATTGCCCACTATCGGACGGATCAACCGCATTTTGGCTTGGAACGAATGGTGGAACTATTAGCATTGCGTGGCAATCCCCATCTCAAACTCAAGGTCATCCATATCGGAGGAACCAATGGCAAGGGTTCGACCATTGCTTTTTTGAAAAATATGCTGGAAAAGCTAGGCCTGAGAGTTGGTGTGTTCAGCTCGCCCTATCTCATTCACTACACAGACCAGATTAGTATCAATGGGGAATCTATCCCAGAAGCTAGGCTAGAAGCCCTCATGGCAGACTATCAATCTTTGCTGGAAGGGGAAGTGTCTGCCAAGTTGCAGGAGACAACCGAGTTTGAGATTATCACAGCTCTGGCCTATGACTACTTCGCTACAGAGCAAGTAGATGTGGCCATTATAGAAGTGGGCATGGGCGGACTTTTGGATAGTACCAATGTCTGCCAGCCAATTTTGACAGGCATCACAACCATTGGATTGGACCATGTAGCCCTACTTGGTGATACCTTGGAAGCTATAGCAGAGCAGAAAGCTGGTATTATCAAACAAGGAATTCCCTTGGTAACGGGTCGTATCGCTCCAGAAGCTTTGGCTATGATTGACCGCATTGTGGAAGAGAAAGATGCGTCGAGACTTGCCTACGGGGCAAATTATCATGTCAGTCACCAAGAGAGTGTGGTAACGGGTGAAGTATTTGACTATACCAGTGCTGTCAGACAAGGTCGCTTCCAGACTGGCCTGCTTGGTTTGCACCAGATAGAGAATGCTGGGATGGCCATAGCTTTGCTTGATAATTTTTGTCAGGAGGATGGCCGAGAACTAGCAAGCAATCGCTTGCTTGCTCAAGCTCTGGAAGAAACAAGGTGGCCAGGGCGTTTGGAAATCGTGTCAAGAGACCCCTTGATGATTTTGGATGGGGCTCACAATCCTCATGCTATCAAGGCTTTAGTAGCAACCTTGCAAGAACGCTTTGCGGATTATCGTAAGGAAATCCTCTTTACTTGTATCAAAACCAAGGCCTTGGAGGATATGTTAGACTTACTGGGGGCCATGCCAGATACCGAGCTTACCCTGACACATTTTGACGATAGTCGGGCGACTGATGAAAGCGTGCTGAAAGAGGCAGCTAAGTCTAGAAATCTCAGCTACCAAGATTGGCAGGATTTTCTAGAGCAAAAATTGACAGATAAAAAAGAAGAGAAAAAAACAGTTAGGATTGTCACAGGTTCCTTGTATTTTTTGAGCCAAGTGAGAGCCTATCTGATGGAGAGGAAGAATGAAAATGGATACACAAAAGATTGAAACAGCTGTAAAAATGATTATCGAGGCTGTCGGAGAGGACGCTAACCGCGAGGGCTTGCAGGAAACACCTGCTCGTGTGGCTCGTATGTACCAAGAGATTTTTTCAGGTCTTGGTCAAACGGCGGAGGAACATTTGTCAAAATCCTTTGAGATTATTGATGATAATATGGTGGTAGAAAAGGATATCTTTTTCCATACTATGTGTGAACACCACTTCTTGCCATTTTATGGTAGAGCGCATATTGCCTATATTCCAGATGGCCGTGTAGCAGGTTTGTCTAAGCTAGCCCGTACGGTTGAAGTTTATTCAAAAAAACCACAAATTCAAGAACGATTGAATATCGAAGTGGCCGATGCCTTGATGGAGTATCTAGGTGCTAAAGGAGCCTTTGTTGTCATTGAGGCGGAACATATGTGTATGAGCATGCGTGGTGTCAGAAAACCAGGCACTGCAACCTTGACGACAGTAGCTCGTGGTCTATTTGAAACAGATAAGGACCTCCGAGATCAGGCTTATCGTTTAATGGGACTATAATACTCTTCGAAAATCTCTTAAAACCAGGTCAGCTTCCACCTGCAACCTCAAAACAGTGTTTTGAGCAGCCTGCGGCTAGCTTCCTAGTTTGCACTTTGATTTTCATTGAGTATAAAAAGAATCCGCTTGAAGCGGATTTTTCTAGAAAGGAATCATTATGGATCAACTGCAGATTAAGGATTTGGAAATTTTTGCCTATCATGGTCTTTTCCCTAGTGAAAAGGAATTGGGGCAGAAGTTTGTCGTTTCAGCCATCTTATCCTATGATATGACCAAGGCGGCTACAGACTTGGATTTAACAGACTCTGTTCATTATGGAGAACTGTGTCAGAAGTGGACGACTTGGTTTCAGGAAACAACTGAGGACTTGATTGAAACGGTAGCCTACAAACTGGTAGAACGTACTTTTGAGTCTTATCCTCTTGTCCAAGAGATTGAGTTGGAACTGAAAAAGCCTTGGGCGCCAGTGCATTTACCGCTAGATACCTGCTCGGTAACCATTCATCGCCGCAAGCAACGAGCCTTTATCGCTCTAGGAAGCAATATGGGAGATAAACAAGCAAACTTGAAACAAGCCATTGAGAAAATGCGAGCTCGAGGTATCCAAATTCTCAAAGAGTCCAGTGTCTTGACGACGGAGCCTTGGGGTGGTGTGGAGCAAGATAGCTTTGCTAATCAAGTGGTTGAGGTTGAAACCTGGTTGCCGGCCCCAGTTCTATTAGAGACCTTGTTAGCTATTGAGTCAGAGATGGGACGGGTGAGAGAAATGCATTGGGGACCTCGTTTGATTGATTTGGACTTGCTCTTTGTGGAGGACCAGATCATTTATACAGATGACCTTATCTTGCCTCATCCTTACATAGCGGAACGCCTTTTTGTTCTTGAGTCTCTACAAGAAATTGCGCCTCATTTTATCCATCCGATATTAAAGCAACCGATCCGCAACTTGTATAATGCTTTGAAACAATAGAAAAAACTCTAGTTTTCAGTCGTTTGTAACTGAAGGCTAGAGT
>NZ_AEDV01000087.1 GCF_000148545.1 Streptococcus mitis SK597 | reverse complement strand
TTTAAAGATAATCAAAATGATAATGATGGTTGCCAAGATGGTCACATCGTGATTGTAGCGGTTAAATCCATAAGCGATGGCTACGTTACCGATACCACCAGCACCAACCGCTCCGGCCATGGCTGTTTCCCCAACAAGGGAAATCAAGGTCACAGTCGTCACACGGATTAAATCTGGAAGGCCTTCTAGTAAGCCTGATTTTCCTAGGTTAAAATTTTTTACCCGAAAAACTTCTTTTTTCTAGTGATAAAATCAACCCTATCACACTCACTACCAAAAACACCCACCAACAAAGCCTGATATCTTGTAAAGCTAAGAAGGAAAATACAGACATCCCCAAGGGTAATGTTAGGGAAAAAATCATACTCAAGAGATTATTACTTCTAGCTAATACATCCGCGCTCAAATTAGACAATAACAGAGTATCTAATTTAGGCATTGATTTCGACATCAAATACATGACAAAAGCTAAGCAAGCAACACCTACTAGAGGAGAAAAATCTAAAATATTAGCAGTAGCAAGCAAGACAAACAGACTTGCATTGAGCGATAGCAATCTTGAAAACGACCATTTACCAAAATAATCATGGGGAGTTAGGCTACCAATAATAGCTCCTCCCAAGCTAACACATTCAATTAAAAATAGGGCTTGAGCATAGCTGAGATGATAGATAGTATGGTCTAATAAATAAAAGTGATAAATACCTCCAACAGCTCCTCCCAAAGTATTCATTACCAAAATGACAAGGATAATTTTAAGCAATGATTTACTTTCTCTTTGCCTAAAGATATCATCCATGTCCGCATAGATTGCCTTAACTTGTTGAAGTAAACTAATAGGCTCATTCTCTACCGTTACAGACAAATGCGTCAATTCTCTGCTATTTTTGAACAAAATGAGAGAAGATAGTAAAAAGAAGCCAGCATTCACAATTGCAACAAAAGAAAAATCTTGGTGGCTTGTTGTGAGTAACCACACTCCTAAGGCTTGACCTCCTAGATTTGATAAATAGGAAACAAACTGAGTAAAGGAATAAGCTTCATAGAGCTTATCTTCCGAAATATTATGCTGGATAATCGGCATACGAAGGCCTGCTGTATAATCCGATAAAATATCTGAACAGATATTAACCATACAGATAAAAGCAAACGTTACGAAGTTCTGGTCATGAATCACACTAGCAATCAAAAGAAATAGTAGACTTTGCACACAACCAACCCAGATAATTGTCCCTGCTTTATTCCGAGTATGATCAGCCCTAATCCCAACATAAAAAGTAAATAGGAAAGGTAAAATCGTAATCATATTAGCCATAAATACTGCTATATTTTTAAAGGGTAGACTCGCAGCATAAACGATAAATACCAAATTATAAATATAAGCTCCACTTGAGCTCAAAAACCTCGATAAGGTAAGTATTCTAAATAAATGATGTTTTAAAAATAATTTCATAGCAGACCTTTCTCACATTTCAAAGAGTATTCTATTGAAATCAGTCTAACAAAAAAAGCGGGAGTCCCCACTTTTTTGTAATATATTTTTTCTGAAAATAGAAACTCTAGCGCCTAGAAATTGCTAATTATCAATCCATCTACAAGCCTATTTATTTTTCATCAGTCGATGTAACGAGAATATATTACAAATCTTTATTTGAAAGCTGATTTGCAAAATAGTTTTCATAGTATCTTGCACCATCTACATACTCTAAATCTTGTAAGATTGTAATGCCTCTCTGGATTTTTTCAAGACCCTTATTTTCTAATTTAAAAATAGTATCATAATACCCTTTAGCAATCATATAAATGATTTTAAGATAGGCTTGAGATTCTGGCAATTCTCGTTTTTCAATCTGAAAGATAAAATAATCTGCTTTTAATTTATCCTTTTCCTCTATCGCTTTAAAGAGTCCATTAATTAAAATGGTGTCAATACCAACTTTGTTACTCGGTAAAGAGCCTAATAAATCCGTCTTTTGTAACATCTCCCTAGAATATTTAAAATAGAGGGGCAGAGGGAACAAAGTAGAAATCGTTGAAAATAATTCCAATTCATAATTTCCCCAGATGTCAATAGTAAAAAAATAGTCATAGAGAAAAGTCAGTTCTTCATCCGTTGCTCTTATTTCTGAATCAAAAAACACAAGAAGGCTTTTGATACGAATCATTTGTAAAAGATAGCTTGTTTCACCACTTGATCTATACTTTTGAGTCGTCTCTTCATACAAGGAATGGAGAGAATCAATCCCTTCTCTGTCATATAAATCCCAAAGATTTTCTTGAAAAGCCAAAACCTTTTTCTGAGAAAAACCACGTACCAAGTACATAAATTCATTCAAATCAGAGTGGATGTTATCTAAGGCAGTAATCAATTTCATAGATGATAAGTCTGCTTCTCCACGCTCAAATTTGCTCAGCATGGAATAAGTAAACTCTCCTCCCGTCGCCTCCTGTAGGGATACATTCCGACTCTTTCTCAATTCTTTAAAAACTTCTCCCAGATTTTGCATATTGACTCCCCACAATTCTTAACTCTCTTACTCATAAAAGTATCAATTGATAGCAACCACTACAGAGAATTTTAAGTCTTGGCTATACGACAAATCCTGTGAATTGATGTATAGATGGCCCAGTTCTCTTTATTTATGGCTCAATTTCTTGGTCAAGAAGTCTCCCAAGAATTGGATCGCAAAGATAATCAAAATGATAATGATGGTTGCTAAGATGGTCACATCGTGATTGTAGCGGTTAAATCCATAAGCGATGGCTACGTTACCGATACCACCAGCTCCAACCGCACCAGCCATAGCCGTTTCCCCAACAAGGGAAATCAAGGTCACAGTTGTCACACGGATCAAATCTGGAAGACCTTCTGATAGGTAAACACCCACGATGTCCCAGAATGTCGCTCCGCTCGCTTGAGCCGCCTCAATGACACCGCCATCCAGTTCAGCCAAGACAACCTGTACCTGACGGGCAAAAAAGGCAAAGACTGCAAAAGATAGGGGTACGATAGCCGCATTTGGTCCGATACTTGTTCCTACGATTAGATGAGAGAAGGGTGACAAGACTGCCAAGAGAATGATGAAAGGAACCGCACGAAAAATTGAGGTAATTTTGTCTAAAATCCAGAAAACGACTTTATTTTCCAAGACACCACCTGGCGCTGTCAAGACAAGGAAAAGACCTGCAACAAGCCCCAAGAACCCTCCGATGATGAAGGAAAGAACTGTCATATAGAGGGTTAGGTAGATGGCTGTTCCCCAGCCTGCTTGACCAGCCCAGCCCATTTTATAGACATTTGGTAAATAGGTTTGAATCAATGATTCCATCTTACTGTCCTCCCTTCAATACTTTTAGTTGTACGCCTGCTTGACGAATGGCTTCTTGAGCACCTGCCAGTGCTGCTTTTTCACCTGACAAGACCACAACTAATTCTCCAACAGGAGTACCATCGAGAATTTCAATATTCCCATAGAGGATATTAGCCGTCACTTGGTAATGCTTGTACAATTCATTCAAAAGTGGCTCGTCTGTTGAAGCACCAGCGTACTTGAGTTGCACCAAGAGACTGTTTTCAGACAAGTGTTCCACGATTTCTTGCTTCTCGATTTTGACCATGGCTTCGTCAATACCTGTAGCTGTTGAGATAAAGTCTTGGGTCAAGGGTTGTTTAGGGTCTGAGAAGATTTCAAGCACACTACCCTCTTCAATCAAATGCCCATCCTGCATAACCGCCACACGGTTGGCAATGTCTTTGACAATCTGCATTTCATGCGTAATCAAGACAACAGTCAAGCCTAATTTTTGGTTCAAATCTTGCAACAAGGCCAAAATCTGCTTGGTTGTCTTAGGGTCAAGGGCAGAAGTCGACTCGTCTGAAATCAAGATTTTTGGATCATTTGCTAAGGCACGCGCAATGGCTACACGCTGTTTTTGCCCTCCAGATAATTGTGAAGGGTAGTTTTCAGCACGGTCCGCCAAGCCAACCAAGTCCAACAGCTTGGCTACTTTAGCCTTCTTTTCTTCCTTGCTAAGTCCAGAGTGTTTTAGGGCAAAGGCTACATTCTCCTCTGCTGTCTTTTGGCTCATCAGGTTAAAATGCTGGAAAATCATCCCGATATCCTGACGTTTACGACGCAACTGCTCGGCCGTCAAGGTCACCTTGCCATCAAAAATCACATCGTCGTCAATGGTAATTTTCCCTGCAGATGGTTTTTGCAAAAGGTTAATCACCCGTACAAGAGTTGATTTCCCTGCTCCAGAATATCCAACGATTCCGTAGATATCCCCTTCTTGGATGTGAATGGTCACATCCTTGACCGCTGTGATAGTTCTCTTCTTTTGATGAAAAGTCACATCGATCTGATCTAACTTGATAATATCTCTACTCATAGCTTCTAATCAGCTCCTCTACTAATTCAATATGGGTGTAATAATCGGCGATTCGCACGTTCTCATCTCCACCGTGGTCTCGGCTGTTGGCATTTCCTAGACCGAAGGCCACCATTGGCACCTCTAGGGCATCAAAGACCGTATGCATAGGCCCTGTCCCCGCTGTCGTCGGCAAGACTGAAACGCCCTGTGGATAGAATTTCTTAGCCAACTCGATCACATTGAGAATGGCTGGTGCGCTCATATCGCTTCGATAGCTCATCTCTCCCAAGGTATAGTATAATTCTACCTTATCAAAGCCATTTTTGTCTAGCTGTTTCCGAATTTTTTCCAGAACATCATGCGGTTCTAGGCCAGGAACCAAACGAACCTCTAGCTTGGCACTAGCTTCTGCTGGCAAAATCGTTTTGACTCCTTGTCCTTGATAACCTGACTGAATCCCTTCGATATTAAGGGCTGGCTCGAAAAAGAAACGTTTTAGAAAGGCTGCACGATCCTCTTGTAAAAGAGGCAATTCCAAACCATAAATCTGGCTGATTTCCCCTGGATTTCGTTGAGCGTAGGTATCCACCAAGGCCAATTCACGTTCATTTGGCTCTTGCACTTCTTCGTACAAACCTTCAACCAAGATACGGCCATCTGCGGCACGAAGAGACTGTAGGGCTTGAAGGAGGTACCAGGGAGCTGACTCCACAACCCCACCATAACTCGAATGGATATCCACATCAGCACTTTTAACCTTGGCATCAAAAGTCACAATCCCCTTATTTCCACCAGAAATTTCTAGCTGTTCCAAGGCATTTTTGGTTCCTTGTTCCCAGACCAATAAATCCGCACCACGGAGTTTATCCGCATGTTTTTCCAAATACTTATCCAGGTCTGTCGAAGCCGATTCCTCCGCACCCTCCATAATAAAACTGATATTGACAGGCAGGTCATCGTGGTGCTTCATATATTTTCTCAAAGCACTCAAACGAGCTGTGATATGACCCTTGTCATCGTCAACCCCACGCCCATACATAAAGCCATTGCGGACTGAAAGAGTAAAAGGATCTTCTGTCCACACCTGATCCCCATCAGCTGGTACAGTGTCATAGTGGTTATAGAAAATCAAGGTCTTGGCATCTGGGCGCGAACTCTTGAAATGCGCCATAACAAAGGGCGCCGTATAAGTCTCATCAATCTCCACTTCAGCCCCAACACGTTTGAAAATCTCACCCAGATAATTTGCGACTTCCTTAAGTCCAACCTGCTGGGCAAAGACTGATTTCTTAGAAATCAAGGTACGCAAAACCTCAAAATAATGCTGGGCTACATGATCCTTTTCAAATTTTTCAATTTGTTCTTGTTCGCTAGGAAAAACCATATTCTCTCTACCTTTCTATGAACTACTCTTCCTGACAATCCATGCTCTATACAAAAGCAAGAGGTGGAATTTTCTCTCCCACCTCCCTGTTTCTTATTACCAAACTGGTTGATCCAAACCGTCTGATGTTTCTTCGATAACTTTTTTCACATCATCTGTGTGGTAAGCTGCGATCACTTTCTTGATAGCATCAGCTTTTGGTGATGTTTCCCAATCTTTTTTCGCAACGATGATGTTGTACCATTGTTTTGAGTTTTCATCAGCTTGTTCTTTGAAAAGTGCTTTCTTGTAGTCCAATTTTGCTTCTGTAACGAAGGTATTGTTTACAACGGCAGCGTCAACTGATGACAATGAACGAGCTGTTTGGCTAGCGTCCAATTCAGTGATTTTCAAGTTCTTTGGATTTTCTTTAATGTTAGCAACTGTTGCAAGAGCAGTTCCAGAAACATCCAATTTAATCAAGCCAGCTGATTGAAGCAAGTAAAGCGCACGGCTTTCATTTGTAGCATCGTTCGGTACAGCGATTTCTCCGTTTGCTGGGATGTCTTCTACTTTAGTGTACTTGTTGTCACTTCCATTCAAACCTGAGTAAAGACGGATTGGAGAGATGTAAGTATCTGCAATCGCTACAAGGTCTTTTCCATTTTCTTTGTTCCAGTTGTTCAAGAAGTTGTAGTGTTGGAAAGCGTTCAAGTCTACTTCGCCATCAGCAGTTGCCTTGTTTGGTTGTGAGTAGTCTGTGAACTCTGTAAATTCCAAGGCAATGCCGTCTTTTTTAACCAATTCTTGGATTTTGTCCCAACGTTTTTCTTCAGA
The DNA here is from genome assembly GCF_000148545.1 of Streptococcus mitis SK597. Lineage (GTDB taxonomy): Bacteria > Bacillota > Bacilli > Lactobacillales > Streptococcaceae > Streptococcus > Streptococcus mitis_C. The sequence goes on along the minus strand of NZ_AEDV01000087.1, from coordinate 1,296 downwards.
ACCGCTACGGTTAACAGTTGCGATTTTGATAGTTGTTGCATTGTCTGCTTTCTTTTCTGAGTTTCCGCAAGCTGCAAGAGCCAAACCTGCGACTGTAGCAAGGGCTGCTAGGCCAAGCCATTTTTTGATTTTCATGATTCTTTCTCCTTAAAAATAATACCGTACTAGTATCTCATACTTTGTTCAATTGCACAAATTGTTATTAGATAATCAGATATATAGTTTAAAACTATATCCCTAAGAACTGAGAAATCACCCATCTTACTCAGAATGGATGATTTCAAGAAATTATTTAATATCAGCTTCTGCCGGTAGGTAAGTGTCTCCGAAGAATTGTTTAGACAATTTTTCAAGCGTGCCATCTTTGTAGAGTTCTTTAATGCGTTTGTCCACAAATGATTTCAACTCATCTTGACCCTGAGCAAGAAGTGGGTAAACGTAAGGTTGTTGGTCGCTTGGAAGTTCGATAACTTTCAAGTTGTCCAAACCTTGGTTCTTGATCACTGTTTCAACACCGATTTTATCAAAAATCTTGTAATCAAATTGGCCATCGCTCAAACGTACCATGATTTGTTGGAAGTCTGCCTTAGTATAGTTAAGGATAGTTGGGTTGTCCGGGTGTTCAGCGTTGTATGCTTCTAACTGCTTAGCTGATGTAGTAGCTTGAACGACTTCCGTCGATTTTCCACCGATATCAGCGAGAGACTTGATACTAGAGTCATCTTTCTTCACTACAAGGACATTAGGGTTTTGGGCAATTGGTGCGGCATAAAGGTATTTTTCCGCACGTTCTTTAGTGTAGCTCAGATTGTTGACAGCCATATTGTAACGGTCAGCGTCAAGACCTGCAAAGACACCTGACCATTCTGTCTTTTCAAACTTGACATCATACTTGTCAGAGTCTTTAAAGATAGCGCGAACGACTTCAATCTCATAACCAGTCAATTCACCATTTTCTTCATAGATAAATGGTTTTGGCGAGCCATTGGTTGCAACGATGATTTCTTTCTTGCTAGCTGCTTCTCCTTCTTTCTTAGCACCCCCTGAGCAAGCTGCAAGCACACCTGCAGCAACAAGAGCAAGGGCCGCAAGAGATGAGTATTTAACGATTTTTTTCATGTCATTTCCTCCAAAATAGAATACCTTATAATCTTAACAGAAAAAGACTATTTACGCCATTATATGATATCTATATCTGTGATAGGTTTTCTTTATGGCTGATTTATACTCAATGAAAATCAAAGAGCAAACTAGGAAGCTAGCCACAGGTTGCTCAAAACACTGTTTTGAGGTTGG
>NZ_AEDV01000088.1 GCF_000148545.1 Streptococcus mitis SK597 | reverse complement strand
CATTACAGAGATATGTGAATGTGTATTTTTAAAACTAGGTATTATATACATTAAGAGAGGATCAGCTTGGTTCTCTCTTTTTTGATTTTCAGTAAGAGAGGATCAGTTTGCTTCTCTCTTTTTTGATTTTCAGTAATTCATTTTGGCAGCGTATACTTTTTGTTTCCAGTCTTTTCAATAAATAACGTAGTTTAGGTATCCACATTGAAATTTAACAGATTTTATAACTCTTATAAATTTTAGGGTTTTGTTCAACATATAATATATGTGTTTGTCTGATGAAAATTTCTACTCTTTTTGATTTTAAATAAGTATTAGTTTTCAATATAGTGTGAATTGGGTTTGATATTTATTTTGAGGAAGCTGCCTTAGATTTTTCTACTTGTGTTTTATTGTATAGTGTATCTTGCTTATTTTGAACAGAATCTTTTATGACATTTGTCATATTTCTTAGTGACAGAAGCTTCTATCTCAGCTAACTTCAAAAGACTATAATTGAAGTATGAAATGGAGGAAGAAGAGATGAGAAATAAAATGATTATAGCAGTGAGTTTAGTAGCAGCAGGAGTTATGACCTATCTCATGTTCTCAGGATTGGACGAGGGCTTCTACCATTTTCCTTGGGAGGTCTTTGCTGGCTTTGGAATGATGTCTTGGCTTATCAGAGAAGGTTTGAAATTGGTCAGAGATGTGAAAAAGGAGTTTGAGAAATGAAAAAAGCGTTTCTCTATCTTTTTATTGGACTATCACTAGTGGTATGGTTGGTAGAAATGTTTACAGGTTGATTTGCTCAAACCTTCCTTCACCAGTTCATCCGTGGTGCATGGGGGTTAGGATTTATGATTTTTATCGCCTTTCCGATGGGAAAGGAGTGGTTGAAAGGAGAATCTCATGACTGTGATTAAAGTTGAGAAATTGTGTAAGAAAATAAAAGACAAGGAGATCTTGCGGAACATCTCTTTTGAAATCAAGGATGGTGAATGTGTTGCCTTGATTGGTTCCAATGGTGCTGGGAAGACGACACTCTTAGATTGTTTGCTTGGAGATAAAATGGTCACCAGCGGTCAAGTGTCTATTCAAGGTTTACCAGTGACGAGTTCTAAGTTAGACTATACTAGGGCTTACCTCCCTCAAGAAAATGTGATTGTACAGAAATTAAAAGTTAAAGAGTTGATTGCTTTCTTTCAAAGTATTTATCCAAATCCTTTGAGTGAGCAGGAAATTGATCAACTATTGCAGTTTGACAAGCAACAAAAAGAACAGTTGGCAGAAAAATTATCAGGTGGTCAAAAGCGTCTTTTCTCTTTTGTCTTAACTCTAATTGGGCGACCAAAGTTAGTCTTTTTAGATGAACCTACTTCGGCCATGGATACCTCAACTCGTCAACGTTTTTGGGAGATTATTCAGGAGTTAAAAGCGCAAGGAGTCACCATTCTTTATTCGTCCCATTATATTGAGGAAGTGGAACACACCGCAGACCGGATTTTGGTTTTAAATAAGGGAGAGTTGATTCGTGATACGACGCCTCTAGCTATGCGTAGTGAGGAGATTGAAAAGCATTTTATCCTTCCTCTAGCTTACAAGGAAGTCGTTGAGAAGTCAGTCTTGGTTGAAAGGTGGGTACAAAAACAAGATGCTCTGCAAGTAGTCACACGAGAGGCAAATGCTTTCTGGGAACTGTTAGTTCAAGCAGGATGTAGCATACAAGAAATTGAAGTTAATAATCGTAGTTTGTTGGATACAATCTTTGAAGAAACGCAGAAGGGAGATAACTAATATGAAACGATGGATAGCACTTAGTAAGATAGAATTTCTATTGACCAAACGACAATTAGTCTATTATCTATTATCTGTAGGGATGCCGACAGCCTTCTATTTATTCTTTTCAGGCATGTACCAGGACACACCTGGTGGACCAGCTAATTTTATGCGTGATTACCTCATCTCCATGACAGCCTTTTCCATGATGTCGACAGCTATGTTTTCATTCCCAGCTGTTTTACATACAGATAAAATCAACAACTGGCAGAAAACATTGCGCCATACTCCGGTAAATATGGTAGAATATTATCTATCAAAGATAACAAGTATGATGGTTGATTATCTGGTCTCAATCATGGTTGTTTTCTCAGTTGGGCACTTGGTCAGAGGTGTGGATATGCCTTTAGGAAGCTGGATTGGTGCTGCGCTCTTGCTGATAGTAGGAAGTGTTGCCTTTGTAGCTCTCGGCTTGACATTGACTCTCTTGCCGTCTAGTCAGTTGATGTCAGTCGTGGGCAATCTTCTCTATCTAGGCTTGGCTGTGTTAGGCGGACTCTGGATGCCCATCTCTTTATTTCCAGACTGGATGCAAGCAATCGGGAAGTGTCTGCCAACCTACCAGTTGATGGAGTTGCTCAAGACCTTCTTAAACGAGGGTGGCATCAATCTATCAGCCACAATTTATCTACTTGTTTTTTCAGCAGTTTTATTTGGTTTGACCATTTACCTTCAAGGTCATAAGGAGAATGCTTAATGCTTGAAAGACTGAAAAGCATAGACTATATGTATTGGGCCAGTTTGATTTTTATGGTTTTTCCCATCGTTCCTGTAATGACTGGGGAAATTCCTAGCTGGCATTTATTGATTGATATTCTATTTGTAGTGGCTTACTTAGGCGTTTTAACCACCAAGAGCCAGCGCTTATCCTGGCTCTGTTGGATTATCATGCTAGCCTATGTAGCTGGCTATACAGCCTTTGTTGGTGTAAATTATATCTGGTTCTTCTTTTTCCTTGCTAATCTCTTAATTTATCATTTCGGCGTACGTAGTTTTAATTCTTTACATGTCCGGACTTTTCTCCTTGCTCAAGTCCTTGTTGTGGGGCAACTTTTGATTTTTCAGGAAATCGAAGTTGAGTTTCTAGTCTATCTGTTTGGAATTCTTACGTTTGTCAATTTAATGACTTTTGGCTTGGTTCGGATTCGTATTGTGGAAGATTTGAAAGAAGCTCAGACTAAGCAAAATGCCCAGATAAATCTATTGCTAGCAGAAAATGAGCGCAATCGTATCGGTCAGGATTTGCATGATAGTCTGGGACATACCTTTGCCATGCTTAGTGTCAAGACAGATTTAGCATTACAGTTATTACAGATGCAGGCTTATCCACAAGTGGAAAAGGAATTAAGAGAAATACAGCAAATTAGCAAAGAATCAATGCGTGAGGTTCGAACCATTGTGGAAAATCTTAAGTTTAGAACTTTGACATCCGAACTAGAGACTGTGAAAAAGATGTTAGAAATTGCTGGAATTAAGGTGGAAACGGATAACCAACTAGATACTGCTAGCCTTACTCAGGAATTGGAGTCAACGGCTTCCATGATTTTGCTTGAGTTAGTGACCAATATCATCAAACATGCCAAAGCGTCTAAAGCTTACTTAAAATTAGAACGGACAGAGAAGGAACTTATTCTAACAGTAAGTGATGATGGCTGTGGTTTCGCTTCTATAAAGGGGGATGAGCTCCATACAGTCCGAGATCGTGTCCTTCCATTTTCAGGAGAAGTAAGAGTAATCAGTCAGAAACAGCCAACGGAAGTGCAAGTTCGACTACCTTATAAGGAGAGAAACTAAGATGAAAGTATTAGTCGCAGAAGATCAAAGTATGTTACGAGATGCCATGTGTCAGTTGCTTGCCTTTCAAGCAGATGTAGAGTCTGTCTTACAAGCCAAGAATGGGCAAGAAGCAATCCAACTCTTAGAAAAAGAGTCTGTAGATATCGCCATCCTTGATGTAGAGATGCCTGTTAAGACAGGTCTCGAAGTGCTGGAATGGGTACGAGCAGAAAAGCTAGAAACAAAGGTGGTTGTGGTAACGACCTTCAAGCGCCCTGGTTATTTTGAACGTGCAGTCAAGGCTGGAGTAGATGCTTATGTCTTGAAAGAAAGAAGCGTTGCAGACCTCATGAAAACCTTGTATACTGTCCTAGAAGGACGTAAGGAATATTCGCCTGAATTGATGGAAGTGGTGATGACGCATCCTAACCCGTTAACAGAGCAAGAAATCGCCGTTTTAAAGGGAATTGCTCAAGGCTTGTCTAACCAAGAAATTGCAGATCAACTTTATTTATCAAACGGAACCGTCCGAAATTATGTCACCAATATTCTTTCGAAACTAGATGCTAGTAATCGAACAGATGCAGCTAATATCGCGAAAGAATCTGGTTGGTTGTGATACTATCTTAACTCGAAAACCATTATGTGTTAAAATTGATGGGATTGAATGGAACAATACTAACTTTAGGAGGGTGAGATTCCTCCTTTTCTTTTTTGGGGGAGCACCACAAAAGAGCTAAAATTAACAATAAAAAAGAAAAATATCTTGACAACCAATGGAAAATTTTGTTACAATAATAGACGGTACTTTTTACTTTTGGTCTCTCAAGAGTGTACAGGGACGTGCTGACAAATGTTGCAAAAGTACACACAGATGATAGCTGTCACCAAGTGTATCATCACCAAAAATAAAAAAACACAGGAGAATGTAGATGCCTACAATTAACCAATTGGTTCGCAAACCGCGTAAATCAAAAGTAGAAAAATCTAAATCACCAGCTTTGAACGTTGGTTACAACAGTCATAAAAAAGTTCAAACAAACGTTTCTTCACCACAAAAACGTGGTGTTGCAACTCGTGTTGGAACAATGACACCTAAAAAACCTAACTCAGCCCTTCGTAAATTCGCTCGTGTACGTTTGAGCAACCTTATCGAAGTTACTGCCTACATCCCAGGTATCGGACACAACTTGCAAGAGCACAGCGTGGTTCTTCTTCGTGGTGGACGTGTAAAAGACCTTCCAGGGGTACGTTACCATATCGTCCGTGGTGCACTTGATACTGCAGGTGTTAACGATCGTAAACAAGGCCGTTCTAAATACGGTACTAAACGTCCAAAAGCATAAGGAAAGGGGATAAAGAGAAATGAGTCGTAAAAATAGAGCTCCAAAACGTGACGTATTGCCAGATCCGCTTTACAATTCACAACTAGTTACTCGTCTTATCAACCGCGTTATGCTTGATGGTAAACGTGGTACAGCTGCTTCAATCGTTTACGGTGCCTTTGAGCAAATCAAAGAAGTTACTGGAAACGATGCACTTGAAGTATTTGAAACAGCTATGGAAAACATCATGCCTGTACTTGAAGTACGTGCACGTCGTGTTGGTGGTTCTAACTACCAAGTCCCAGTTGAAGTTCGTCCAGAACGTCGTACAACACTTGGACTTCGTTGGTTGGTAACAATCGCTCGTCTTCGTGGTGAACACACAATGCAAGACCGTCTTGCGAAAGAAATCTTGGATGCTGCTAACAACACTGGTGCAGCTGTTAAGAAACGTGAAGACACTCACCGTATGGCTGAAGCTAACCGTGCATTCGCACACTTCCGTTGGTAAGATTAAGATACTAAGGGCGTTAAAAAAGCGACTGAAAATTAGGAAGCTTGACGAAGAATCGAAGATTCTAGGAGAGCTTATCTATTTTCCAAGCTTTTAGCCCGAGTTCGATTCAATTTGTAAATCTACAAGTTAAAACCAACAATAGCATGGAAACATTGAGAACGGGTAGGTCCTGCCTATCCGTTTTTATTAAAATCGTGTTATAATAGAATAGAAATCAAAAATAAATAGGAGAAACAAACCTCATGGCACGCGAATTTTCACTTGAAAAAACTCGTAATATCGGTATCATGGCTCACGTCGATGCTGGTAAAACAACAACTACTGAGCGTATTCTTTACTACACTGGTAAAATCCACAAAATCGGTGAAACTCACGAAGGTGCGTCACAAATGGACTGGATGGAGCAAGAGCAAGAGCGTGGTATCACTATCACATCTGCTGCGACAACAGCTCAATGGAACAACCACCGCGTAAATATCATCGACACACCAGGACACGTGGACTTCACAATCGAAGTACAACGTTCTCTTCGTGTATTGGATGGTGCGGTTACCGTTCTTGACTCACAATCAGGTGTTGAGCCTCAGACTGAAACAGTTTGGCGTCAAGCAACTGAGTATGGAGTTCCACGTATCGTATTTGCCAACAAAATGGACAAAATCGGTGCTGACTTCCTTTACTCTGTAAGCACACTTCATGATCGTCTTCAAGCAAATGCACACCCAATCCAATTGCCAATCGGTTCTGAAGATGACTTCCGTGGTATCATCGACTTGATCAAGATGAAAGCTGAAATCTATACTAACGACCTTGGTACAGATATCCTTGAAGAAGACATCCCAGCTGAATACCTTGACCAAGCTCAAGAATACCGTGAAAAATTGATCGAAGCAGTTGCTGAAACTGACGAAGAATTGATGATGAAATACCTCGAAGGTGAAGAAATCACTAACGAAGAATTGAAAGCTGGTATCCGTAAAGCGACTATCAACGTTGAATTCTTCCCAGTATTGTGTGGTTCTGCCTTCAAAAACAAAGGTGTTCAATTGATGCTTGATGCGGTTATTGACTACCTTCCAAGCCCACTTGACATCCCAGCAATCAAAGGTATTAACCCAGATACAGACGAAGAAGAAACTCGTCCAGCATCTGACGAAGAGCCATTTGCAGCTCTTGCCTTCAAGATCATGACTGACCCATTCGTAGGTCGTTTGACATTCTTCCGTGTTTACTCAGGTGTTCTTCAATCAGGTTCATACGTATTGAACACTTCTAAAGGTAAACGTGAACGTATCGGACGTATCCTTCAAATGCACGCTAACAGCCGTCAAGAAATCGACACTGTTTACTCAGGTGATATTGCTGCTGCCGTTGGTTTGAAAGATACTACAACTGGTGACTCATTGACAGATGAAAAAGCTAAAATCATTCTTGAGTCAATCAACGTTCCAGAACCAGTTATCCAATTGATGGTTGAGCCAAAATCTAAAGCTGATCAAGATAAGATGGGTATCGCCCTTCAAAAATTGGCTGAAGAAGATCCAACATTCCGCGTTGAAACAAACGTTGAAACTGGTGAAACAGTTATCTCTGGTATGGGTGAGCTTCACCTTGACGTCCTTGTTGACCGTATGCGTCGTGAGTTCAAAGTTGAAGCGAACGTAGGTGCTCCACAAGTATCTTACCGTGAAACATTCCGTGCTTCTACTCAAGCACGTGGATTCTTCAAACGTCAGTCTGGTGGTAAAGGTCAATTCGGTGATGTATGGATTGAATTTACTCCAAACGAAGAAGGTAAAGGATTCGAATTCGAAAACGCAATCGTCGGTGGTGTGGTTCCTCGTGAATTTATCCCAGCGGTTGAAAAAGGTTTGGTAGAATCTATGGCTAACGGTGTTCTTGCAGGTTACCCAATGGTTGACGTTAAAGCTAAGCTTTACGATGGTTCATACCACGATGTCGACTCATCTGAAACTGCCTTCAAGATCGCGGCTTCACTTGCACTTAAAGAAGCTGCTAAATCAGCACAACCAGCTATCCTTGAGCCAATGATGCTTGTAACAATCACTGTTCCAGAAGAAAACCTTGGTGATGTTATGGGTCACGTAACTGCTCGTCGTGGACGTGTAGATGGTATGGAAGCACACGGTAACAGCCAAATCGTTCGTGCTTATGTTCCACTTGCTGAAATGTTCGGTTACGCAACAGTTCTTCGTTCTGCATCTCAAGGACGTGGTACATTCATGATGGTATTTGACCACTACGAAGATGTACCTAAGTCAGTACAAGAAGAAATCATTAAGAAAAACAAAGGTGAAGACTAATCAGTTCTCACTCTAGAAGGAAGTCACTTAGTGGCTTCCTTTTGTCTTTAGAAAATACCTCTAAATATGGTAAAATAGTAGGAGAATAATGTGAGGAAAATGAATGTCAAATAGTTTTGAAATTTTGATGAATCAACTGGGGATGCCTGCTGAAATGAGACAGGCTCCTGCTTTATCGCAGGCTGATATTGAGCGAGTTGTAGTTCATAAAATTAGTAAGGTATGGGAGTTTCATTTTGTATTTTCTAATATTTTACCAATTGAAATCTTTTTAGAATTAAAGAAGGGTTTAAGCGAAGAATTTTCTAAGACAGGCAATAAAGCTGTTTTTGAAATCAAGGCTCTGTCTCAAGATTTTTCAAACCAACTCTTGCAGGACTACTATAAAGAGGCTTTTTCTGAGGGGCCATGTGCTAGTCAAGGTTTTAAGTCCCTTTATCAAAATCTGCAAGTTCGTGCTGAGGGAAATCAACTCTTTATTGAGGGTTCTGAGGCGATTGATAAGGAACACTTTAAGAAGAATCATCTTCCTAATTTAGCCAAACAACTTGAAAAATTTGGCTTTCCAACTTTTAACTGTCAGGTCGAGAAGAATGATATCCTAACCCAGGAGCAGGAAGAGGCCTTTCATGCTGAAAATGAGCAGATTGTTCAAGCTGCCAATGAGGAAGCGCTTCGTGTTATGGAGCAACTGGAACAGATGGCACCTCCTCCAGCAGAAGAGAAACCAGCCTTTGATTTTCAGGCTAAAAAAGCTGCAGCTAAACCCAAGCTGGACAAGGCGGAGATTACTCCTATGATCGAAGTGACGACGGAGGAAAATCGTCTGGTCTTTGAAGGGGTTGTTTTTGATGTGGAGCAAAAAGTGACCAGAACAGGGCGTGTTTTGATCAACTTTAAAATGACGGACTACACTTCAAGTTTTTCGATGCAAAAGTGGGTCAAGAATGAGGAAGAGGCCCAGAAGTTTGATCTAATTAAGAAAAATTCTTGGCTCCGAGTTCGTGGGAATGTGGAGATGAATAACTTCACACGAGATTTGACTATGAACGTGCAGGATGTGCAGGAAGTTGTTCACTATGAGCGGAAGGATTTGATGCCAGAAGGTGAGCGTCGGGTTGAGTTTCATGCTCATACTAATATGTCGACTATGGATGCTCTACCAGAGGTTGAAGAAATCGTTGCGACAGCTGCTAAATGGGGACACAAAGCAGTTGCTATCACCGACCACGGGAATGTTCAATCCTTCCCACACGGCTATAAGGCGGCTAAGAAAGCGGGAATCCAGCTGATCTATGGGATGGAAGCCAATATCGTGGAGGACCGTGTCCCTATCGTCTATAACGAAGTGGAGATGGACTTGTCAGAAGCGACCTATGTGGTCTTTGACGTGGAAACAACGGGGCTTTCAGCTATCTATAATGACTTGATTCAGGTTGCGGCCTCTAAGATGTACAAGGGGAATGTCATTGCTGAATTTGATGAATTTATCAATCCTGGGCATCCCTTGTCAGCTTTTACTACTGAGTTGACTGGAATTACAGATGACCATGTCAAAAATGCCAAACCACTAGAACAAGTTTTGCAAGAATTCCAAGAATTTTGTAAAGATACGGTACTAGTTGCCCACAATGCGACCTTTGACGTTGGCTTTATGAATGCCAATTATGAGCGTCATGGTCTGCCAAAGATTAGTCAGCCAGTTATTGATACGCTGGAGTTTGCTAGAAACCTCTATCCTGAGTACAAACGTCATGGTTTGGGGCCTTTGACCAAGCGTTTTGGTGTGGCCTTAGAACATCACCACATGGCCAACTACGATGCGGAAGCTACAGGTCGCCTGCTTTTCATCTTTATAAAAGAAGTAGCAGAAAAACATGGTGTGATCGATCTAGCTAGACTAAACATTGATTTGATTAGTCCAGATTCTTATAAAAAAGCTCGGATTAAGCATGCGACCATCTATGTCAAGAATCAGGTAGGTCTAAAAAATATCTTTAAGCTGGTTTCTTTGTCTAACACTAAGTACTTTGAAGGGGTGCCACGAATTCCGAGAACGGTTTTAGATGCCCATCGAGAGGGCTTGATTTTAGGATCAGCCTGTGCAGAAGGTGAAGTTTTTGATGCGGTCGTTTCCCAAGGTGTGGATGCGGCGGTTGAGGTGGCCAAGTATTATGACTTTATTGAGGTCATGCCACCAGCTATCTATGCTCCCTTGATTGCCAAGGAGCAGATCAAGGATACGGAAGAACTACAGACCATTATCAAAAGTTTGATAGAAGTGGGAGACCGTCTTGGCAAGCCTGTTCTTGCTACGGGGAATGTCCACTATATCGAACCAGAAGAAGAAATTTACCGTGAAATTATCGTCCGTAGTTTGGGACAGGGTGCGATGATTAACCGAACTATCGGTCATGGTGAACATGCCCAACCAGCTCCTCTTCCCAAGGCTCATTTTCGAACGACCAATGAGATGTTGGATGAATTTGCCTTCTTGGGAGAGGAACTGGCTCGGAAATTGGTTATTGAAAATCCCAATGCCTTGGCAGATATCTTTGAACCTGTTGAGGTTGTTAAGGGTGACTTGTACACACCTTTCATCGACAAGGCTGAAGAAACGGTCGCTGAATTGACCTACAAGAAAGCTTTTGAGATTTATGGAAATCCGCTACCAGATATCGTTGATTTGCGAATTGAAAAGGAATTAACATCCATTCTGGGGAATGGATTTGCTGTGATTTATCTGGCTTCCCAGATGCTGGTACAACGTTCCAATGAACGGGGTTACTTGGTAGGTTCTCGAGGATCTGTCGGATCTAGTTTCGTTGCGACTATGATTGGGATTACGGAGGTTAATCCTCTATCTCCTCACTATGTCTGTGGTCAGTGTCAGTATAGTGAGTTTATCACCGATGGTTCTTATGGTTCAGGATTTGATATGCCCAATAAGGACTGTCCAAACTGTGGTCACAAACTCAGCAAAAATGGGCAGGATATTCCGTTTGAGACCTTCCTTGGTTTTGATGGGGATAAGGTTCCCGATATTGACTTGAACTTCTCGGGAGAAGACCAGGCTAGCGCCCACTTGGATGTGCGTGATATCTTTGGTGAGGAATATGCCTTCCGTGCAGGAACGGTTGGTACGGTGGCTGCCAAGACCGCTTATGGATTTGTCAAGGGCTATGAGCGAGATTATGGCAAGTTTTATCGTGATGCAGAGGTGGAACGTCTAGCCCAGGGAGCTGCTGGTGTCAAACGAACGACAGGACAACACCCAGGGGGAATCGTTGTTATTCCTAACTACATGGATGTTTACGACTTTACGCCTGTCCAGTATCCAGCAGATGACGTGACGGCTGAATGGCAGACCACTCACTTTAACTTCCATGATATCGACGAGAACGTCCTCAAACTCGATGTACTGGGACATGATGATCCGACTATGATTCGAAAACTTCAGGACTTGTCTGGTATTGATCCTAATGAAATCCCTATGGATGACGAAGGCGTGATGGCCCTCTTTTCTGGGACTGATGTGCTAGGTGTGACTCCTGAACAAATCGGAACGCCGACAGGTATGCTGGGGATTCCAGAATTTGGAACCAACTTTGTACGTGGGATGGTAGATGAGACGCATCCGACGACTTTTGCGGAGTTGCTTCAGTTGTCAGGGTTGTCCCACGGTACCGATGTGTGGTTGGGAAATGCCCAAGATTTAATCAAGCAAGGAATAGCGGACCTGTCGACCGTTATCGGTTGTCGGGACGACATCATGGTTTACCTCATGCATGCCGGTCTCGAACCTAAGATGGCCTTTACCATCATGGAACGGGTACGTAAGGGCTTGTGGCTCAAGATTTCCGAAGAGGAGCGAAATGGTTACATTGAAGCTATGAAGGCCAATAAGGTGCCAGAGTGGTATATCGAGTCCTGTGGGAAAATTAAGTATATGTTCCCCAAAGCCCATGCGGCAGCCTATGTTATGATGGCCTTGCGTGTAGCTTACTTCAAGGTTCACCATCCCATTTATTATTACTGTGCTTATTTCTCAATCCGTGCTAAGGCTTTTGATATCAAGACTATGGGTGCAGGCTTGGATGCTATTAAGCGCAGAATGGAAGAAATCGCTGAAAAACGGAAGAATAATGAAGCCTCTAATGTAGAAATTGATCTTTATACAACTCTTGAGATTGTCAATGAAATGTGGGAGCGTGGTTTCAAGTTTGGGAAACTCGATCTCTATCGTAGTCAGGCGACAGAGTTCCTTATCGATGGGGATACCCTCATTCCGCCATTTGTAGCAATGGATGGTCTGGGAGAGAACGTTGCCAAGCAGTTGGTGCGAGCGCGTGAAGAGGGAGAATTCCTCTCTAAAACAGAACTACGCAAACGTGGCGGACTCTCATCAACCTTGGTTGAAAAGATGGATGAGATGGGGATTCTCGGCAATATGCCAGAGGATAACCAGTTGAGTTTGTTTGATGAGTTGTTTTAAAAAATTGCTTATTTTGAACAAGTGGACAAAATATGTCCACTTGATTTGTTATAATTCTCTTAAAAATAATAGAAAAGAGAGTATAATATGGTGGATCAAGGAATTTTAAATTCTAACGTGTCAATTGAAGAGCAAATTTACAATTTTGAAAAAGGCTTGAAAGATGATGGGAGTGATTGGACTGGATTCCCACAAATAGACTTAAAAGAAGATTCTCAATGTATTTACATTTGCGGTATTTCAGAGACTGACAGATGGCATCTGTTTTATACGTTAACTAAAATAAAACCTGCTACTCCAATAGCATCACTTGGATATTATCGAGTGAGAGATAATTTGATTTTTTCTAAACATAGTCAATGGATAAAACTGCAAATGGAGCATACAGAGTATGACTTGATTTTTCTGGAGGGAGTTCAACTTTTGGGAGAGGCTGATCAAAGGGTACAGGAATACTGGATGCAGCAATTCAAAGAGAATAAGAACAGAGGCAGACTCTTCATTGTATATTCAGACTGCTTACCCGAAGACTTAAAAAATATGGATGAATCCGTAGTTGAGTTCTTCGAATCTGGCATAGTGGTACAGTTGAAATCACCTAAGGGCTAGTTTATTTTGCTTTAATCGTTTTGAATATAAAGTGCTAGTTAGACTATAGAAGTGATAATAATGTACTAGAAATAATATTGTTTGAATAATATGTAGAAGGAAATTGCAAATGAATGATCAAGAGAGATTACTAACAATCTTTTTACGTTTACAGTTAGGTACTTCATTAGGAAAAAAGCAACTGGCTCAGGAATTTGAGGTTAGTGAAAAGACGATACAGAGGGATTTTTCGCTCCTTCGTGATATTTTATCTAGTCACACCAGTTATAGTGGAGATTTGCTTTATAACCGTAAGACGAATAAGTATTGTTTAGCAAGTAAGTCAGTTTTTAATAAAAAGGATATTCTCGTTATTTCAAAGATTTTATTGGAAAATCGAGCACTTAATAAACCAGAAATTGATAGCTTACTAAAAAATTTACTGGTCTTGGTTCCCCGTGCTGATCAGAAAGAAATTGAGCAGATCATTGGCAGTGAAAAGCTGAACTATGCTCCCTTAACGGATCAACAAAATAGAATAGAGAAAATTTGGAATTTATCAGAAGCTATTTTGCATGAACAGGTTCTAGACATTATCTATCAAAAACCTTATTCTGAATCTTCTAAGATGCAGACTGTTTTGCCAGTCTCTCTTTACTATGATAGTCATTATTTCTATCTGGTTGTTTACCAGTTGAAACATGCTACTTATATTACTTTAAGAGTAGACCGTATCCAGTCATGGTCTCTTAGTGGTATAGAGAAACCCTCTATTTCTTATCGCGATAAATTTAGAGATGGTGACATTCGTAACGAGAGAGTAGATGCTTTTATCGGGAAGAAAATCAGTATTGAAATCGAGTATTTGTACGATCCGACGATTGTGATGGATCAATTTCCAAATGCAAAAATAGTTGGGAAAAATGGCGATTGGACTCATTTTAAATTTGAAAGTCAGCATACACCGGGTCTTAAACGCTGGTTGCTGGGACAAGGGGAAGCAGTTACTGTTTTGTCTCCTCGGATTTTAGTAGAGGATATGAAGCGAACAGTTCAAGAAATGATAGATAAATATAAATGAGGATAAAATGACTATTCAATTTACTTCTAAAAAGGTTGGTGAACTATTGAAAGAAGGGGATTTGCGAATTCCTTCTTATCAAAGACCATATAAATGGAACAGAAAACATATTCGTAATCTTTTTTATGATTTACGAGATGCTATGGGGAAAAAGGAATATCAGATTGGTTCCGTTATCCTGCATAAGAATGATGGACACTTAGATATTGTCGATGGACAGCAACGGCTAATTTCAATTTCTTTGTTTCTTCATTCGTTAGATGATTTAGAGAATTATAAGGGTGCTAATCAACTGTTGAGTGCTGCTGAATTTGGAGAGCTATCTTGCTATCATGCGAGTGAAAATTATAATGAGTGGAAAAATTTAACTCAATTAGTTGGCGAAAATGAGGCAAAAGATATTTGCAACTTTTTATTGGAAAATTGTTCTGTCTCCGTGATTACTATGCCACAGGAACGATTATCAGAAGCCTTTCAGTTATTTGATTCTCAGAATAATCGCGGAAAATCTTTAGAACCTCATGATTTGCTCAAAGCCTATCATCTTCGCAAGCAAGCTTTCGAAGATGAAAGAATTGTGGAAAAGTGGGAGCAATTTGTAGAGGATAAAGAGTTAAGTCTCAAAGAGTTGTTTGATAAACATCTTTTTCGTATGAGACGTTGGTCGCGAGGAGAGACAGGATTAACAAACAAGCGTTATGGCTCTTATCTCCGTTTTACAGAGGATTTTATTGACGATTTTAAAGGCGTTGATTTGAATCAGAACTTTCCATACTTAGAATTGTATCGTCATATTGAAAAGCTCCCTATGTCCATTACTATGCCAATCATTGATGGAAGTAAATTTTTTGAGTATATTGAAGCTGCTCATGAAACTATTAGAGTTCATAAAAAATTTTTAAATAAAAAGTTAGGATTCTCTAATGAGTCAGAGAAGGAAGAACAAAATTTGGCTTACCCAGAAGGTATGTTAAACATTTACAATAGCTCAAAAGGACGCTACCTCAAGTGTCACAATATATTCCTAAATATTTGCTCGCTTTTCGCAGATAGATTTGGAAAAGAGGAGCTATCAAAGGAGATAGTAGAGACCTTGTTTATTTGGTCTTACTACCCTAGAGTTAAATCTAAAGCCATATATGATGCAACGGTAGGGAAATACGCTGCTGGTGGAAGGTTTAGACAAAAAGAGGTTCAAAAGCTATTTCAACTTTTATCTCATGCTGTCACTCCGAATGATTTCATGATCAAGATAGATAGAGAATTATTTGAAAATTATACTGTGGACAAGATTATAGAAGAGGAAAAAGATAAATGGTAGAAACACATATAAGCTTATCAGTTAATCGTTTGTTAAATGAAGATACCTATGCTATCCCTCTTTATCAGAGAAATTTTGCTTGGACTTATGATGAAATTGAGCAGTTATTGAACGACGTAGCAGATGCTTTTCAAGAAAATAGAGACAATCAAGAAAATAGAGACAATTATTATATTGGAACATTAGTTGTTAATTTAGTCGTTAATAAAGAGAAAAAACTTTTCAAAATCATAGATGGGCAACAACGAACAACAGCACTTAATTTGATTGCCTTAGCTTTGAAGCATGAGTTTGGTTTTGATAGATTGAAAGCTGTCAATCTTACCTTCCCAGCTCGGAAGAAATCAAATAAGAATATTCAAAAGCTATTTACCAAGCAAGAAATTTCAGAGGGCGATGAAAATGAGTTGACTAGAGGCTACGGGCATGCTAAAGACGCATTGAAAAAAGTGTTAGAAGAGCGCCAATTGGATCCTAAGTCTTTCGTTGATTATCTTTTTGAGAAGGTCATCATTTTTCGGAGCATACTTCCTGAAGATTTAGATTTGAATCTTTATTTCGAACGTTTCAATTCTCGAGGAGAACAACTAGAGGCTCATGAGATTCTTAAGGCACAAATGATGTCTAAATTTGGTGAAGATCAAGAAATGGCACAAAAATTTGCAAGGATTTGGGATGCCTGTGCAGAGTTTGATAAGCCGGTAATGAAAGCTTTTCAAATCCGAAGTAGACCAAACAATACTGATGAAGAAGGGGAGAAAATTTTTGGTAAAGAATTTACTAACTTCAAATTGGAAAGTGTATTTGAGAAAATAAGAGTAAAAAAAATTGAGCAACGAAGTTTACTAGATGCAATTACTCAGACAAAATATGAACGTAGTAGCTTAGTAAATAATGGAGCAGATATTTCAAACTATACGACTGTAATTGATTTTCCAACATTTTTGCTTCAAGTTTTTTTCATCATGGAAGGAAATGATGAAACTAAATTTGATGATAAAAAATTATTGAAAATTTTTGAAATTGAACAGCGAGATAGAGAATGGGTCCAACAATTTGGGCAACTACTTCTGACTATGAAGCATATATTTGATACGCTTATCGTAAAAAATGTCCAATTAGAAAATGAAACCGAATGGCAAATCAAACGAGGTAAGTATGAGACATATCAACGAAATGAAAATGGAGGATGGAAATATGTTCGAATTAATTATCAAAACAATACTTTTGACAATTTAAACAAAAACATTATCCTCCTTCAATCCATGTTTGCTGTGACCTTTACTGCCAATCGAGATAGTCGTTGGTTATATGAAATCTTGCAATTCTTGTTTAACCATATTGAAGAGTTAAATCAAACAGAATTTGCTAGTCTCTTTAAGGATTTTCTTGAAAAAATGGCAGTAAGATATGCAAAAGAAAGATTGTTTACCGAAGATAAAAGTATCAAAAAATATGGGGCAATTCCTGTTTATGCTTTTAACTTTGTAGATTATGTTTTATGGAAAAATCGTGCCGAATTAGAGAAAGAGTACAAAGATATTAATTTTGATCATTTCAAATTTGCATATCGTCGCTCCATAGAGCATTGGTATCCTCAGAATCCAAATGGACATGATGGAGAGAGCCAATTACCTGCTGAGTTTTTACATTCCTTTGGCAACCTTTGTATTATTACCGATAGTCAGAACTCCATGTTTGGCAACTCCTATCCAGAGGCTAAATTAGAACAATGGGAAAGAGAAGGGATATTCCATCGTCAGAGTTTAAAATTACAGATGATGGCAAAGATAACTTCTAAAAAAAATAGATGGGATATTTGTGAGATTCAATCTATGGAAAAAGAAGTGGAAAGGTATGTACAAAATTTTTGTAATAGCTAATTAAAACAAGCTTCAGTAAGCTTGTTTTTTAAAATACCAATATATGTGATATACTAGTAAGGAAAGGATTTTGTAAAAGACAAACCAGCTCAAAAAGTTTATGACTATCAGCTAGAACTTGCTGATCAGACAATTCTTCTATCAACAGCACTCTTGTCAGGTGCTATTGCTTTAGCAGGATTATTCTCTGCTTTGAAAGAAAAATAAAAATAGAAAAGAGAAAATTACATGGTTTTACCAAATTTTAAAGAAAATCTAGAAAAATATGCGAAATTATTGGTTGCGAACGGAATTAATGTGCAACCTGGTCACACTTTGGCTCTCTCTATCGATGTGGAGCAACGTGAGTTGGCTCACTTAATTGTCAAAGAAGCTTATGACTTGGGTGCGCATGAGGTTATCGTTCAGTGGACAGACGATGTCATCAACCGTGAAAAATTCCTCCATGCGCCGATGGAGCGTCTGGACAATGTGCCAGAATACAAGATTGCTGAGATGAACTATCTCTTGGAGAACAAGGCTAGCCGTCTCGGAGTTCGTTCATCTGATCCAGGTGCCTTGAACGGTGTGGATGCTGACAAGCTATCAGCTTCTGCTAAAGCTATGGGACTTGCCATGAAGCCAATGCGTATCGCAACTCAATCCAACAAGGTTAGCTGGACGGTAGCAGCCGCTGCTGGACTTGAGTGGGCTAAGAAAGTCTTTCCAAATGCTGCGAGCGACGAAGAAGCAGTCGATCTCCTTTGGGACCAAATTTTCAAAACTTGCCGTGTCTACGAAGCAGATCCTGTTAAGGCTTGGGAAGAGCATGCAGCTATCCTCAAGAGCAAAGCAGATATGCTCAATAAAGAACAATTTTCAGCCCTTCACTACACAGCGCCAGGAACAGATTTGACCCTTGGCTTGCCGAAGAACCACGTTTGGGAATCAGCTGGTGCTATCAATGCACAGGGAGAAGGATTCTTGCCAAATATGCCGACAGAGGAAGTTTTCACAGCGCCTGACTTCCGTCGCGCAGATGGTTATGTCACTTCTACAAAACCGCTTAGTTATAACGGAAACATTATTGAAGGTATTAAGGTGACCTTTAAGGATGGGCAAATCGTAGATATCACTGCAGAAAAAGGCAATCAAGTCATGAAAGACCTTGTCTTTGAAAATGCGGGTGCGCGTGCCTTGGGTGAATGTGCCTTGGTGCCAGATCCAAGCCCAATTTCTCAGTCAGGCATAACCTTCTTTAACACCCTTTTTGATGAGAATGCATCAAATCACTTGGCTATCGGTGCAGCCTATGCGACTAGCGTAGTTGGTGGAGCGGAGATGAGCGAAGAGGAGCTTGAAGCCGCGGGGCTTAACCGTTCAGATGTTCACGTAGACTTTATGATTGGTTCTAACCAAATGGATATCGATGGTATCCGTGAGGATGGGACACGTGTACCACTCTTCCGTAACGGAGATTGGGCAAATTAAGGAGACAAGATGATAGGAAGTATGTTTGTTGGTCTCCTAGTGGGATTTTTAGCAGGTGCTCTGACCAATCGTGGAGAGCGAATGGGATGTTTTGGAAAAATGTTTCTAGGATGGATTGGTGCCTTTATAGGCCACTTGCTTTTTGGGACTTGGGGACCGATAATAGCAGGAACTGCCATTATTCCGGCAGTACTAGGTTCCATGATTGTCTTAGCGATTTTCTGGAGACGAGGAAGTTAATTTCTTAAATC